>CAYTJG010000663.1:0-1501 GCA_964437865.1 uncultured Bifidobacteriaceae bacterium | reverse complement strand
CGGAAGATGAACAACCATCCATTGACGATTAGAGAACTGATCGATCAACAGGCGGAGCTTCGGCCCAGCCAGTTGTTTTTGATCAACCCCGAGACGGGGAACCAAGTCGCATTTGGAGATTTGCAGAGGCAGGTGCGCCATCTGGGTGCCCACTTTCTCGAATTAGGCCTCGAGCCGGGGGCCAAGGTAGCTTTTCTGATGGACAACGGGCTGGCCACCGTGGAGTTGTTTCTGGGCACGATGTATGCCGGGTTGGTGTCCGTACCGCTCAACGTGCGGGCCGGGGCGGCGGCGCTGAGCTATACGCTGGAACATTGCGATGCGGCCGTGGTGTTTGTGGACGAAGCCTACCGGGGCCTGCTTACCGAGGTGCTGACCGCCGTCAAGCGGCCCGTGCAGGTGGTCACCGTCCCCGCCGCGGGCTGGGCGAAATCTGCCGACACACCGCGGCCCGCGCTGCCACCGCCGGCGCCCACGGATCTGGCCCTGCTGATGTATTCCTCCGGCAGCACCGGCCAACCCAAGGCCGCCATGCACACCCATCAGACCTTGCTGGTCCACGGCCAGAATTCCATTCAGGCCCACCAGCTGACGGCGGCCGATTGTTCCCTGCTGGTGCTGCCCCTGTACCACATTAACGCCGAATGTGTGACGCTCATGCCCACCCTGCTGACGGGCGGCACGGTCGTGGTCCCCCAGCATTTCAGCGTCAGCCAGTTTTGGGACTGGCTGGCCGAGCACCGCTGCACTTGGTCGGCGGTGGTGCCCACCATCATCTCGCAGTTGCTGGACTGGCAGGATCCCAAAGCGGGCCAACGCGCCGCCGCCTTTCAGCGCATCCGCTTTTTGCGGTCCTCCTCGGCCCCGCTCTCGCCGGCGCTGCATCAGGAGTTTCTGGACAAGTTCAAGCTGCCGCTGCTCCAGGCCATGGGCTCCACCGAGGGGGGCAACATCTTCTCCAATCCGCCGCCGCCGGCGGCGAACAAGCTGGGCTCGCCGGGGCTGGCCTGGGGCTTTGAGACGCGGATCATCGACCGGCAGGGGCTGGACGTGGCGCCGGGCGAACCGGGCGAGGTGCTGATTCGCGGGCCGGGACTGATGCAGGGGTATTACAAGGATGTGGTGGGAACGGCGGCGGTGTTGGATACGGCGGGCTGGTTCCACACCGGCGATCTGGCCTATCAGGACCAGGACGGCTACTTTTTCGTGGTGGGGCGGTCCAAGGAGTTGATCATCAAAGGGGGGATGAACATCGCGCCCAAGCAGATTGACGAGGTCTTGGAAGCGCACCCGAC
Organism: uncultured Bifidobacteriaceae bacterium; assembly: GCA_964437865.1. Taxonomy (GTDB): domain Bacteria; phylum Verrucomicrobiota; class Verrucomicrobiia; order Limisphaerales; family UBA11358; genus UBA11358. Next base: position 206 of record CAYTJG010000663.1, on the reverse strand, counting down.
AGTGTTGGAAGCGGCGGCGGTGGGGGTGCCGGACCGGTATGTGGGGGAGGACGTGGTGGCATTTGCGGTCTTGCGCTCGGGGATGACGGGGGACGAACGGGCGTTGCTGAGTTTTTGCGAGAGTCGCCTGGGACATTTCAAGACCCCAACCCGCATTCACTTCGTCACCGACCTGCCCAAGGGACCCTCCGGGAAAATCCAGCGGC
>CAYTJG010000662.1:0-1503 GCA_964437865.1 uncultured Bifidobacteriaceae bacterium | reverse complement strand
CATTTTGGTGAGGCCCGAGTGGGTTTTCCCGTTGGAAAGATTTGTCTTTTCCAGAGCGTTGTCGGGCTTCAAGCATGGCCACAAGAAAGGAGCAAGATGATGAGTTCGGCAAGTTTGTCGGTGTTGGATCCGTTGGCAGCCTTTGTGGATGTGGGCAGCGAACACATGCACGTTTCGATCGCTGGTGGTCCGCCGGAGGTTTTTGGGACGTTCACCACCGAGTTGCATCGGTTGCGTGATTGGCTCAAGGCCCAGAGCGTCAAGTCGGTGGCGATGGAAGCCACGGGGGTATATTGGCTGCCGCTTTACGGGGTATTGGAAGCGGCGGGTTTGGAAGTGCGGATGGTCAACGGCAAGCAAACGCGCAACCTGCCTGGACGCAAGACGGACATGAAGGATTGTCAGTGGGGGGCGACGTTGCACGCGCACGGGTTGCTGCAGGCGGGGTTTGTCCCTTCAGCGGACGTTCGCCGTTTGCAGGACTATCTGCGGTTGCGGGCCGATCATCTGACCAGCGCGGCGGCGTGCGTGCAACACCAGCAAAAGGCGCTGGAGCGGATGAATATCAAGTTGCACGACGTGATCAGCAGCTTGGTCAGCGAGAGCGGTCAACGAGTCATTGCCGCCATTCTGAGCGGGGAGCGAGATGCGGAACGACTGTTGGCGTTGTGCGATGTGCGCATCCAGAAGAAGAAGGCCGAACGGGTCAAGGAGTCGCTGCGTGGCACTTGGGCCAGAGAACATCTCTTTGCCCTGCGCCAGGCGGTCGAAAACTGGCAGCACTACCAGCGGCAAATCATGGCGTGTGACCAGCAGATTGAAGAGGTCTTGCGGGAGATGAGCGGCCCCGAGGAGCCCGGGGCTCCGCCGGTACCGCCCGCCACCAAGCGCGGCGGCATCAACGCACCGCAGATTGACGATCTGCACCGTCTGGTGTTCAAACTGTGTGGCAGCAAGGATTTGACGGTGTTGCCAGCCCACACTGACTACAGCCTGCTCCAACTCATCGGCGAAGTCGGGCTGGATTTGAGCGCTTGGCCCAGCGAAAAGCATTTCACTGCCTGGCTTGGGCTTGCGCCCGGCAGCCATCAAAGTGGCAAACGCAAAGGTTCGGTACGGCGCAAGCGCAATCGTCCAGGGAGGCTGTTCTGCATGATGGCTCGCAGTTTGGTCCAAAGCAAAAATATCGCCTTGGGCGGGTTTTATCGGCGGATGGCCGGCCGGCGCGGCGGATTGGTGGCCAACATCGCGCTGGCGCGCAAGTTGGCCAGCTTGTTCTGGCGGGTCATGGTCAAGGGATTGAGTTACGCCGAGGCCGGACTCAAAGCGTATGAAGAGCAAGTTCTGGAAACCAAACGCCGCGCCCTTTGTCGGCTGGCGAAACAACTAGGCCGGGTCGTGTTGCCCAGCTTGGCGGAGTTCCAAGCGGCCGACACCTAAGAATCCATTCTTCCATCAAAACAACCATGAATTCGCCCCCTAGATAAATCAGTTCATGGAAAG
>CAYTJG010000661.1:0-1505 GCA_964437865.1 uncultured Bifidobacteriaceae bacterium | reverse complement strand
AGCCGGACCTGTACATCAACCAGACCACCGGCACCTGGCCCTCGCCCTTCTGGCTCCTGTATGCCGACTCCATCTGGCGCGGCGGCGAGGACCATTCCTTCGTGCCCGGCGAGGCACCGGAACGCGAGCGCTGGATTTCGTACAAGGACAACGATGTTTACGACGAAGTGGTTAGCCGGAGCGATTTGTATCCGCTCAATTCGCTCATGTTGCACGGCATCATCTACGCGCACAAGGCGCACGGCCTGAACTACGACACTAACAACATCTTCAAATCCGAGGTGCGGGCCATGTTCGGCAACGGCACCCAATTGCAGGAGATGTACATTACGCCGGCGCTGCTCACCGCCGACAACTGGGACACCCTGGCCGAAGCCGCCAAGTGGTCGCGGGCGAACGCCGATACCCTGGTGGACACCCACTGGGTCGGCGGCCGGCCGGCGGATGGCGAAGTCTATGGCTGGGCCGCCTGGTCGCCGAAGAAAGGCATTCTCACGCTGCGCAACCCGGTTGGCCACGCGCAGACCCTGGCGATCGATCCGGCCAAGGTGTTTGAGCTGCCCGCCGGGGCCGCGCAAAAGTATTCCCTCGTGAGCCCGTACAAGGACCAGGTGGTTGACGTGACCGGGCTGCGCGCCGGTGAGGAGACCAAGTTCAAGCTCCAGCCATTTGAAGTCCTGGTGGTGGAGGCCCTGCCCGAGGAGGCAACCGCCAATGCCGCGCATTAGCACATGGGTCCGCGCCGCGCTGGCGCTGACCGCCGCCAACCTGTTCGCGGTTTTACCGTGCCGCGCGGAATACTCGTACTTTAGCGATGTTTCCAGCGGCTCGGATATCGTGATGAAAGAGGTGCGGTGGCCGTATTGGAACAACACCTATTACAATACTTGGTGGAGCGACTACTGGACCAGTCGGGAGGGAACCAGCGGCTATTTCTACAACGGGTTAGCCCTGCCCGCGGCCAATTCGCCCAACCCGGTTGGCACCCGCCAAACCGTCAACTTCAGCTTCTGGCCGCTGAGCAATCCGGTGAACCTGACGGACACCATTGGCCCGTTCTACACCAGCCCGCCGACCTACGCCATGGCCACCATCGGCGAAGGTACCCTCTTCCGGTCGCCGGGTTTGTGGTCGTTCTGGCAGACCAACGTGTGGTACCGCATGGTGATCCGGACGTGGCCACCGGCGGACGGCACGCCGCACCGGGGCTATGCCGGCACGTGGCTGCGCGATCCCGTGGCCGGCGTGTGGCGTCACCTGGCCACCGTGCAATTGCCGTTCGCGGTCACTGGTATCGACGGTTCCATGAGCTTTCAGGAGAACGCGTCGGGTGGCAGTTCACCTCAGCGGACCGATTACCGGCGATCCTACTACCACCGGAACGGCACTTGGACGAGCTCCACCAACTGGTACGTCTATGACCACGGCGGCGCCATTGAGAATGCCGGCCTCATCGAATCGAATACCGCCGTCTATTATGAGACTTGCCAGAGCAACGGCGTCTA
>CAYTJG010000660.1:0-1506 GCA_964437865.1 uncultured Bifidobacteriaceae bacterium | reverse complement strand
TTGCCCGCCGCGTCATACGCGTAATTGAACCGGTCGTGAAACCGGATGGAACCCGTCGCTTCATAGCCAATGCCCACAAGCACCTCCCCAATCGGGTCATAAACGTATTTGACGTAATCGCCCGCCGTCCGCAAAACGTTGGTCCGCTGATTGGCCTTGTTATAGCCGTAGGCGTAGGAATCCAGGTCGGTGCCCTGCGAATTCAGCAGTTCGGTCAGGGTCAGCCGGCCATTGGAATCATACGCATTGGTGATGACCGCGCCATTGGGCAGGGTCAGCGTGGCCACCTGCTGCTGCTGCAACGGCTCATAACTGTAGCCAAACGACCCCGCCGCCGAGGTGACGTTGGTCAGGCGCCGGGCGGCGTCATAAGCGTAGCCCTGCGTCCACGGGTTGGCCGGGGGCGAAGCCAGGCTCAAGCCCGTGCGCAAACGGTTGAGATAGGTGAAATTCATGCCGTCATTCGGCCACAGGCCGCCCTCGCTCAACAACTGGCCCGCAGCGTCATAACCATAGACCGTGTTCCCCACGGCGTCAACCATGTTCTTGACGCGGTTGAGGACGTCGTAGTTGAAGCTGATGGCGGGGCTGACGGGATGCGCCACATGCAGCAGGTTCCCCACGGCATCATAAACGAATCCCGTGTTGCCCTTGGCGGCGCTCCAGCGATTGGTCAGCCGGTTGTCCGGGTCGTATTGATACAGGAACAGCGTTGTCCCCACATTGTTGACCTTGTTGGTCACCCGGCCATAATAATCGTAGCCCCAGGAGGTTTTATCATTGTTGCCATCGGTCAGCGTGAGCAAATCCCCGGCCGGGTTGAAGCTGAACAGCGTGGTGTTATTGAGCGCGTTGGTTTCGGCGATTTTTCGGTTGGCCGGATCGAAAGTGAAGCTGGTCACATTGCCGATCTGGTTGGTGTAACTGGTCGCACCCGCAATGCCAAAGGTGTAACCGTAGCCCTCCACGCCGCCATCCGGAAAGCTGCGGGTGAGGGTCCGCCCCAGGGCGTCGTAGGCGATGCCGACATTCACCCCGTTGACGTCAATGCTGTTGGTGACGCGGTCATCGGCGTCGAAAGCCAGGAGCGAAACCCGGCCGGCGGAATTGGTGGTGGCATAGCGCAAACCCTGGTTATTGTACCAAAAAAAGTTGCTGATCCCGCCGCTATCCACGGTGTTGGTGACGCGCCCCAGCGAATCGAAATTCTGGTTCAAAACATAGCCGTCCGGATAAACGGTCTGCACACGGTGCCCGGCGTTGTCGTAAGCGAAGGAGGTGAAATTCCCGGCGGCATCCTCGAGGGATTCCAAAGAACCGCAGGGGCAGAAATTGAAATAATTTGTCCGTCGGAGCGGATCAACGGATTCGATCATGCGGCGCACCCCATCATAAACATAGGAATTGATGAAACCCATGCGGTCCACCGTCCGCGCCAAATCCAGCCGGTTGTAGGAATTGGTGATGAAAGTGCCATCCGGGTAATTCACCCGGACCAGCCTTTGC
>CAYTJG010000659.1:0-1506 GCA_964437865.1 uncultured Bifidobacteriaceae bacterium | reverse complement strand
AGCGCTTGTCATTACCCACATTTTTTTAGCCCTCCATTAGATTTGCTCCGGCGCACATCCACATCAATCGCTGCCAGCCGCGCCAGATCGTCTGCCACCCCGGTTCGCCGTCGCTCTTGCGTCCGATAAATCCCCCCAAACACGCCACGGAGCGCATGAGATTCCGATTGGTCCAGCCACCCTTCGGCTCGCCCAGCTTCTTCTCCAACAGGGCCAGCATTTCCGAACCGAAACCCGCCGCCGCTTCAAACGTCTCCGGCCGGCTCCGCGCCAGCAGCTTCGTGCTGAGCAAACGCACCGCCACCACCGCCAGCACGGCAATCAATGGCTCCAGCCGGTCCGCACGCTCCAACTGGCTCTCCTCCACACCCGCACCGCTCTTGAGCGCCTTGTGATATTCTTCAATCCACCAACGCGCCGTATAACACCCCACCACCCGTTGCGCGCCGGCCCAAGTGTCACAAGTCAAGGTGGTGAGCAAAATCCAGCGCAGCGGTTCCTTCACCCCGGCGGGAACCTGGACCTCTTTGATTTCGACCACCCCAATGTCCGCCAGCGGCCCTTGCCATCCGCCGGGACGCCAGGGCCCGTCCAAATCCACCCGCGCCCCGCGCACCTCCACCACCGCCGCGCGGGCCGCCTGCCCGGGGCGGGACCGAACCTCCACCGTGCCTTGGCCCAATACCGCCGCCTGGGCCAGCACCGCGTGCAAACGCCCGGCCCCGCCGGCCAAGCGCCGGTCCTGGCAGGCCCGGATCACAAAATCCACCCCGTGCCCCTGACAGGTCTGGAGGGTTTCATAAATATCCGATTCCCGGTCTGCCACGTATATCCACCGGCTGCCCTCAGGAGGCCGGCCGGCCCATTTGATCCCCGCCGCCCAAGTCTGCGATTTGCGCGGGCGGCCCAACCGCTCCGCGCGGGTCTCTCCCACCGGCGCAGGCCGCGGGGTTCGGCATTGTTGCGCCAACAAGCCCACCACCGTGCCCTCGGGCCGTTGGGCCAGCGTCCATCCTTCCACCCGCACTGCCAAGGCGCTGTGTAATTCAAAGCCCCGGCCCGCGCCGTCGCCAATCACTCCCAAATTCTCCGTGGCCCGGTGGCGGCTGTAATCCAAGAGGGTCGTGTCCTCGATGAGCAAGTATTCCCCCCGTTGACGGCAGGTTTGGCGGGTCCGTTCCAAGTGCGGGGCCAATACCCGCTCGAAGGTCACCCCACGCTGCCCGAAAAAACGATACGCCGCCTTCAACTCCGCCCAATCCGGAAAAGCTTGGGGCAGAGTCCCGCCAGGACTGGCAGCCAAATGTTCGGCGATCTTCACCAAGCGCTTATTGCGCCGTTTATCCCCCAATTGGGCAAATCCAAACTCCTCCTGCGCCCACCGGGCAGGCCTCGTCAGGTTCGTATGCATAAATTGGCCGACCTGAGGGACGTCGGCCAACTCGGCTAAGTAAAATTAGAACATCCAATACCGGGGCGCAATAATTGTGGGTAATGACAAGCGCT
>CAYTJG010000658.1:0-1510 GCA_964437865.1 uncultured Bifidobacteriaceae bacterium | reverse complement strand
GATCTTCGGTGGGACGCGCCGGGGCTTCGTACCAACCGGTGGTGGTGACCACGTCCATGCGGCCGTCGCCATTGATGTCGCCAATGCCATTGCCGTGGCTGACGCCGATGTTTTCCGGGCCGAGCGTGTGCTGTTTGAACCAGGGAGCCTGGTCGAGATGCTCGAACCAGATCAGGCTGCGGCCGGGTTTTTTGGCGAAGAAGTTGACCAGCACGTCCTTGGGGCCATGCCCGGACAGGTTGCCGATCACCATGCCCTCCAGCCCGTCCGCCGCAAGCATTTGATGGTCCGCCCATTTCTGCCCCAGCTTGCCGGGGTTTTCGTACCACCAGATGCCCTGCCGCAACATCCAGCCGGAGCTGACCACGTCCGGGCGGCCATCGTTATTGACATCCATCGTGCCTTCGAAATTGTCGTCGATGTCCGGACCGTTGGTGGCGGCGCCTTCGCGGTAATTGGCGTACTTGGTCCACTTGGGGGCGATGTAGTAATTCCTGCCCGCCGCGATATCGGGCAGGCCGTCCCCGTTGATATCGAGAACCGAGGAGCATTCGGCAAACGGCCCCCACCAGTAAGTGTGTTTGGCGGGGTCGTGGACCGGACCGTCGATTTTCACCGGCACGAACAGCAGTTCCTTGGTAGGTTGGCCTATATCAGGCGAAGGATTACCCGCGGGGCGCGGCGTGGAGCAACCCACGCAAACGCCCAGTGCGGCAGCAAACCAGAGCCATTTCATCCTCATACTTTCCGGCCTCCTTACGGGCGAAACGAGACTTCGCATCGCGGCTTATCTTAGTTTCCTTGCCACGGCGGCGTCAAGGCTCCGCAGTCAAGCTTTGGACCAATCCACCTCCGCGACGGAGCCCACCACGAACAGAAAGCTCAGCGCCCCCAGCACCAGTACCACCGAAACAGCCACGAAGGCGTAGAAGAAATGGCCGGTTGCCGAGACGATGATGCCGGTAATCCACGGCGCCGCCACTCCCGCCAGGTTGCCGAATGCATTTTGCAGGCCCGTCCACTTACCCGCCGCCGGCGATCCGGCGAGGGTTTGGGTGATGGCCCAGTGGTTGGAGGTGCAAAGTCCGAACGACAGGCAGGCTGCCGTCAGCAGGGCAATGCATATCCACGGGCTGTCGACGATGGCCGCCGGCAGCACCAGCGTGCACATGGTCAATCCGGTGGCGGCGAAACCTTTGCGCACGCGGGTGGGCGTATAGCCTCGCATGATCAGGTGGTCCGAAACCCAACCGCTGACGGTGGCCGAAAGGGCGAGTCCCCAAAAGGGAACCGAGCCCACCACGGCCATCATGCTCATCGAAAAGTGCCTCTCCATCACCAGGTAGCTGGGCAGCCAGGTGATCAGGAAATACCAGGCGTAATTGATGCTGAAAAGCCCGAAAAACGTGCCCCAGCAGGACCGCTCCCGCAGCAGCCGGCCAAAGCCCGGTCCTTCGTGGCGCCGCGTTTTGTCGACGGCCGTGTTGCGCGGCGCCCATAAGGCCCACAG
>CAYTJG010000657.1:0-1513 GCA_964437865.1 uncultured Bifidobacteriaceae bacterium | reverse complement strand
GAGACTGTAGCATCGTTGGTGCAGTTACCTACCCTGGGCGCGGGCTAGATGCAGCGTTTGCATGGTGGTATTTCGGTCCGGCGCTCGCTGGTCGCGTTCCATGTCCAGGGCGATGCGTTGTCGAACGTGTTGGGCGGTGCGGACGGAGTAGATGCTGCGCTGGGCCTTGCGGAAGCGGCGATTGGAGCGTTCGACGGCGTTGGAGGTGGCTGGCAGCAGTTGGTCATCCAGGAAGGTTAAGGCTTTTTGCAGATTGGGCGTGAACAGTTTGTTCAAGGTGTGGCCGACCCGTTTGAAGCGGCGGACCCGTCGCCGCAGTCGGGCCAGCTTGTCCAAGGCGGTCTCGGTCCGGCATCGCCGGTCGAACAGGCGATACACCTCGTCCATGATCTGGCGGAGCGTGCGAAGGTGCGGGAGGCCGCGGGTGAGGCGTTGGAATGTTTTTCCTTTTGCCGCTGTCCGTTGGTGTTGCACGAACAGATGGCGATGGTCGAACAGGTCGGTAATTCGCCGCTGGATTCGCTTGGCCTTGAGGGTCTGGGCTCGATTAGCCTTGGATGGGCGGCCCCGTCCAAGGGGCGGCTGTTTGGCTTTGAGTTCCTTGCGGACCTTGGCCACCGCATGAAGGACGGCCTTGGTGATCTCCTTGAGGACGTGGAATTGGCAGACCTGATGGGCGGCCGCGGGGAACAGTTCGGCGATCACGTCAGGATACAGCGAGGAACCGTCTGTTGTGATTCCTCGCACCTTGAGACCTTTGGCGTCCAAATGTGCCTTGAACTGGGCGAAGAACTTCCGAACATCCCGTTGGTTTGGGTCGTGGTCCAGCACCCGGCAGGCCAGGCGTCGGAACGAATGGTTGTCCACGATGGCCAGCACGCAGAACGGCCCATCGTAAACTTCATCGGCCGCCAGGTAGCCGCTGAACGTGGCCAGGGCCTCGTCGAGATACTCGGTCCCGATGCGGGCTTCGCCTTTTTTCCCCCGCCGCCTCAACCCAGTTCTGAATCGTGGCGAACGGCACGAAGACACGATGATCCCGCCACAGATGCCAACTGGCCGTCCGATAAGGCAGGCCATCCTCGATCACCAAACGCACCGCCCGCTGCTGGACGCGATGCGTGTAATGGCAATTGGGCAGGGCCAGATCGTCCATTTCGGCGGCGAAGCACCGCCGGCAGGAGGAGCACTGGTGCTTGGAGTACTTGACATGCAACTCCAAAGGCCGCTCACCACGGGCGTCGCCCAAATCGTGCAAGACCCGAACGGCGGTCCCATATCGCCGGGCTTTGGAACCGCAGAAGGGACATCTCCGCCTGTGGTAATTCCGGCTCCGCGACTCCACCTGCGCCGGCGGCAACCCCTCCACCCGCGAAATACCTTCACTCGAATCGGCAACGTAATCTCCAGGACCCACCATGGCCGTTTCTCCCGACGCTCCGCGTCAGCAGGAAATATCGGCCAACTGCCCCGAAAACCTCAAGACATCTGCACCAACGATGCTACAGTCTCC
>CAYTJG010000656.1:0-1513 GCA_964437865.1 uncultured Bifidobacteriaceae bacterium | reverse complement strand
CGAATTGAGCCAAAAGTTTTGTTACCCGGGCCGGGGGCCGGGGTGGTAGAAAATGATTCGTTGTGCCAGAAGTACGGTTACCGTGGCCGGAATGGATCAAGACATGAATCAAACGACACGGGAACAGGTATTGGAAAAGCTGCGGCGGCGTTATAAAACTGCGGGCACGGAGCATAAAGGGAAGCTGCTGGACCAAGCGGTGCAGTTGCTGGGTTATCATCGTAAGGCGGCGATTCGGGCGTTGGGCCGGCGGGTGCAGCCACCGGGTCCGGTCATTGTGACGGGGCGGCCGGTGCAATTTGAGCCGGACCTGTTGGTGCCTTGGCTGCGCCCGATCTGGCAGGCCACCGACTATGCCTGCGGGCAGCGCTTGGTGGCGATGTTGCCGGAGTGGATTCCGGCCTACGAGCAGCACGAGCGGCGGCTGCCCGGGGAGGTGCGGGAAAAGCTCCTGCTGGCCAGCGGGCGGACGCTGGACCGGTTGCTGGCGCCCTTGCGGCTCCAAGGCGCGGGGCGGTCGTTGACCCGGCCGGGCACCTTGTTGCGGCAACAGATTCCCATTCGAGGCAGCGTGTGGGAGGATAATAAAGCGGGCTGGCTGGAGGTGGACACGGTGGCGCTCTGTGGCGGGAGTGTGGCCGGGGAATTTGTCTGGATGCTCGACGGGGTGGACTACGCGACGACCTGGGTGGAAGTGCGGGCGATGTGGGGCCGGGGCCAGACGGCCACCTTGGCGGCGTTGCAGGATCTGGAAGCCAGCCTGCCCTTTGCGCTGCTGGGCTTGGACAGTGACAACGGGGGTGAGTTCTTAAATCATCATGTGCTCAAGTGGCTCCAAAAGCGTCCGCAACCGGTGTTCATGACCCGCAGCCGGCCCTACAAGAAAGACGACAACGCGCATGTGGAGCAGAAAAACTGGACGCATATCCGGCAGTGCTTTGGCTACGAGCGGCACGATAATCCGGAGTTGGTGGAGCCGATGAATGCCCTGGTCAAGGGGGCCTATGGCCAGTTGTTAAACTACTTCCACGCCAGCCTCAAATTGGAGCGCAAGGAACGTCAGGATGGCCAGCTGCGGCGCGTTTACGGGCCGGCCCAGACGCCGCTGGCGCGGGTGTTGGCCAGCGCGGAAGTCTCGGAGGCCACGAAAGCACGGCTGCGCCAGACCAAGGCGGGTTTAAATCCCTTCGCCCTAAAACAAGCGGTGACGAAAAGCATGAAGGCCATTGAGGCGATGCGCCGACTTCGTCACAGCTAACCTCATGGGGTTCCCAAAACACATTGCGGGTGACGCTGAATATTTTTTGCGCCCCCCCCAAGAAGCCGACCTCGAAGGCCTCACGAACCTTCGACCGCAGGGGGGCGCGAGCTAGGGCTCGCAGCTCGCCCCCCTGCTCGTTTTAACTCGCTTTGGAACCCGCAAATAGTTAACCAAGAACAAAGGCCATCGGGTAACACCCTTTTGGCATAACGATACCCGCTCTCGGGTAACAGTCACTTTTGGCAGACGGCG
>CAYTJG010000655.1:0-1527 GCA_964437865.1 uncultured Bifidobacteriaceae bacterium | reverse complement strand
TTCTGCTCATTCAAACAGCATTTCCGCGGTTTAGTTGCGGTCCTCTCAAAAGAATCGCCGAGGGGCGGAGAAATGGGCCGAATCCTTGTGGTTTGCGGGTTTCTTATCCTTCATTAACCGCGGGCGCCCCATTCTTCGGACGCCTTTGTTCTTGCGCCAAGGATGGGCGGACCGTTGTCGCGGCGGCCAAGTGCGTTGGTTTCCCACCCTTGCGACAGAAGAAAGTCGCAAGGATGGGGCACGGGGCTTTTGTTTGGGTTCAGGCACGGCGCTCATTTCAGCCGTTACTCGCCCCGGATCGTTGCGTTGGTCAGGGTGAAATAGAGGATAGGGCAGGGCGCTTCAGAGTATTTTCACTGTGTCTGCAAGGCTGGCCTCCTGCTTTCCCACCCTTTTCGCAAAGAGCGCAAAGAGCGCGAAAAGGAGGGGGCACGCAGTTGATTACACAATCCTTCAAAACGCGCCGGTTTGGCGAGTCAGAAGTTCCTTGAAGAACAACCGCAGATCCTTCGACTCACCACCCCCAAACTGAAATACGTTTGGGGCCCCGTTCGCTCAGGATGACAGAATTCATGATGGTGGGAATCTCTGACTCACCAAACTGGTTTGGCGGAGGAGAGGGAATAAGCCGCAAGGCGCAAAAAAGGCGGCCCCTCCGCTGGGGAGGGGCCGCGGTTTGCAGGCTTGAGGCAGAGAGCTACCTGCGGTAACGGTCTTGTCCGTGATCGCGGTCGAAATGCCGGTTCACCTCCCGGCCGCGGTCGAATTGTTCAAAGCGGCCCCGGTCGTGGACGCCGTTGAATTGCCAGCGTCCGGGGACCCAGTAGCCGTAGGCCTCGTAGCCGGCCACCCAAACATATCCCGGTCCGGGACAGGGAGGAACGTAGGCCGCCGGTCCGCGGTCGTACCTGCCAAACTCGGCTGCCTGGGCCGGCGCCGCTCCCATGCCCAATCCACCCGCCACTACTGCTGCTCCCAGCATCCAGTTCCGCATGGTCGCCATAACTCCTCCGTCCCCGCCGGCTCCCCCCTGTGGAGCAGCCGGCCCGGCTCCTTTGCGGGTGGGCTTGTGTGTTGCTGCCTTCCCGGCCTGCCGGTTATGTTCTTGTTCAACAGCGGCTGGCGGCAAAGGTTGCGCTCCGGGCTGCAAAATAAAGTGGCGCAACTTTCTGCAAAATCGGGGTTTATGGCGGCTTTTCCGCCGAGCGGGAGGGCCCGGCCCGCGCAAATGTTAAAGTGGAGTTTCATCCATGTTTGCCACCTCTCAGCACGCGCACTTCATCGGTATCGGCGGCATCGGCATGAGCGGGATTGCCGAAATCCTCCTCAACCTGGGCATGAAGGTTTCAGGCTCCGACCTGCGCCGCGGCCCGGTAACCGACCGGCTCGCCCAACTGGGCGCCACCATTTATGAAGGCCACGACGCCGCCAACGTGGCCGGGGCCACAGTCGTAGTCACCAGCTCCGCGGTCAGCGCCGCCAACCCCGAAGTGCTGGAGGCGCACGCCCGCAAGATTCCCGTGATTC
>CAYTJG010000654.1:0-1530 GCA_964437865.1 uncultured Bifidobacteriaceae bacterium | reverse complement strand
TGTCAGGCACGGCTGCTGGAATGGAATAACGCAGCAACATGATCTGGTTCGCCACATTGCCGGAACTGGCGCTGGATCCCACCACGAAAAGATTTGTGCCGTCGCTGTCAATGCCCGTTGCCATGCTGACGGAAGCGCCGGCAAACGTCGTGCTTGAGATTTGATCGCCAGTAGCCGGGTTGATTTCCATCAGCACGGCCTCGGCATTTCCCCCGGTTCCGGCGTAAGTATAGCCGACGGCAAACAGCCGGTTGCTTACGTTCACCACGGCTGACAACAAACTTTGGACGGAATTTGTATAAATGCGGGACCAGATCTGATTGCCGTTTTGATCCCATTTCTCAACGAGGAAATCTGATTGGCCGGGGCCGCCATACAAATCAGATCCGCCAACACCATTGCCACCTACGACATAGATGTTGTTGCTGAGGGTGGTGATGCCATTGAAATAAGCTGGGCTGCTCCCGTTACGCTGCCAGACGAGAGAGCCAGATGAGCTGTATTTCCACAGCACAGGATACAGAAGTTGTGAAGCGCTCGAATAGTAACCGCCTATATATACATTAGTGTTAAGTGCTACAATTGTCCGACCATAACTATTATCGGTTCCGGGCGTGGCTTGGGTCTGTGTCCACAATACAGTTGAGTCCTCGGCCAATTTTGAAATGAAAAACGAACCGTTAATATACCCAGCCGGCTGGCCACTACCCGTAGTATAGACATAATTAGATCCATTTTCAGGAACCAAGGTTAGCGCATTAAGACTCTCCCCACCGCCGTAATAAGAATATGCACCCGGTGGTGCCGGTGTTTGCTGGTCCCAAATGTCGCCGCCATAGCCGCTACCCGTGGCACCCGTAAATGGATACTTGAGCACCAGTCCCTTTACCTCCTTGCCGCCGACGGTATCGGTGGTGCGCGTATAGTCCGGCCCGGCTGCATAGATTCCAGAGCTGGAGGCGGTGATGCCGAAGAACTGGTCACGATATTGTGAATCCGGCCAGGTATTATCCCAAACCGGCGCGGCTCCCGGCTCCAATGGTGTGTTATAGCGGGCGATGATGCCGCTGGAAATGGAGTTGTTCCCGCAGATGTAAAGAGCGCCTCCAAAGTATTTGACGCCCGTCCCGCTCAAGTTCGCGCCGCCCGCGCCTAGATATGTCGCGGCAAACAACACCGGCCCGCCGTTCGTCGGCTGGGCCGCCGCCTGCACGACGACCGTAAAGCTGTTGGTCGCCGTCAACTGTGGATTGATCAAATCGTAAGGATTGGCATTCGTCACCACGGTCGTGACGGTGTTGGTGCTCGAACCTTGCGCCTGTCCCGGCGTCCAGGAAATGATGCCGCTGGAGTTGATGCTCATCCCGGCAGGCGGGCTGACCAGTCCGTAACCCGTGATGATCGAATGAATGTTCCCGTTCGTCGCCGTGTTGGTGACGGTGAGCAGCGCCTGTGCATTGACTGTCTGTGTCGGTATGGCCGGCAGCACCGGCGCCGTGTTCACTTCCTTGACAAACACCGTGAAATTGT
>CAYTJG010000653.1:0-1534 GCA_964437865.1 uncultured Bifidobacteriaceae bacterium | reverse complement strand
TTCGCCTTGGGCCACAGCTCCAGAGGACTGGAGCACTCCACGACGCTGGCGCGTTTCACGGTCGCCCCTTTGGTTGCGCCGCGCTGAGACGGGCGGGCGTCGAGGCTGCTGGAAATTTGAGCGAGACAGGGCGCTCAATCTTTCCAATCCTGGCCCGGCATGATGCGCTGCATAAACTCATCAAACAGCGGCACCGTGAAGGCCGTGTCACCATGACTGGGGCTCCAAATCATGCCTTTAGAAATCAATTGGCCGCGGGTGGGGGCCAGATTGGTCACCTCCCGCCGGAGTTGGGCGGCAATGTCTCCGGAGCGATGCGGACCGGGACCGAGTTCAGCCATGGCGCGCAGGTATTTCTTTTCGCTCGGCGTCAGCCGATCAAACCGTACGCGGAAGAAGCTTTCATCCAAGGCGGCAATCACCAAGGTGGAGGCGGAAGCCACGTCGTGGCGGGTGATGGGGGAGGCGGGGGCAACGTCCCAGGTGTGCTTGCCCCATTCCTGGAGGAAATAGGGGTAGCCGTGGGTGTTTTCCACAATCAATTGCAGGGCATCCTGTTTGATTTTGGCGCCTTCCGCCTCCACGGGTTTCACGATGGCTACTCGCGCCGCCGTCGGCTCCAACGCCCCTACTTCGGGAAAATCAAACAACCGTTCGGCGTAGGATTTTGCCCGTCCCATCCGGCCACGCAGTTGGGGCAGTCCGGCCCCGACGAGAATGACAGGCAGACGGCGTTGCGCGCAGCGATGCAGAGCGGTAATCAACGCAGCCAACTCATCCTCTTTCACATACTGCAATTCGTCGATGAACATGGCCAAGGCTGTTTCGGCACCCTGCGCCGCCGCGCCCACGGTTTCCAATAACGCCTGCAAATCGTGCTCCAAATCACCGTTGTCGGCCAACCCCGGTTCGGGATCGAAGTCGAACCCTACTTCAATATCCTCGTATTTCACTTTCAGCGCCTTGGCGAACCCGGCCAGACCGCGCAGGGCGCGTTGTGCCAGTTCCTTGCCCTTTTCATTGCGGGAGATGCGCAGCAGACACTGTCGCAGTTGAGGGGCGAGCAAGGCAGGCAACGAGCGATTTTCGGGCGCTTCGATCCTCAGCGTGTGAATTCCGGCCGCTTCGGCATTATCTCGCATTCGGTCCAGCAGCACGGTCTTGCCGACTCCGCGAAGCCCAATCATCAGAACACTCTTCGCCGCCAACCCACGTCTGGCTCGTTCGAGCGCAATGCGCATGGTCTCGAGCAACGGGGCGCGCCCCGCAAGTTCAGGCGGCTGAGTCCCGGCACCGGGCGCAAAGGGATTGGTGACTGGATTCATAGGCAAACCCAATTTATATCAAAGTTAGCGATCTTACAAGAAAATGATAAACTCGATAAACTTGCTATAAACCGCAACCCAGAGGGCTGCCTAAGGGTGGCTCGGGGGGGGTATTGCTTCGCTCAACCCCGGGCTACTCTTTGCAACGCCTCCAGCGCTCGCGGAAGACACGCGCGTCCGGTCCGCGCCCGTCTCGGGCGCTGAGACGT
>CAYTJG010000652.1:0-1539 GCA_964437865.1 uncultured Bifidobacteriaceae bacterium | reverse complement strand
GCAAGTGGAATCATTTCATGGACCAGCCGTTCATCGGCTATCGGAATTGGGATCCACCGGCGGCGAACAATCTGGACGCCGTGGCGTTGCGGGAAATCCCGGTGCCGGTGCCGGCGGCGATGGGCGTGGCAGTGGAGGGAGGGACGGAAACGACGGGTGGAAACCTCGCCTTGGACAAATTTGGCCAGCAGTCGCGGTACGTGGAGGTGTTTAACCGGGGCCAAACGCCGTTCGAGTATGTGGCGAGTTCTAATGTACCGTGGCTGAGCTTGAGTGAATCACGGGGCGTGGTTCAAAAGACGCGGCGAATTGAGGTGAGCGCAGATTGGAGCCGGGCGCCCGCGGGCCGGGCCAGCGGCAAGATTCGCGTGGCCGGGGCCGGGACGAACTTCACCGTGAGCGTCGGCACGTTTAATCCGGCGGCGCCCGCGCCCGGGTCGCGGCCGGGCTTCATTGAGGCGGACGGCTATGTCTCCATGGAAGCCGAGCATTACGGCCGCCAGACGGCAGAAGGCGCAAACCGTTGGATCAAGATTTCGCATTACGGAGCCACGCTCTCCGGCCTGCGCGCCGAGGGGCCACCCGAAGTGCTGGCCACGCCGGGGAAAGATTCGCCCCGGCTTGAATACCCCATGTACTTGTTCAGCGCGGGCCCCGTCAAAGTGACGGCGCTGGTGGGAGCCACCTTGAACTTTCTGCCGGGGCGGCCGTTGCGTTATGCGGTTTCATTCGACGACGAACCGCCGCAGACGGTCACGATCGTGCCGGCGGACTTTGAGGCGCGCAACGGCAATCGGGAATGGGAAGAGGCGGTGGAAAATAATGGCCATTGGGTAACCTCCGCCCAGGTGATCGGCCAGCCCGGCTATCACACGTTGAAGATCTGGATGGTGGATCCGGCGGTGGTGGTGCAGAAGATCCTGGTGGATACCGGCGGGGTGAAGCCGAGCTATCTTGGGCCGCCGGAGAGTCACCGCTGCGGCAAGGGGCGGCCTGATCAAATGAATGACATTTGACGGAGGCCGCTTTCCCGGACATGATGAGCCATAATCCCCCGATCAATTGGTGCGCGCAGTCCCGCCGGTGTCCTCAACCGCGTGGAGCTGGCCCCCAGAGCCGAGGGTGAACATCCAATGAAAATGACCTACGCCGGCGGCCTGCTGGCCGCGCTGATGCTGAGCTTCACCGCCTTCGCGGCGGAGCGCGATCCCCTGCCCCTCCTCAGCCCGATTTTCGGCGACGACATGGTATTACAGCGGGGCAAGCCAAACCCGATTTGGGGCTGGGCCAAGCCGGGCGACGCGGTGCAGGTGGAGCTCGCCGGGCAAAAGGCCCGGACGGTAGCCGACGCCGATGGCCGGTGGGAGGTAAAAATCAAGCCGCCGGCGCCGGGCGGGCCCTACACGTTGAAGATCGATGGGCCACAAATGGTGGAGCTGCATGAAATCCTGGTCGGCGACGTCTGGCTGTGCGGCGGGCAGTCGAACATGGAATTGCCGCTGGAGCGCGCCCGCGACGGCCAGGCGGAAATAGCGGCGG
>CAYTJG010000651.1:0-1549 GCA_964437865.1 uncultured Bifidobacteriaceae bacterium | reverse complement strand
TGAACCACCGCATCGTGGCGCGCATCCATGCTGAGAAATGCATTGGCTGCGACCTGTGTTACATCGCCTGTTGGGATGGCGCGCACCAGTGCATCCACCGTGAGGGTTACGCCAAGCCGGAAGCGGCAGTGGCGGCCACTCGCGCCAGCATCGCCGTGACGCCGATTGCCAAGCTCGATTCGCACGCCGGTCCTGATGGCATAACGCCACCGGAGAGAATTCCCCACGTGGATGAGGACGAATGCGTGGGCTGCAACCTGTGCTGGCTGGTGTGCCCGGTGCCCGGTTGCATCACCATGGACAAGGTCGAAACCGGCCGGCCGTTTCAAAGTTGGGAGCAGAGAACAGCAAAAATCGGGTGATCGGGCGATCGGGAGATCGGATGAACAAAAGAACAATCTCGGACCGAGGGCTTCTTGTTCACCCGATCAACCGATCATCGGATCAGCCGATTCCAAAGGGGGGCCCATGACCATACTCATTCAGAATGGCACGGTTGTTACCGCAAACGAAACCCGCAGGGCCGATGTACTGATTGAAGGTGAACGCATCAGCCAGGTCGGTCCCGGTCTGGCCGCCGGCGCCGATGCCCGGGTGATTGACGCCTCGGGCACGTACGTAATCCCCGGTGGCATCGATGCCCACACGCATCTCGATATGCCTTTTGGCGGCACCATGTCGAGCGACGATTTCCTGACGGGCACGCGCGCCGCGGCATTCGGCGGCACCACATCCATTGTTGATTTCGCCATCCAGGCGCGCGGCACCCGCATGAGGGATGCGCTCGATATTTGGTGGAAGAAGGCGGAGGGCCGCGCCACCATCGACTACGGCTTGCACATGATTGTGACCGACCTGGCGGGTGCGGGCCTGGAAGACATGGACGACATGGTGCGCGAAGGCGTGGCCAGCTTTAAGCTGTTCATGGCCTACCCCAACTCGCTGATGGCGGATGACGGCACCATTTTCAAAGCCCTTTCGCAGACCGCCAAGAACGGCGCATTGATCTGCATGCACGCCGAAAACGGCAGCGTGATTGACGTGATTGTGGCGCGTACCTTGGCCGAGGTCAAAACCGCGCCCATCTATCACGCGCTCACGCGGCCGGTGAAAGCGGAGGCGGAAGCGGTGCATCGCGCCATCGCCATGGCGGAAATCGCCGGAGTGCCGGTTTACATCGTGCATCTTACTTCCGAGGATGCCTTGAACGAAGTGCGCGAGGCGCGCGACCGCGGCGTGCCGGCGTTCGCGGAAACCTGCCCGCAGTATCTCCTGCTTTCCATCGACGACCTGGCGCGCCCGGGTTTTGAAGGCGCCAAGTACGTCTTCACTCCGCCGTTACGCCCCAAGGAGCACCAACCCAAACTCTGGGACGGGTTGAAGCACGACCACCTGCAGGTGGTTTCCACCGACCATTGCCCGTTCTGTTTTGCCGACCAGAAGATTTTGGGCAAGGATGATTTCACCAAGATTCCCAATGGCGGCCCGGGGATTGAGAATCGCCTGCAACTGATTTATCACCACGGCGTGAATGCGGGAAAGATCACGC
>CAYTJG010000650.1:0-1549 GCA_964437865.1 uncultured Bifidobacteriaceae bacterium | reverse complement strand
TTCAGTCCGATCCCGATGGCCGCAAATGCCGCCGGGCCGTCACCCAACTCCGCAGCCTGTGACGCCGCGAGGCCGCTGCCCGCCGTGCCAGCCGCCAGTCCGATGGCGTGACCGTGGCTGATCCGCAAAATGCCGAACACCGTCCGGAAAGTAAGCGCGGCCATAACACCGCCGAGGACTGCCAAAACGGCGGTCAGCGCCGGAACGCCGCCGATTTGGCCGGCGACCGACATCGCGATGGGCGTCGTCACCGCCTTCGGCAACATGGACATCGCCAGTTCCTTATTTCCGCCCAGCCACCGCACCAGCAGGACGCCGCTTACGATGGAAGTCAACGAGCCGGCGAGCAGGCCCAAGATGACGCCGCTCAGGCTTTGACGGACGTGGGCAAAATTCTTCGCCAACGGAATGCCAAGGGCGACCGTCGCGGGCGCGAGCAGGAAAGTCAGCACCCAGGTCGCACGGAAATAAACGGCATACGCGGTGTGGGTGGCCAGCAGCAAAACCGCCACCAGAATCATCGCAATCAGCGCCGGGTTCGCCAGCACGTGTTTGCGAGCGAGGCGGCGGAGGCCAAGTCCGGCCAGATAACAGGCGGCCGTGATGGCTGTCCAGAGGAACGATTGGAGGATGTCAGGAAGGTTCATATTTTTTCCAATTGGATTTTCGGTGCAAAGCGGTGCATAAACCAGCCGGTTGCCATCAGGCCGATCAGCGTCGAGCCAATCACCGCCGCGACGATGGGCAGCCATTCATGGCGCAGCACGTCGCCTTCGGTGACGATGCCCGCGCCGGCCGGCACGAACAGCAGTCCCATTTGCGAAACCAGCAGGCGGCTGACCGGCACCACGCGAAGATTGAGATGCCGGTGTGACCGGGTATGAAAGCGTTTAACCAGCAGGAAAACCATCGCCAGCAAGGCCAGGCCGATGACCGGGCCGGGGAGCGACAGATGAAGTGCTTTCCGCGCGTCCCCGCCCACAAAGACGAGCGCCAGCAGGATAAACAGTCCGATCAAGCCACTGACAATCCTGTGCCCGGTTTTCTTCCCCGGCTTCCGGCTTGGCGGTGTCATCGTTTTTGATTCACGATTCATGGGGTTACTTTACCCCTGAGCCAGAGAGCTGGAATGACTTTGTTGTTTGCAGCGTGTTAACTTCTGCTTTACACTGCCCAAGCTGTGGAACTGCGCCATCTCAACTACTTTGTCGCCGTGGCCGAAGCGCTCAATTATCGGACGGCGGCGGAGGTTCTGCATGTTTCGGCACCAGCCTTGAGCCGGCAAATCAAGGATTTGGAAGAGGAACTGGGCGTGCGGTTGCTGGATCGCAACACGCAGTCCGTCCGGCTCACGAACAGCGGCGCGGTGTTTTTGGCTGAAGTGCGGAAAATCCTGGCTCGCGTCAAACACGCGGCCGAACTGGCACGCGAGGCGGAGCAGGGCCGGCGCGGACACCTTACGATCGGCACGATTGGACGGACTTTGGCTCATCGCATGCCGCAGTGCTTGACCACCTTCCAAGCGCGGTATCCCGACATTCATGTGGAA
>CAYTJG010000649.1:0-1556 GCA_964437865.1 uncultured Bifidobacteriaceae bacterium | reverse complement strand
CCGGCGCTGGCGGAGGGGAGGGAACCGACCACGGTGAGCAGATCGCGGTGCCCCTTGGTCTTGACCTTGAGCACGGCGTAGCCATTTTCCTCGTTGAAAAAGGTGACGCGTTCAATCAGCCCGGAGAGGCTTTCGGCGTGCTTGGCTGGCGGTTGGTCGGTCAACGAAAGCATTTTGCGCGGGGAAAAGGCGATTGGCAAGCGGGGCGGCAGGCCGTGCGGTTTTGCGAATGATTTCCACCAACATGTTGCCGCTGTGCCGTCCAAACCGGACTTGAATTTCTTCCCGGGCGCGGCAACGCCCGCTACTGCGGGCGCTGCAAGTCCCGAAGCTGACTCGAAATTTGCGCCAGGCTGGCATTGATCTGGTTGAGGGTGACGCGCCGGTTCAGGACCACCACCGTCACCAGCACGAGCATTCCCAAGCCCAGCACGGCCACGGACAAAGCCACCGCTGCCGCTCCCATGCTCACCATGGCGGTGTGCAGGGTCTCCTGGTCCAGCAACTCGTTGATTCGCTTCAGGCTGTCTCCGGACGTGGCCGCGGTGACCGGGCCGGCTGCCTCAATTTGCTTCATCAAATGCTCCTGCATTGGCCAGTACACGGCCCGCCAGAGCCACACCAACCTGAGGCTTGCAAGAATGGCCGAAATGCCGAAGAGGTACGCCACCCCGGTCAGCACCCGGAGTTTAATGCGATGCGAGCGCACGGCTGTGGCGATGCGCTGGTTAAGCTGTTCGCTGTCGGGCAGGGGCTGATTTGATTGGCTGTTCATATGTTTGTTTTTGTATTCCAGATCTTTTTGAGGGCCTGTTTGCCGTAATGGATGCGCGAGCGCACGGTGCCCACGCTGCTGTCGGTGGCCCGCGCGATGTCTTCGTAGCTCATGTCCTCGAAGAAGCGCAGCATCAACGCCTCGCGATGTTCCGGCGAGATCTCCGCCAGACACTGGCGCAATTCTTCGCGGTCGGGTCCGGGACCGGCCTCCGCCCCCTCGGGTTGGGCGGCCAGCTCCGTCTCGTCGAGCGATTGCAGCGGCAGCTTTCGCCGGCGATATTCTCGGTAGATGCGGTCCCGGGCGATGCGAAACGACCAGGCGCGAAACTTGGAGGCGTTGAGCAGGCCCGGGAGCGCGCGGAAAATGGCCAGCCAGATTTCCTGGGTGACATCGGCCACGGATTCAGGCGAACTTTGCAACATGCGCTGCACGAACAGCAGCACCCGCGGCCCATGCGATTTCAGCAGCTCTTCAAACGCCGCCTCGTCACCCAACTGGCTTCGCAGCACGAGCGTTTGTTCGTAAAGGGTTTCCGGTGTAACGGGCATCGCGGTTCACAAGATAAGTTACCGGCCGGGGCGGAAAAGTTCATTTGTCGCGAACTTTCCCGCTTTTTACAGATGTCCGGATGAAACCCACGAGGGTGTCCATCGGCTAATTTGGCGTCCGGCGACAAAATGGGACTTGCATTCCTTTCTGGCAGGCGTTTAATCGTGGCTGTGGATAATGAATCCGGGTTTGGCAGACCGGGTTGGATGCTGACGGTCCAAGGCGCGAT
>CAYTJG010000648.1:0-1560 GCA_964437865.1 uncultured Bifidobacteriaceae bacterium | reverse complement strand
CTGGCCAGCACTTTGCCTGTCCGATTTGGCGCCGGGCGGCTAACCTTGGATGAGTGAACGAGCAGAGCGATGCAGAGTTGTTGCGGGCCTACGCGGAAGCCAGATCGGAAGCCGCGTTTGCCGAGTTGGTGCGCCGCCACGTGGATTTTACGTACTCGGCGGCCCTGCGGATGGTGCGTGACCCGCACCTGGCCGAGGACGTCACCCAGGGGACATTCATCGCCTTGGCCGGGAACGCGTTGCGCTTGACGGAGCGTTCGCATTTGGCCGGCTGGCTGCATCGGACCGCGCAGAACATTGCCAGCCAAGCGGTGCGGACCATCGAACGCCGTCGCGCGCGTGAACAGGAGGCCGCCATGAATGAACTGCTTTCCGCCGAATCAGAACCGTCGTGGCAAACCATTGCGCCGTATCTGGATGCCGCGCTGGGCGAATTGGGCGAGGCCGATCGGGACGCCATTTTGCTCCGCTATTTTTACCGGCTGTCGGCCGATGACATGGCCGGCCGGTTAGGCATCAGCGCCCAAGCGGCACAAAAACGGGTCAATCGGGCCGTGGAACGGCTGCGGGAGCTGTTTTCAAAACGGCGCATCACCATCGGCGCGGGCGGACTGGTCGGTTTGATTTCGGTGCATGCGGTGCAATCAGCGCCGGGGGCATTGGCCGCGGCGATTTCCTCCGCCACGTTCGCCGGCGCCGCGTTTTGCACCCCAACCATCGTTGCCGTCACCAAGACCATTGCCATGACTATCACACAAAAAATCATGCTTGGAATTGTGTTCGTTGCCAGCGTGGCTACGCCCCTGCTGGTGCGGAGCCATGACCAGGCAAAACTATCCGCCTTGGATGAACGGCTGCAAAACCAAGCCGTGCAGTTGACGGCCTTGCGGGACCAGAACGGGCAGTTGGCGCGGCAGGCAGCCGAGTCCAGCGCCGCCACCGCTCTGCCGGCGGGGCAGCTAAACGAATTGCTCCGGATGCGGGGCCAAGTCGGGGGGCTGAAACAGGTCGTCCGGGACCTGTCCCGGCAACAGACGGTGATCGCTCTGGGCGGAACCAATAGTCTGGCGACCCTGGCCCAGACGGCGGCGGAGCGGGCGAGCCGGCTCAAACAGTGGCTGGAACAGAATCCGGCTAGCAAAATTCCGGAACTTCGCTTGATGAACGACCAGGCTTGGATCGAATCCGCCTACGGCATGCGGGAGAGTGAGGATGATTATCGCAGAGCAATGAGCAATCTCAGGGGCAATGCCGAACTCCGTGCGCTCGACATCATGCTGGGGGCCTTGCAGAAGTATGCTGCGGCCAACGGCGGGCAGATGCCCCAGCAGCTTTCCGACCTGTCACCCTATTTTAGGGCTCCGCTGGAACAAGACATTTTGGATCGTTATGAAATCGTGCCGGCTACGAGCTTGGTTCAGCCACTGCAGGTCGGCGGCGATTGGCTGATCACGGAGAAGACACCCGTGGACGCGGTGTGGGATACAAGATCTTCCATGGGCCTGACCGGCGGCGGCGACGAGGGGTTCCTCGCCGCCAAGGTCGCCACCGCCTGGCACT
>CAYTJG010000647.1:0-1561 GCA_964437865.1 uncultured Bifidobacteriaceae bacterium | reverse complement strand
CAGCCCGTTAAAAAAGTCGAAGTATTGTTGAACGAGAAGCCCAGACAACCCGTCTGATAAGCATGGCTATTGGAAAGCGCAAGTCCAAACAAGAAGAACTGTTCATCCCCGCCGCGAAGATCGCCCCCGGCCCCGGCCACCCCTTCTACGCCAAGCTCAACGCCGTGCTGGTCGACGCCGGGTTTGACACGTTCGTGGAACAGCTTTGCGCCCCGTATTACAAGGAGGGCGGACGCCCCAGCATCCCCCCGGGCGTTTACTTTCGCATGGTCCTGATCGGCTATTTCGAGGGGATCGACAGCCAGCGCGGCATCGCCTGGCGCTGCGCCGACAGCCTGGGGTTGCGGGCCTTTTTGGGCCTCGGGATCACGGAGGCCACCCCGACGCATCCGTCCATGACGAACGCCCGCCAGCGGCTGCCGGAACGGGTGTACGACAAGGTGTTCGTCTTTGTGCTGGGGTTGCTGGAAGACCAAGGCCTGTTGCGCGGCAAGGCCGTGGCCATTGACGCCACCACGCTGGAGGCCAATGCGGCGATGAAGAGCATCGTGCGCAAGGACACCGGGGAGGATTGGAAGCAATACCTGCGGGGCCTAGCCAAGGCCGAAGGGATTGAAAACCCCACGGAAGAGGACCTGCGCCGGCTTGACCGGGGGCGGAAGGACAAGAAAGTCTCCAACCAACAATGGGAAAGCCCCGCCGATCCGGACAGCCGGATCGCCAAGCTGAAGGACGGGCGCACGCATCTGGCGTACAAGGCCGAACACGCGGTGGACGTGGTGAGCGAGGCGATTGTGGCGACGACGGTGACCTATGCCGACAAGTCGGATCCGCAAAGCGCGCCTGACACGCTGAGCCTGGCGGAGGCGAACCTGGTGCTGGCCGGCAGCGAAACGGAAATTGAAGAGGCGGTGATGGACAAGGGGTATCACGACAACGGACTGCTGGCGGACCTGGCCAGACGCGGAGTGAGGACCTACATTCCCGAACGGCGGCAAAAGACCCGCTGCTGGACGGACAAGCCGGCCGAATACGAACCGGCGTTCCGGGCCAACCGGCGGCGGGTGCGGGGAACCCAGGGGCGGCAATTGAACCGGTGGCGGAGCGAGCGGTGCGAACGGACCTTTGCGCATGTCTGCCAGACCGGGGGTGGCCGGCGGGCGTGGGTGCGCGGCGTGACCAACGTGAGCAAGCTGCACACCCTCAAATGTGCGGCGTACAACCTGGGGCTGCTGTTGCGGAAAGTTTGGGGTCTGAGCAAGCCGCGAAACGCGAAAGCGGGGGCGGGCGGTTTGTTTTTGGCGGTTTTGGCCGTGGGGATACTGGCAGTCGCAATGGCTCAGGGCACAACGGACCGGCATCTCCGCTGGTTGTGGGATGCGGAGGCGCTGCTCCTGGTAACGGTCATGGCCGTTCTCTGTATTAATGCTTTCCGTAGTTTTTGGAAAAACCGCCGTTTTTTAACGGGCTGCTAAGCCTTTTCGGTGGCTATGGGATTTTTGAAAATGCCCTCCCCCAACGCCGCGACCGACCCTTTTAATTTTTGCGCCTTTGGTGGCCA
>CAYTJG010000646.1:0-1564 GCA_964437865.1 uncultured Bifidobacteriaceae bacterium | reverse complement strand
GCTCAGCCGCGCCGCCGGTGAATAACTCTGCGGCGACAAAAAATTTGCGGCCGGCCATAGTAAGTACTGGCCGCATCGCTCTGCGGGGATCACGGTCATTTCTGCTTCGTCTCACGAAGACTTTGGAAAGTTTACCGGCCCCCGCAGTAGCGGCTGTCGCAATGTCTGAGAGAACAATAGCCTGCGAGGCTCCCTGTATCAGCATGACTCCCGACGGCACCGCGGTGCGAGCAACCAAAGGCAAACACATGAAACCATGGACTGAAATCACGCATTACGCCGGCTTCGATTGGGCCCGGAACCATCACGATGTCGTCATTGTGGATCGCACGGGCCACCGCGTCGCCGACCTGCGGTTCGACCATTCGCTGGCGGGCTGGCAGCAGTTCCGCGAACACATTAAAAACCACCCCGCCCTGGCCGTTGCCCTGGAAACGTCCCAGGGCGCCGCCGTCGATCAGCTCTTGCAACTGGATTGCACGGTGTATCCCGTCAACCCCTTCAGCGCCAAAAGCTATCGCGAGCGCAAGGTGCCCAGCGGCAATAAAACCGACCAGTTGGATGCCTGGTCACTGGCGGAGGCGTTGCGCGTGGACGGCCAGAACTGGAGGCCCCTGCACCGGTTGGATCCCCTGACGCAGCAAATCCAGATGCTCTGCCGCGACGAGATCGCCCTGATCGAACAGCGCACCGCCCTGGTCAACCAACTCCAGCAAGCCCTGTGCGAATATTATCCGGCGGCCCTGCAGGCCTTTGACGATTGGACCCAGCCCTTTTGCTGGGACTTTATCGTCCAGTTCCCCACGTCCGCAAAGCTGGTGGCCGGCGGGCGCCGCCACTGGGAAAAATTCCTCCACACCCACAAGTTGTGGCGGCCGCAAACCGCCGACACCCGGTTGGAAATCTTCCAACAGGCCGACCAATTCTGCGGCTCGGCGGCCGTGACCGCCGCCAAGAGTTGGCTGGCGCTCAGTCTGGTCCGGGTGCTCCAGGCGCTGCACCGGCAATTGGAGGGCTACCGGCAACAGATCGAAGCGCTGTTCAAACAGCATCCCGACCATGACCTGTTTGGCTCCCTGCCCGGGGTGGCCCAGACCTTGGCCCCACGTTTGTTGGGCGAAGTGGGTGGTGACGCCCAGCGCTGCCCCGACACCGCCGCCTTGCAATGTCTCGCCGGCACGGCCCCCGTCAGTTTCCAATCGGGTCAAATTCACCGGGTCCATGTACGGCACCAGTGCCACAAGGTGTTGCGCCATACCGTCCACCTGTGGGCGCAATGCTCCCTGCGGGTCTGCCCGTGGGCCGAAACCTATTACCGGCAAAAACGGGTGGAGGGCAAAAGTCATGCCTGTGCCTTACGCTGCCTGGGCCAACGCCTGTTAAAAATCCCGGGGCGAATGCTCCAAACCCGCAAACCCTACGACGCCGATCTGCATGCCCGCAACCAAAAGCAGCATGGTTCCTGGGTGCTAACCCTCATGAAACCCGCCCTCAAAACCGGTGAATAATTTTATGAAAAAGCCATTTACAACTCAGAGAACAACTTTCCAAATTTCTGCTTTTG
>CAYTJG010000645.1:0-1567 GCA_964437865.1 uncultured Bifidobacteriaceae bacterium | reverse complement strand
GACGTGTCAAGGATTCCGTTCACGGCCGGCTCGTTATTCCAGATCACGGGAGACTGTTGGCCAAAGTCATCGAAGAATACGTGCAAATCGGAATCACCAAACATGAGCGCGCCTAGAAGTTCGGATTGTTGGTCAACGCATCCTGCGTAGCGTTGAAGGTGGATTGATCGGCGGTAAGCTGGGTTTGCGCAGCGGCGACCGCAGCGGTGTCGGCTGCGATGGTTGCGGCGGTTACCGTGGCGCTTGTAGCCAGGACCGCGCGCCCGGCGGAAACGATCCAGGCCGCGTCTCCGTCGGACACGTCCACCGTGTCTCCGGCGTTGTGAATCTGGCCGTTAAAAACGCCGGCTTGGGTGAGGGTGATTGCCGTCACGTTACTTGCCTTTCTTTGCGACGGCCAGCTCTGTTTCGAGGTTGGCAATGCGGGCCTTGAGAACTTCCTCGGTGGACGGTTGCGCGGCGCGCTTGGCGGCCTCTTCGGTGGACTTGATTTCCGCCTTGACGGCGGCGACGTTCTCGCCCGTAGCCTCGGCCACGCGGTCGTGTTGGAGAAGGTACTTGAAGTTGTGGCCGGACATCTCAACCACTTCGCCCTTTTCCATGCGCTCACCGTCCACAACCATGTCAACCCGCAACACGGCCTTGACGGTTTTGTTTCCTTTGTTCGCTGTAAGCATCGATCACCTCGGCGGGGCCTCGCGGCCCCGCAGTTGTCAGTTATCAGTTGTCAGTGGACAGTTACCGGGAAAGCATCACCCCGATTAGCTGATTGCGATGTAGGGGTTGGCAACGAAAGCCGCAACGTGCCGGCAAGCGATGTCGTGCAGCGCGCGCTGGGTGACAACAATCGCGCCACTGGCGGCCTGGGTGTACGGATCGACGACCACCTCACGCGCGCCCCAATCGGCAACGATCAACTGGCCCCAATCGCCAAACACGGCGTTGTGCAGGATGGAGCCGGTTACGCCCGCCTTGGTTCCGTTCTTGGCGAGCTGGTTGGTGACGGCCGCGCGATAGCCGGCGGGGCCTTGCGTGTCGATGCCCAGCGGGTCCTTGGGTCCGTCATCCCAGATCGGCAGAGCATAGCCGGATGCAAACTTCGGCGTTGCCTTGAGCTGGGCGCGCACTTCCGGCGTGAACATGAATCCAGAGGTAGCAACATCCGCGTTCGCGGCTGCAACGGTGGATTCAAACGCCAGAATGTCTGCCCAGGTAAGCGGCTTGCCACCGTCACCGAATGCGGTGCCCGAAGGCGAAAGCAGCGTGAGGCCGGTGAGGTTCATCAGGCCAACCGGGTTTGCGCCGCCGGTGGGTCCACTGAGGGCGGCCAGGTCAAGGGCCAACAGAATCACCCTGTCCTGATCGGCGCGGGCCAGGCCCTCAATATCAGGCGCGGTTTCAGCCAACAGTTCCACGGTCCATGCGGTCTGCGTCGAGATGCGATGCGGAGTCACGGAAATGAAATCCATGGACAGATCGGAGGGAGTCACAGCCGCACCCTCACCCACCCACTGCGCAGTGCCAGCACTGGACTGACGCGGCAACCGGATAACCCCTGTCAACCCGC
>CAYTJG010000644.1:0-1585 GCA_964437865.1 uncultured Bifidobacteriaceae bacterium | reverse complement strand
GATGAATACGCCAACGACTCCCAGGGCAATCCAAAGTCCACGACTCATACAGTTTTTCTCCTCCGGCTTCCACTGTGGGAAGCCCCTTCAAAAAAGCCTGAAAATCTACCAGTCTCCCCCGGCGCCGCCACCGCCAAAGTCGCCGCCACCGAAGCCGCCAAAACCGCCGCCGCCTCCGCCGCCGCCACCGCCAAACCCGCCACCACCGCCAAACCCGCCGCCGCCAAGCCACGGTCCGCCGCCCCAGCCCCCAAAGAGGCCAAAGCTCAGCAGAAAACGCAAAATGAAGAAGCCGCCAAAAAAGATCAGCAGCACGATCAGCAGAATCGCCTTGCCCAGCGTGGGACCGCTGCGCACCGGCGCGCGAGGCTGCACCGGCTGGTCTTCCAGCGTCACCTTGGCGTCGGCTGCGATCACCTGCGCCACCTGGCCCACGGCCAGCGTCACGGCGCTGTCATAATCGTTGCCCCGCAGATACGGAACCATCTCCCGGCCAATGTCGCCCACCTTGCCGTCGGGCAGGATTCCCTCCAGCCCGTAGCCGACCTCGATCCGGTACTTGTGGTCGTCCACGGCCAGCAACACCAGCGCACCGCGATCCGAGCCCTTGCGGCCCATCTTCCATTGCGTCTCAAGCGCATTGGCGTAGTCGGCCGCATCCTCGCCGTCCAGGTTGCGGACGATCACCACGGCAACCTGCGCATTGGCCTGTGAGTGGTCAAGCTGGGCGCACAGGCTGTCAAGCCGCGCAACCGCCTCGGGCGAGAGCACGTGGGCGTAGTCGCTGACGTAGTCGGTGGGTTTGGGCAGGTCCTGCACCCGCTCGGCCACGGCGGCCGTAGCGGCAATCCCAAGCAGAGCTGTCAACAGCAGCCGAAAAACGGACAAATGAGTGCGGCGAAGGCCTTTCATCGCTTTCCATTGTACGTGGGCCAGCCGTGAAAGGTTCCGTTAAGCCTCCAACCGCCAGCCTCCAGCGTTATGTCCCCAAAGTTCGCATCAAAACCAAGCTGTCATCCAAAGCGGAAATTGGCGCGCAGTCGAAAGTCTGTCCTGAACGAAGCCGAAGGAGCCCTGCGGTTCGGAGCCTGCACTCATCGCATGAGCTTCAGAGACACCATACGAGTGCCCTGTCTCTAAAGTTCGCTTCAAAATCAAGGTGTCATCCTGAGCGGAGATTGGCGCGCGTTTTGCGCCAATCGTAGTCGAAGGATCTGCGGTTCTGGGGCCTTTACTTATGCAATGAACCCCAGACCCACCGCTCCAGCCGCGCGGCTTTCTCTTCCTTGCAGAAAATAACCGTCCGCCAGCGCACAATCAGATTGGAGAAGGAGCGGCCAGCCCCGCCGTCAGCCCCCATTTTTTGGGGTACCCCCTACCCCCCCTTTATTTATTTTCAAATTGCCCCTGAATTTTGCAGAAAATTCCCCGCTTCCGTAAAACAGGGAGCCCCAAAGCGAACGGCCCGCACAGAAATGCCCTTGAATCCCGCACTCTTCCAGCCACAACGCCTCAAACAACCTCCAAGATCAGCCAGCCTCTCCGCCAAACCCTGTCAAGCCCCGTGTGCACCACAAATGCGACA
>CAYTJG010000643.1:0-1585 GCA_964437865.1 uncultured Bifidobacteriaceae bacterium | reverse complement strand
GTTCTTCGACGTATTTAATGGGCAAAGGGAGGTGTCGCGAAGCGACAGAGGCAATTAGCCAGACACGCGAGTGTCTGGTCTCGCACCAAAGGAATTTATGCGTCCTGGCGGGACGCCGGATTTCCCCTGTCCCTTCAGGACAGTTTCGTTTTTGCCACCTGTACCCGGCACGGTGTGCCGGGCTAATCTCCAGCGTCGCTTCGCGACCGCCGAACGGCGCGATGAAGGTTTTATCCACCATAAACTCGAGGAACCTGTATGCGGGAGTTTTGTATTTCGATGTTGTGAATGATTCGGAAACCATCCGCGCCAGCCAGTTCCTCAACCCGATTCTCCGGCGCGAGCTAGGGCGGGTTGGCTTGCTACGCGGTGAGGCTGGCTGGATTGGCGTTGACGACCTATGAAAACATTCATCCTGGTGGATATCCAAAATGATTTTCTCCCTGGGGGCGCGCTGGCGGTGCCGGACGGCGATAAGATCATTCCGCTGATCAATCGGCTACAGGCGGCCTTCCCTTTGGTGGTCGCCACGCAGGACTGGCATCCGGCCAACCACGGCAGTTTTGCCGCCAATCACCCGGGCAAGAAGATGTTTGAGCAAATCAGCCTGAACGGTCTCTCGCAGACGCTCTGGCCGGTGCATTGTGTGCAGGAAACGCCGGGTGCCGAACTCGCACCTGCGTTACAACGGGAGCGCATCGCCAAAATCTTTCCCAAAGGTACAGACGCAGGCATCGACAGCTACAGCGGGTTTTTCGACAATGGCCATCGCCGCGGCACCGGGCTGGGCGAATGGCTCCGGGCGAACGGCGTCACCGAAGTCTTTGTGTGCGGCCTGGCCACCGACTATTGCGTGAAGTTCACGGCGCTGGATGCCGCCCAGTTGGGCTTTAAAACCTTTTTCATTGCGGACGCCAGCCGCGGCGTCAATGTCCAGCCCGATGACGTGAACCGGGCCATGGCCGCCATGAACGACGCCGGCGTCACGACGGTGCAAAGTAGCGATTTCCTAAAGAATCTATGAATCCACCCACAGTCCTGTGTACCAGCAAATTCCTGACGCTGATCAAGGAAGGCCACTGGGAATACGTCGATCGCGTGAACGCGACCGGTTCAGCGCTCATCCTGGCCGTGACCGCGGACAAGAAAGTCCTGCTGGTCGAGCAATATCGCATTCCAGTCCATGTGCGGACGATTGAGCTGCCCGCCGGGATTATTGGCGATGAACCTGGCGGTTCGGACGAATCGCAGGCGGTGGCCGCGCGGCGCGAGTTGCTGGAGGAAACCGGTTATGCCGCGGAAAAGATGGAGGTGTTGACCACCGGGGCGGCGTGCAGCGGCATTACGTCGGAACGGATGACCTTGTTTTACGCTTCCGGCTTGCGCCGGGTTGGCCAGGGTGGCGGCGTGGCGCAGGAGGACATCACGGTCCACGAAGTGGCGCTGGCCGAAATCGTGCCATGGCTCGAAGCCAAGGCGAAAACCGGGGTGCTGATAGATCCCAAGGTTTACGCCGGCCTCTTTTTCATCACCCGGGAAAAATGATTGCGACGAGATGGCCTGCGCGCCGCGAAAGCGGGAAAGC
>CAYTJG010000642.1:0-1596 GCA_964437865.1 uncultured Bifidobacteriaceae bacterium | reverse complement strand
ACTCATCGGCCTGAATCAGGAGGCACCCATAACCGGCCAACGCCTGGCCGACAAAAGTCTTACCGCTAGCCAGGCCACCCGTCAGGCCCACCTTCAGCATCGGGCGCACCGGCGCTCGGCGGCGGCCACGGTGTTGACCATAAGCATGGCGATGGTGAGGGGGCCGACACCGCCCGGCACCGGTGTGTAAGCGGCGGCTTTCTCCGCCACGTCCAGCGGATGGACATCGCCCACCAGCAGCCCGCCGCGTTTGTCGAAAGCGGCCAGCTTCTCCGCCGAATGCCGGAAAATGCGCGCGATTTCGTCGCGATTTTCGACGCGCGTGGTGCCCACATCCACCACTGTGCAACCGGGCCGGATGAATTCGGCGGTGATCATGGCAGGCCGGCCCATGGCCGCCACCAGGATATCGGCCTCGCGGCAAACCGCGGCCAAATCGGGGGTCTTGGAATGGCAGATGGTGACGGTGGCGTGCTCGTCGAGCAGCAGCAGCGCGACCGGTTTGCCGACCAGGTTGCTGCGCCCCACCACCACCGCGCGCTGCCCCGCCATCGGCACTCCGTAGCGCTTGAGCAGAGTGATGATTCCGGCCGGGGTGCAGGGCCGGGGACCGGGCAGGCCTTCCGCCAGGTTGCCCATATTACAAGGATGCAGGCCGTCCACGTCTTTTTGAGGCGAAATTGCCATCAGGACGCGCTTGCTGTCGGCTCCCGAAGGAAGCGGAAGCTGCACCAGGATGCCATCGATTTCCGGACGGTTGTTCAACTGGTGGATGGCGGCGAGGACTTCTTCGGTGGTGGCGGATTCCGGCGGCCGCAAGGTGTCCGAAAAAATGCCCAGATCCTCGCAGGCTTTGATTTTGTTACGGACGTAAATCTCCGACGCCGGGTTGTGACCCGCCAACACCACCGCCAAACCGGGTGGACGGCCTTGGGCGGCCAGCACCGCTACGCGCGGCTTCAGCTCAGCCTTGATTTCATCGCGCACACGGGCGCCGTCGAGGACTTGTGCCATTCATATTTATGATAGCGTGCCGCGGTTTATGTGGGCCGTTTCGCCGGTGACGCCACGTGGGCCGTGTGGATGCCACGATGCGCAAGGTCGCGCAGTTCGAGGAGGTTCAGCCCGGTCAATGCGGTGGCGATGGCCCCGCCGATGAGCAGGGGCACCGTCAGCGCAAAAAACATGATGAAGGAAAAATCCTTGGCGACGTCGCGCTCTACGTCGAAACGCGTCAGCGCCATCACGCAGGCCACCTGGAACAAGCCCAGGTTGCCGGGCGCGTTGGGCACAATGGTGGCGAAACGGACCATGGTGAGGACGCCGGCGGCGGTCCAGAACGAGAGGTCCAACCCGTCGGCTTTCATGAGGGCCCA
This sequence comes from uncultured Bifidobacteriaceae bacterium, assembly GCA_964437865.1. Taxonomy (GTDB): domain Bacteria; phylum Verrucomicrobiota; class Verrucomicrobiia; order Limisphaerales; family UBA11358; genus UBA11358. The sequence continues at coordinate 220 of CAYTJG010000642.1, read as the reverse complement.
CACCGACGTGAATTGTAGTGCCAGGTAAAGCAAGCTGATGAGCGCCGTCTTTCCCAGCGTGTGCGGATTCCCCATGAGGTTGAGACCTTCGACGACGTGGCGCAAGGTGGCCGCCCAGCGGCTTTGCCGGATGGCGGCAGGCGCCTCGTGCTTTCGCGCCACCACCCAGAGCAGCAGAAAAAAGCCCAGAATCAGCAGAACGCTGACGACTTGCACCAGG
>CAYTJG010000641.1:0-1606 GCA_964437865.1 uncultured Bifidobacteriaceae bacterium | reverse complement strand
GCAGGCTTTGGACGCCGCGGCCGCCGCGATCGCCGGCGCGATGAATGTGGTGGGACTCAGCCGCGTGGTGATCACCGGCAACCTCACGGAACTGCCGCCGGCCGTCATGGGACATCTTTCCCAGGCGATTCAAAACGGCGCCATGTGGGCGAAATTTGGCCGGGTGGAATGTGTGACGGCGCCCCGCCGCCGCACCGCAGGCATGGTGGCCGTGGGCATTGACCGGTTGGTCGTGCCCGACAAAAACACAACCAACCGTAGTTTATAAATCTATGAACATTAACCTCAAGCAGTCGGAAGTCTGGTTTGTCACTGGCAGCCAGCATCTCTACGGACCGGAAACCCTCAAGGCCGTGGCCGCGCATTCGCAGGAAATCGCCAAGGCGCTCAGTGCCGCCCTCGCGATCCCCGTGAAGGTGGTCTTTAAACCGGTCATGACCACGCCGGACGACATCACCGCGTTGTGCCAGACGGCCAATAATGCGGCCAAGTGCATCGGGTTCATCAACTGGTGCCATACGTTTTCACCCTCCAAGATGTGGATCAACGGCCTGAAGCAATTGCGCAAGCCGATCTGCCATCTGCACACCCAGTACAACCGCGACATTCCGTGGTCCACCATCGACATGAATTTCATGAACATGAACCAGGCGGCGCACGGGGATCGCGAGCACGGTTTCATCATGAGCCGCCTGCGGCTGAATCGCAAGGTGGTGGTCGGCTTCTGGCAGGACTTGGCGGTGCAGGCCAAGATCGGCGCCTGGGCACGGGCCGCCGCGGCGTGGGCCGACTGGCAGGGCGCCAAGTTCGTCCGTTTCGGCGACAACATGCGCGAAGTGGCCGTGACCGAAGGCGACAAGGTGGCGGCGCAGATTCGGTTTGGTTATTCGGTGAACACCTACGGCGTGGGCGACCTCGTCAAAGCCGTCGGCGACGTGACGGAGCAGGAAGTGGATGCCCTCTGCAAAGCGTATGAGGAGGAATACGAGGTGGCCGCGGATTTGAAGAAAAATGGCAAGCGCTCCAAGTCCGTCCGCGAGTCCGCGCGGATCGAGCTGGGCTTGCGGGCCTTTTTAACCAACGGCAACTTCAAGGGTTTCACCACCACGTTCGAGGATCTGCACGGGCTCCTGCAACTGCCCGGCGTGGGGCCGCAACGCCTGATGGCCGACGGTTTCGGGTTCGCCGCCGAAGGCGACTGGAAGACCGCCGCCCTGGTGCGCGCGATGAAAGTCATGGCCAGCGGGTTGCCGGGAGGCACCTCGTTCATGGAGGACTACACGTATAATCTGCAAGCGGGCAACCAGCTCGTGCTGGGCGCCCACATGCTGGAGGTCTGCCCCAGCATCGCCGCCGCCAAGCCCTCGCTGGAAGTGCATCCCCTGGGCATCGGCGGCAAGGCGGATCCCGCCCGGCTGGTGTTCAATGTGCCGGCCGGCCCGGCGCTGAATACCTCGCTGATGGATTTGGGCAACCGCTTCCGCCTGCTCGTCAATGAAGTCGATTGCGTGGCACCGGCACAGCCGATGCCCAAGTTGCCGGTGGCCCGTGCCGTCTGGCAGTGCCGTCCCAACTTTGCCGATGGCTGCGCGGCCTGGATTTACGC
>CAYTJG010000640.1:0-1611 GCA_964437865.1 uncultured Bifidobacteriaceae bacterium | reverse complement strand
AGCAGCTTGCCCTCCAAATGCGTCAACTCGTACGTCCCGCCCCGTAACTCCCGGTATTGCGCCGAGCGGAACAGATGCATGACCGTGTGGATGGATTCAAAAACATCCTCCGGCCCGCCGTCAGGTGGACAGTTGACATTGTCAATAGATGGGCTATTCATATTTGACAATGTCAACAAACTCGATGCCCGCCTGAAAGTCAAATCCCAATTGGGTCGCGGGCGCCCTGGGGACCCGTCGGCCAGGGGGTGGAGACGTTATGGGCGGGTTTTGTCTGCGCCTTGGTATGACGACATATGAAAAACTTGAACTTGCAAAATAAAACCGTCCTGGTGGTGGGTGGCAGCTCGGGAATCGGCCAGGCTGTGGCTGGCTTGGCGGCTCAGGCTGGCGCGCGGCTCATCATTACTGGACGGGATGCGGCCAAGCTGGCGACCGCCGTGAAGACGCTCCAGGCCGCCGGGGCCGAGGTGGTCGGCCACCGGCTGGACGCGGCGGACGAATCCGGACTCAAAGCCTTCTTTGCTAACGTCGGAACCTTTGATCACTTGGTCTCCATGGCTGGCGGTTTCATGGGCGGCGGTTTTCTCGAAGCACCAATGGCCGTGATTCGCCAGGCCATCGAAGAGAAGTTCTTCGCCAACTTGGCGATTGCGCGGTTGGCGGCCCCAAGCCTGCACGACGGCGGCAGCCTGGTCTTTACCGCCGGTTCGGGCGGCCGCCCGCATAACGCCTCGGGTGCGATCATCGGCAACGACGCTATCCGCACACTGGTGCAGGGTTTGGCCGTCGAGTTAGCACCCCGGGCCCGGGCCAATGCGGTGGCCCCCACTTGGACGCGCACGCCGCTTTGGAGCCACTTGTCGCCCGAGCAAGTGGCGGCCACGGATAAGCAATTTGCCGGCCTGATTCCGCTGGGCCGCACCGCGAAAATTGAAGAGGTCGCCGCCGCCTACCTCTTTCTCATGCAAAACTCGTTTGTCACGGGTCAAACCATCGCGGTTGACGGGGGCTTGACCCTTGTGTCCTGAACTCGGTATAGGTTCACCTGGAATTAGTCCCGAATCCGATCATGAATACCTCAAATCCTAAAAACGATACCCCCATCCGCAATCGCGATTCCGGCACCGGCTCCGTCCTGCTGGCCTTAGGCAGCCTGGCCATGGTGCTGGCGACTGCAGACGTTGCCCGGGCTGCTGGCGATACAGACAGCCTCACGTTTGATACCAACAAGTACACGGTGAAGACATTGACCGTGGACAAGCAGACCATTACCTACCGCGCTTTTGAAGGCATTGTCTATGTGTCCAAACCGGTGGACGCAAAATATCAGACTCTCAATTTCTACGTTCCGGAGGCATATTACGAGGGCAAGTCCATTGGCGGCTTCAATGCTGAGACGGCACCTATCTTTCTGCCCAATAGTGTGGGCGGTTATATGCCTGGAATGGCGGGACGGCCAGACGGAGCGGGCGGACCCGGTGGACCGGGACCTGGAGGACCTGGAGGACCTGGAGGACCTGGAGGACCTGGAGGACCTGGTGGGCCCGGTGGGCCCGGTGGGCCCGGTGGGCCTGTGGGGCTGGGCGGACCGGGCGGCCCCGGAGGTTC
>CAYTJG010000639.1:0-1613 GCA_964437865.1 uncultured Bifidobacteriaceae bacterium | reverse complement strand
AAAAGTGGGTTGGCTGGCGCCAACCCACTGTCAGAGCAGGCCAAGGTGGCTAACTGCAACCGAGGCTCTCGCCGCAGTTGAGGCACTTGTAGCAGGCGCCATTGCGCACGGTAATCTGGCCGCAGTTGGGACAGCTCGGGGCATCCTGCTGATTGGTGATCATCTGCGTGAGCGCGGCCGCGCGGCGGTCGTGGCCCGCGCTGCCGGTCCTGGTGGCCTTCACGGGCACCAACTCGTTGTCCTCAGCGATGGGCAGCAGTTCCGGCACCGGCCGGTTCAAGTTTTTTTTTATCTCTTCCATCAGTCCCGGCATGGCCAGGTCGGGCTGGTTGCGCGCCACCTGCATGGTTTCGCGGTACCCCGGGATGAATTGGAGCGCCATCCAGCGAAAGACGTAGTCGGGAATGGACGAGGCGTTGCGGATTTCCGGGTTCTTGGTGAAGCCGCTCGGCTCGAACCGCTGGTGCGCGAACTTGCGCACGAGTGCATCCAGGGGCACGCCGTATTGCCAAGCCAGGCTGGTGAGGGTGCCGATGCTGTCCATGAGGCCGCCGATGGTGGAACCTTCCTTGGCCATGGTGATGAACAATTCGCCGGGCGTCCCGTCATCAAACAGGCCCACGGTGAGATAACCTTCGTGGCCGGCAATGTCGAACTTGTGCGTGACGGCGGTGCGGGTGTCCGGCAGGCGGCGGCGGAGCGGTTTGCCGGACTCGGCCTGCAAGCGGGTGACGAGGGCTTCCAATTCCTTGATGCGCGCGGCGAGGTCCGCCGCCAGCGCGCTTTCGGGGCTGACTTTGACGCCGCCGTCGTTGGTTTTCTTGGTGTTGAGCGGTTGCGAGCGCTTGGAGCCATCGCGATAAATGGCCACGCATTTCAAGCCCATCTTCCAGGCCTGCACGTAAGTGTCGCGGATTTCGACCGCGGTGCTTTCGTTGGGCATGTTGACGGTTTTGGAGATGGCGCCGCTGATGAACGGCTGGGCGGCGGCCATCATCTTCAAGTGGGCGAGGTAAGCGATGCTGCGCTTGCCGCGGGCCGGCTTGAAGGCGCAATCAAAGACGGGCAGGTGTTCGGGCTTGAGGCCGCTCTTGGCGATGACGCCTTTCTCTTCCACATCCTCGATGGTGTCAAACTTCTCAATGTGCGCCACCACGGCGGTCACTTGCGCCTCGCTGTAGCCGAGCCGCCGGAGCGCGTCCGGCACGCCGCGGTTGACGATTTTCAACATGCCGCCGCCGGCCAGCAATTTGTATTTCACCAGCGCGATGTCGGGCTCCACGCCGGTGGTGTCGCAATCCATGAGGAACGCGATGGTTCCCGTGGGCGCAAGGACGGTGACTTGAGCGTTGCGATAGCCGTGCTGCTGGCCTTTCGCGAGGGCGCTGTCCCAGGTCTTGCGGGCTTCGGTCTTAAGATAGTTGAATTCCTCGCTGGGCTGGATGGTTTCCACGGCCGTGCGATGGAGTTTGATGACGCCCAGCATGGATTCGATGTTGTCCTTCGCGACGGTCTGCTCGACGCCGGCGCAACGCGCGTCGCGATAGCCGACAAACGCGCCGGTGGTCGCGGCGATGTCGGCGCTCTGCTCGTAAGCGTGACCGGTCATGATG
>CAYTJG010000638.1:0-1615 GCA_964437865.1 uncultured Bifidobacteriaceae bacterium | reverse complement strand
CAACTCGCCGCGCCCCAGCCTCTGCCTCCGGAGTACCGAGCATCTGCTCGGTTTACCTCGAAATCAGTTTGATCAAACCGGCAAGTAAACTCCGATAATCCTAGACTTTAAACTGGCGGCGTTTTAAAGTAGAGAATCAACTGAGGTTAATTGCAAATGAAAGCCGGGCTTTGGCAAAGTTAAATTGACTGTCCGTTCCAATCGAAGCAATAAAACTTAAACTCACCAGCCATGAAAAACCATCCCCTCGTTCACCGCCTTTATTTGTCCCTCCTTGCCACGGCCGCTCCGGCGGTGCTGTTAGTCGCCACCGCCCGCGCGGATTACCAAAGCACGGTTCTGGCCGACAAGCCACTGGCCTACTATCCCTTGAACGAATCAACTCCCTGGACGCCCAACGTGGCGACCAACCTGGGGAGCTTGGGTGCTGCGGGCAACGGCGTGAGTTTCGCCGGCGAAGTGTTCAATGAGCCCGGCGCCATCGTGGGCGACCCCGACACGGCGATCAGATTTAGCGCCATAGACACGAATTCGGACGATGGCGGCGTGCCCACGGTCATTCCTTACGTCGCCGCGCTCAATACCGCCGATTCGTTCACGGTGGAAGCCTGGCTGCGGCCGACCGAGGAAGGCGCCGGCAATGCGCAGTGTCCGCTGTTCAACTGCCAGGCCTCCACGGAAGATTATGGCTGGGACTGCTACCAGCGGGCCTCCACGGCCGGCACAGGCCAGCAGGGATTTGAGTTTTACCTGAACAACAACACCGGAGCCAGGGTGGGCGACGCCGTCGGCGGCACCTACACGATTAGTAACTGGTGCCACCTCGTGGCCGTCTATGACTCAACCGCCGCCACGCTGACACTTTATATTGATGGCGCGCAAGTGGCGCAATCCACCGGGGTCAGCGGCTATGTGCCCAACCCCTCGTATCCAATGTCCATCGGCGGCTATTCGGACGGAACGCAGAATCCGTATGTTGGTGATATGGATGAATTTGCGGTCTATCCCAGTGCGCTCTCGGCGGCCAAGGTGCTGGCACATTACCAAAACGGAACCAATGCCTCACGCGGCACGCCGTACTCGTCGCTGATCATTGCGGACGGCGCGGCGGAATACCTGCGCTTGGACCAGCCGGCGAATGATATCGCGGCCAACCTCGGCACGCTCGGTGCCGCCGCCAACGGCGTTTATAGTTACACGACCAACGGTGCCACCGGCCCGCGGCCACCAGCTTACCCCGGCTTTGACTTAACCAACTTGGCCGCCGATTTCAACGGCACCAACAGCTACGTCGAGTTGGTCAATCCGGATGGTCTGAATTTCACCAATCAGATCACGCTCGAGGCGTGGGTGCTACCGAACACCAATGATATTGATGGCACGACGGCGGATGTGATTTCGCACGGTATCGACGACAGCGACATCAATGGCGTCTCACTCCAATTGCTCGATGTTTCCATGGGGGCGGGAAGCGCCACTTACCAGGTCGGGTCCGTGGCCGCTGGGATCCCCAGCAGTGCCAGCTTGGTCATTCCGGCGGTGGATTTGACCGGAACCAATTGGGTGCATTTGGCGGGCACCTATGACGGGACCAATTGGAACATCTATCGCAACG
>CAYTJG010000637.1:0-1620 GCA_964437865.1 uncultured Bifidobacteriaceae bacterium | reverse complement strand
CGTGGGGCCGGTTCTGGGGCTGGGACCCCAAGGAAAACGGCGCGCTGATCATCGTTCTCTGGAACGCGCTGATCCTGCATTTGCGCTGGGGCGGGCTGATCCGCGAACGCGGCCTGGTCAACTGCGCCATCTTCGGCAACGTGGTCACGGCCTGGTCCTGGTTTGGTGTGAATATGCTGGGCATCGGGCTGCACAGCTACGGTTTTACGCAAGCGGCTTTCTTTTGGCTGGTGCTGTTTGTGGGCAGCCAGCTCGGGTTCATTGCGCTCGGCCTGCTGCCCCTGCGCGTCTGGCGGAGTTTTGGGGCCATGGGCGGGCTGAAGCCCAAAGCCGCGCATTGAGGCGCTGAACAGAGGCGGCGCTGCTGAATGGAGATCGGTGATACGCCTGACACGCCCGATGGTGGGGCGTGTTCTCCGAACGCGCCGCGCCTGCCAACCAACGCAACCAAGCCATCCCAACGCGCTGCCTGCAAACGAGCACCCCGCCTTCGGAATTAGACCGCGGCGCTCTATCCCTCAATACGTGTGTCAGCCAGACGCCGCGCTAAGCTCGCGGCGCGCACTGATTGACGTGCCCGTTGCCTGTCCAGATTTCCCCTTGGCATTCATTTTCTGGGGCGATACTTCTCACGGCGGTGGTCGCACCGCGTCATACCCTTCACGTTTTTTAAAAAATCAGCCTCGGACTAGAATTATTGCTTAAGTGCATCGTCCAAAGTCCGATATCTATTACGCTGAGAATCAGACCGGTTACCACCTGCACAAAGAACCCGATAATCGACGCAAAAAAACACCAGAAAAACGAAAAAAAAGTACTAGAGATAATGAAAATGAAAATGTCCGCACTCTGCGCAATCTGTAGCCTCGCCTCAATGATGGCAACCATCGCTTATGGCCAGACCACCGCCGCCTTGACCGGCGTTGACGAGACCTATGTGAGATCCATGACCGGCAGCGCGGGCCAGGGCTATTCCCTGGGCTGGGAATTCGGAATGACCCAAAATGCGCAAGTTTCCGCGCTCGGCCTGCTTGACCTGGGCTTCACCTCCGGCCATAGCGTCGGCATCTGGAGCATCACGGGTGTGCTCTTGGGCGAAGCGACGGTGTCAGAGAGCGCCACTCCGGATTCCAACGGGTTCGCTTGGGCCACTCTGGGTTCAGACATCAACCTCTCGGCGGGGCAAGACTATGTGATTGCCGCCTGGTACCCGACCGATAGCGGGAGCTGCGACAACTTTGTCACCTTTGGCACGGGCCCGACGACCTCGTCGGCCGTGAACTATCTGAACGCCGAAACCAGCGATTTGACAACCAGCTTCGGTGCCCCCGAATTTGTCAATAGCGGCTTTAACGCCGGCATCTTTGGGCCAAATTTCCAATACACCAGCAGTGTCCCCGAGCCTTCCATTCTCGGACTCGCCTCCTTTGGAATCGCAGCCGTCCTTTGGCAAGTGCGCCGCCGCCGCGTCGCCTAACCCCTCGGCGAGTTCCACTTTTGGCCGCGTTCCTGGACAGGTTGCGGGAAAAGAGGACAAAACCAAGAAAAGCAAAGCCCAGTCCGACGAACCTTCGACCGCCGGGGCCGCAAGCTAAAAGCTCGCAGCTCGGCCCCGGCTCC
>CAYTJG010000636.1:0-1621 GCA_964437865.1 uncultured Bifidobacteriaceae bacterium | reverse complement strand
CATTTTGCATGAAGCCAGTGGAAAGGAACGAAGACGGATCTAGAGTCTGCATTGGCGAAAAGTATACGCGCACCTGCGAGGCAAGGACAGGGCCGGAGCGTGCGCCCTAGTTCACGTCGTTGGCAACCACCACCGAGACCGGCGGGTCGCTGGTCAACTGACTGTCGATGATCATCACGGTGCGCACCTCGCCGCCGGTGAGGGCCATGGAGGTGGAAGTGTACTTGGGCGTGATCAAGCCGGTGGGCACAATCACCATGGTGACCGTCTGCGACGCGAAACTGATGTAGCCTGCGGTACCGCCGACGGGCAAGTCGGTGACCAGCGGAATGGTGTTGGCCATGGTGGTTCCGCTGGGAATCATGTACACATCCACGGCGCCGGTTTTGGGCGCCTGATTGATGAAGCGGAAGGCGGAATGACCACCGGCGGCCGCGATCTGCTGGTCTTCAAGCACGGTGACGGTATAACTGGTGGGCGCCGCGCCGTTATCGGTGAGGAAGACGGAGTGCTGATGTCCGGCGAGCAGGGTGGCGTCGGAAGAGACCAGGGTGGCGCCGCCTGTGGCAGCGGTCACCTTGATCACGGCGGCGGGCGACGCGGGCAGCGTGCCGTAGGGGGAAATGTCTCCCTCCCCGTAGTTGGCGGCCAGCAGCGTGCCTTCCACCACAATGTTCACCGCCGGAGCGATGTAGGAAGCGTCAATGACCCGCACCAGGCTGGGCTGGGTATAGCTGGCCACGTTCTCGCAGGCCGAAAGTCCCAAGGCCAGCGCCAGCGAGACGGCCGCCGCAGTTGCCAACTGGGTCAAGGCCAACCGCCGGTCTCTCTTCATCCACCGATTCCAGGTCGTCTTCATCCGCTTCTCCGGCAGGGGCCTTTGCACTTCTCGAACGGTTCCGATGCGTCTCTCGGGCTGGTTTGCTGGCATGAAAGGCGTGCTTCTCACCCCAGGAACAAGCCCGCAACCTCACGAATTCCCCCACCGCCTGCACCTTCGTGAGAGATCTCAAACGATCAGCTTAAACCTTCTCCCCATAGTACAGGGGAGCAATGGAAAGAGTTTACGACTTTTGGGCCAACCCGGCGGAGGGGCATTTAATCCGGCAACCGCGCGACCGGGAGGAATATCTTCCCAATGAATGAAATCTGGGTGCCCCACCCTCGCCGCGTCCTTGTTCTTGCGGCCAGGGTGGGATGGCACGAAGTCAGAATCACAGAAAGAGCGACCGTGTTTAGCTTGTTCCCAGATAGACAAAGCGGGCCAGAAACAGCGCGGCCAGCAGGTAGAGCAGCCAGTCCTGGCGGCGAAACTTGCCGGCCACCAGGTGAAGCACCGCCCAGGAGATGATGCCGAAGCCCAGTCCGTTGGCAATGGATGAGGTAAAGGGGATGAGCACCAGGGTAAGAAAGGCAGGGACAGCCACCAGCGGATCGTGCCAGTGAATCTCGGAAATGGTGGAGAGCATCATCGAACCCACCAGGATCAGCGCCGGCGCCGTGGCCGCCGAAGGCACAATGCTCACAAAGGGAGCTGCGCCGATGGCGCCCAGAAACAGCAGGCCGGTGACGATGGCGGTGACGCCCGAGCGGCCTCCGGCGGCCACGCCTGCCGTGGACT
>CAYTJG010000635.1:0-1646 GCA_964437865.1 uncultured Bifidobacteriaceae bacterium | reverse complement strand
CGTCCTCGGCATGCCGCCTCTGGCGCATTCCCCAGGTCGAAACCGGTGCGCCCCCGTCCAGCAAATCAAAGTATCCACTGGCAATGCACACCAGTCAAGGTGACGACAACGATTAAAAACCAAAACGGGGTCGGAATCGATGCTGTCGTTGCCCGATCCTGTTCCGCGATTTATTGCTCCACGCCGACACGATAGAAACTGGGGTTGCCGGGAAGAGCCGTTGTGTCGGTAAATATATTCGTTGGCGCGGTGGCAGGAATGTTTGTGGCGACGACGGTACTAAATCCGGTTTCCAGGTTTGTAGAACGGGCCAGCCAATATAATTTGCCCGTTACGCTCGACCAGTTTACTACAACGCCGTTGGAGTTGGTGGCGGACACCACCGACGCTCGCAGACAGGAGGCGGCATTGGTTGGATTCGTCCCGGCAATCCATTCCGCCAGGTTGCTCATGCCGTCGTGATCCGGGTCGGCGTTCGGGTCCGTGCCGGTCAAATGTCCGAAATACTCCAGTTCCCACCAGTCCGGCAGGCCATTGCCGTCGGTATCCACCATGCGCTGCAAATTGAGCCGCCCGCCGGTGCGCACAATGCCCTGCAAGCCCGGCACAACGTCCACATTCGCGAGGACGCGTTGAACCCGCTGCGTGACGGTTTCAAACGGAAAGTTCATCGCGGCGAACGCGACCGCGCCGGACACGTGGGGCGTCGCCATCGAAGTGCCGTCCAGGTATTGATAGAGCCCGTGAACGACGGTGGCGGGAGCATTGGTTTGCAGCGCCAGTCCGTCGGCTTGGGCGAGGGAGACGGCGGGAATCCAGTTGTTGGTACCGCCCAAAGTGCCGAGGAAATTGCCGGCGGCATTGTTGTAAATGATGGCCGCCCGGGCGCCGGCGGCCATGGCGTTGATGACCTTGTTGGAAAAGGTGAGGGTGCCGCGCTCAATCAGCGCGATGTTGCTGCGCACGGCCGCCGGAAAGTCCGTGGGATTGCCCAGCCCACAAGCGTAGACCGTGGCGGTGAGGCCGGTGCTGATGCCGGAATACGTCAGCTCGTTGGCGTTATAGACGGTGGAACCCTGCTGAACCGAGGCAATCACTATGCCCGCTGGCGGGACCGTGGATTCCGGCGAAACCCCGGGCGTAATGGGCAGCAAGGACAGAATGTTCACCCCCGGCGCGCCCAAATCCACGGTATTGGTGCCGTAGTCCGAGAAAGACGCCAAGGCATCGTTCTGGTCGGTGGCCGCCACGACGATCTGGTTGCCCAACCGGTAATTGGCTGGATAAAAAGGAGTGGTATCGTTGTCGCTGCTGCTGTTTCCCGCGGCGCAGCAAAAGATGATGCCGGCGCCGCCGGCGGCCTGCATCGCGGCGATTTCGGTGCTGCTTGACCCGCCACCGCCGAAGGATTCATTGATGGCGACCACGTTGACACCCCGGCCTTTCATCATGGTCGCGTACTGGATGGCTTCAATGATGGCTGAATCGGGCAGCGTTTCGCCGTCGCTTGACGCCCGGAGCGCCATGATCCGCGCCTGATAACAGACCCCGATCACACCCAAGTTGTTATTTCCAACGGCGGCAATGGTCCCGGCCACGTGCGTTCCGTGAAAACCGGAATCCATCGGGCTTGGCAGGTTGTCCGC
>CAYTJG010000634.1:0-1647 GCA_964437865.1 uncultured Bifidobacteriaceae bacterium | reverse complement strand
TACAGACGCGCGCCCAAACCAGCGCGACCACCATGAGCACAACCACCAGCAGCAGCAGCGGAGTCGGCGGCGGTGGCATCGGCGGTGGAGGTGGCGGCGGACGGACATTCTAAGACACAGACAAATTTTAATGAAAAGGCAAATTATGAAAACAAACTGTTTCCAAAAATACATCGGTGGCGTGCTGGGCTTTCTTTTGTGCGCCACGTTTGAACTTCACGCGCAATTTGGCGGCGGCGGCGGTCGCCCCGGTGGCGGTGGCGGCTTCGGCGGTGGTGGTTTCGGCGGTGGCGGCTTTGGTGGTGGTGGCGCCGGCGGCGGCTTCCGTCCCGTCACCGCCAGCAGTGCCAGCAGCCAATATAACAACAACGGCACCGTGGGCACCGCAAACATTTCCGTGGATCCGGTGACGCACAATCTCGTTGTCGTCGCCGACGCGGAGACCATGGAGCAGATCCGCAGGGTTGTCGCCAGCCTCGACGCGCCCGAACCGCAGGTGCTCATCAAGGCCGCCTTCGTGGAAGTGCAGGACAACAAGGCGCTCGACCTCGGCGTTCAGGGCAATTACACCGGTTTCAGCAAAAACTTTTCGCAGATCACCGGCTACTTAACCAATTACTCTGTTCAAAACGTTACTTCTACAAGTGGTGGAACTACAACCACGACTCCAACCCTGCTGCCCAGCGGCTTTTCCCCGGTCAACCAGAGTTACACCTTGAACAACAACTTTAATTTGCCCCAGTCCTTGACGGGGGCGGCCGGGAACGGCGGGATGTATCAAATCATGGGCAACGATTTCACGGCCACGCTCCAGGCCATCGCGACCGCCGGCAAGGCGGAGGTGCTGTCGCGCCCGTCCATTCTCGCGCGCGACGGCCAGATGGCGGAAATTGTCGTCGGCCAATATATCTATCTGCCCAGCAGCGTCAGCCTGACCGCCGTCGGCGGCACCTCCACCACTGTCCCGGAAATCAACGGGACCTACCAGAACGTCGGCATCCAACTGGACGTCACGCCGTTCATCGGGCAGAACGGATTGGTGCAGATGATTCTCGAGCCGCAAATCACGTCCATTGACAACTCGACGCCCGGCCAGGTGATTCAAGGCGGCAGCATATTCGCGTCCGCCGTGTATGCGCCCAATCTCGACAAGCGGTCCGCCAACACCGTAGTCGTGACCCCGGACGGCCAGACCGTCGTCATCGGCGGCCTGATTGGAAATACCAAGAACTCCAGCGAGAGCAAGGTGCCGCTCCTCGGCGACATACCGGTGCTCGGCAACCTTTTCAAATTCAGCAACCACTCGAACCAGAAGGACGAACTGCTGATGTTCATCACGCCGCACATCATCCAGATGCCGTCGCAGCTCGCCACGTTGACCGCGAATGAAACCGCCCAGACGCCGCTCATCACCAATTCCATTCCGGAGCAGGAACTGGATCGGTTTCTGGACCGCGTGCCGGTGAAGAAAAATTGACGGGCCGGCATTGATTTTTCGGCCACCCGGCGCTTAACTGAACGCACAGATGCAACCCAGACGGAACAGCACCTTGATTTACGGACTGCTGCTGGGAGTCTGGGTGCTGGTCGTCGCGTGGCAGATTGAGGAGCACGTCCGCGTCCAGAACGAGGCCCGCGCCGCGCTGG
>CAYTJG010000633.1:0-1650 GCA_964437865.1 uncultured Bifidobacteriaceae bacterium | reverse complement strand
CTTGAAGGGTGCGGGCCAGGCGGCGCAGGATCATTTTGGGGATGTCCTATATGGTTGCCGCAATGCCTATGGGAGGTGGAACTCCGGGCGTTAGACTGGCCCGCACGGGTAGTGGTACCACGAAATGTCGCTGCTGGAAAGATGCAGCACGGATACCAGTGTCGAAAATTTTTGCACCCGGGCAAGGGACATCCCCCCTTTCTCATAGGAGGTCCCATGGACCGGGTTGTCGCCGATATCATCCACCCCATCGCCTGCGGCTTGGACGTCCATTCCGCAGTTATCGCTGCCTGCCTGGTCCGTCCCGGCCCCCAGGGTGGCCCGCACTACGAGGAACGCAGCTTCTCGACTAATCTCAGGGGCTTACGGGAACTCCGTGACTGGCTGGTTGGCCATGGCTGCCAGGCGGTAGGGATGGAGGCCACGGGGGTCTACTGGATTCCGGTCTTCGCCGTGTTGGAGGGGCATGTGCCGATGGTCGTGGGCAATCCCAACCATATGCGCAACCTCCGCGGGCATAAGACGGATCGCAAGGACGCCAAGTGGATTGCCGGCCTGATCCGTCATGGCCTCATCCGTCCGAGCTTCGTCCCCACGGCCGAGTTCCGGGAGGCCCGCGAGCTGACACGGTGCCGGCGGCAACTGATCAATGCCCGCACCGGTATCCGCAACGAGGTGACCCGTCTTCTGGCACACCAGGGCATTCCCCTGGGGGCGGATGGCCTGTTGGCCAACATCTTCGGGGTCTCCGGCATGGGGATCCTCGAGGCCCTGGCTGGAGGCAGGGACATCCAGAAGGAGCTTCCCAAGCTGCTCCACCGGTCGGTCAAACACAAGCAGGAGCTCCTGAGCGCCGCCCTGGAGGCCGGGTTGGGCGCCGTTGCCCGGAAGCTGCTGGCGATCCACCTGGGCAGGCTGGAGGCGGCGGAGGAGGACCTCCAGAAGGTGGAGGCACTCATCGCCGCCCAGCTGGCCCCCTACAAGGACAGGCTGGACTTGCTCATGACCATCCCTGGGATCAGCTACCTATCGGCCTGCGTGATCCTCGCCGAGTTGGGTGTGGACATGACTCGGTGGCCCACCCACCGCCATCTTGCCGCCTGGGGCGGGGTGGCCCCCGGATGTCGCGAGAGCGGCGGCAAGGCCCACCGGGCGGCCACACGGAAAGGCAATCCGTTTGTCTGCACCACGATGGTCGAATGCGCTGGCGCCGCAGTCATGAAAAAGGATTGTCATCTCGCCGGGAAATACCGCCACTTGTGCGCACGGACGGGAAGCAAGATGAAGGCGAGGGTGGCCATCGCTCGGAAATTGCTGGTGATCGTCTATCACGTCCTTTCGACCCTGAAACCCTATGAGGAGCCCAAGCCCCAAATGGCCAGCAAGCAAGCTAAGCAGAGGGCCATCAAGAAACACGTCCGGGAGCTTCAGAAGCTGGGCCAGGACGTCCAGATTTCCCCGATTTTGACTTCGGCATAACTACCGCCAATTGTATATTTAGGATTGGCTTTCATACCAGGTTACGAGCGGGGCGCCGACCCGTTGAGGCGCGCACTGGTGAAAAAATGTGGTTCCAGACTGGTCAATTCTCAAAACATTATCCAATTTTAGGAAAACCCCCGGCTCTGCCGGGGTGGCAGTAGAAGTTTG
>CAYTJG010000632.1:0-1656 GCA_964437865.1 uncultured Bifidobacteriaceae bacterium | reverse complement strand
ACAGATAAGAACCAGTGAGGAGACGGTTCGTTTTTTTATCTGTGTTCATCTGTGTCCATCTGTGGTTGATTATTTTGGTCCCGGTCGCATCGTCGCGGATGAGCAGCTTATGGCAAATGGTCATTACTTGGGTGGATGGTCGCGGAAGAATTGCACTTCGGCCGGCGTGGCCGGCTGCGGCCAGACCCAGTCGATGGCAATCGGGTTCTGCCAGAACAGACTGGCACGATTGTACACGAATGAAGATCCGCTGGAGGTTCCGCTGGCATGGGTTGGGTTCCCGCCGTCATCCACGCCATCTTCCCCAACGGAATAGAGCAGGAAGGTGCCATCCCCGTTCGGATGATATCGCAAGGGTTTGCCGTCCACCGGGTCCAGCGGAACGGTCGGCAGGAATTCCGGCGTCAATTCGGCGAGTTGTCCGGGCAACTCGCCATGCCTTAGCTGGAATCGTCTGAGCGCGATGGCGGTGATCGCCACCTGTTTTTCGGTCTCGGCCTGCATTGCTTTATGAACGACGACGCCTAGCCCGGCAACAGCGCTGAACATCAGGTGCGGAAGATCCGGAACCGACAACGCCCGGGGCAGCGGGCCGGCGGTGTTGGTGGCGTCCATGGCTTTCAGGCGGGCCTCCATATTGGTGCAGGCCATAAAAAAAACATAATTCGTTTTGGCCGTCCGGTCGGCCTCCAACAGGATCTCCAAGGCCTCCAGAGTTTGCCGTTCATCCGCGTAACTCCAGGAAGTACGCCACATGAATTTCGCAACCCCGCCCTTGGCGTTGTCCGCCGTGTCTTTGAGTGCCTCCAGCCAATCGCCGGAACTGCTGGCTCCGCCTGTGCCCGGAAGCGCAAATCCGAGTCCCCTGCTCAACTCCGCTCCGGAACTGCGCATCTTTTGGATGGTCATTTCCATGCTGGCGCGTTCCATCATCAGCGAACCTTCTGCCGAGCCGGCGAATTCCTGCTCCGTCCACCCGCGCTGGAGCGCCGCGAGATCGGCATCGGTCAGATTGGTTGCTTGGAGCACTTCCCAGGTGGCGGACGAGGCAATGGAGTCCATTTTGAAGCGCACCAATTGGGAGAGGACCATTCGTTCGTTATGGTTATTGTGGATCAACGCCAGCAGTGTGCAAACGTTGGTGACGGCAGCGGCGGTATGGCCGGCATGCAATTGGCACAAGGTGGCCGCGGACAAACGTCGCGCGCAATGCCTAAGCGGCTCCAAGTGCGGCAGCAACACCGCAAAACCCTGTGAATAGTCCAGTTGAAAATCCAGTGCCGGGGAATGGCCGGCTAGGCGCAACAGATCGAGCAGTGGACCGTCCTCGTCGACCACCTGCTGAGCGTTGGCCCAGGAATTGGTGAAACCATACGAGCCCGGCTTGACGAGATTGGGTTGTGCCCAGCCCACCATGGCTTTGCCGAAGGCGACCATCTGCATGGCTGGCGGCTCATTGCTCTCGTCATCGGCCGGGCCCAGGCAGCCGAAAGCGGATTGGACCAGCGACAGGCCATTGCTGGCGGCGGGCACGGGCGGTGGGATTACCTGACTGATTTCCAGCAACTCGCCTTTGGCGCGCAGGGATTGCTTATAAGCGTCCAGTTCGCCGGCCGGCTGGATATGCATCGTCAAGAACAAGCTCGCAGCGAGCAA
>CAYTJG010000631.1:0-1657 GCA_964437865.1 uncultured Bifidobacteriaceae bacterium | reverse complement strand
GGCCGCTGGCCCAGCCTGGGACGCGCCTTTGTCGCTTGAAGACCGGGAGCACGTTCACAACCACACGGCTATTTTTGGCGAAGCCGGAAGAAATGGCCGTTGCCTTGGTCAGGTACTTGCGTGGAAATGGCTTTGACGTTGGTGGCCGTTTGCCAGGCCACAGGATACCAATTGACCAGATTCGTGCTTTCCTCCAGGGCGAAATCTGCGGCCATCGTGGACCACGATAGGCCGAGTTGGCTGGGAGCGGCAGATATTTTCAACGCGGGGGGAAGAGTCACGGTTTCACCTCCGGTGCAGGAATGGAACTCGCACCCACTGGCGGCACAGCCCGAGATCCGGGGCTGGCCATTTACGTCATAGGTTAGGATGCCCCATTGAACGAGATTGGTCACGCAGCCGTTCTGGGGCAATCCACAATACAATGGCATCAGAGACTTGAAAATGGCATCAGTCACCACCTGCTGGGCATATGCCCAGTTCGTCGGACTGGCATCCGCCACCGTCATGATCACGTAGTCTGCTCCCACGCGAGTGCTGCCAACGGGCGGCGGCGGGCTGGGCGAGTCGGTGCAATCGCTGCGGAGCACCGCGGTGATGTACCCGTTCGTGGCCGCCGGACCCGGGTTGACCGTGAGTACGACCGGCAAACTGTTAGTGCCTCCGATGGCGTTGTAAACCTCCACCTGATAGAGGCCGGCCTGGTTGGTTTGTGCCTTCGGCAGCACCAGCGCCGCATTGGTGGCACCGGCCAACGCATTGGTTCCGTCGAACACCCACTGATAATAGAGCGGCGCAGCACCGGAAACGTCCACGTTGAAGGTGACCGTCTGCCCAGAATTTACTGATTGACCGACGGGCTGGGTAACGATGAAGGGCGGGCCGGATTCAAAGCCGGCACAGGAACGCATTTCGCATCCACTGGCCGCACAGCCCGAACTGCGTGGCTGCCCGTTTACGTCATAGGTGATGATGTTCCATTGGACCGAGTCGGTAACACAGTTGTTCGTCGTTTCGGGCAGGCCGCAATACAGGGGCATGAGCGACTCAAAAATCGCATCTGTCACCACCTGTTGCGCATAGTCCCAATCCGCCGGGTCGGCATCCGCTACCGTCATGATCACGTAGTCTGCTCCCACGCGAGTGCTGCCAACGGGCGGTGGCGGGGTGGGCGAGTCGGTGCAATCGCTGCGGAGCACCGCGGTGATATAGCCGTTGGTGGCCGCCGGGCCCGGATTGACCGTGAGCATGGCCGGCTGGCTGTTGGTGCCGCCCAAGGCGTTGTAGATTTCCACCTGATAGAGACCAGCCTGGTTTGTCTGTGCGCTGGTCAGGGCGAGCACCGCATTGGTCGCGCCCGTCAACACATTGGTTCCGTTGAAGACCCACTGGTAATAAAGTGGCGCGGCGCCGGAAACGTCCACGTTGAAGGTGACCGTTTGCCCGGAATTGACTGATTGGTCGGCAGGCTGAATCACGATGAAGGGCGGGCCGGATTCGAAACCGACGCACGAACGCATCTGGCACCCGCTGGCGGCGCAACCGGAGATCAGCGGCTGGCCGTTTGTGTCATAGGTGATAATGCCCCATTGAACGGAATCTGTAACACAGTTGTTCGTGGTCTCCGGTAGGCCGCAATACAGAGGCATGAGCGACT
>CAYTJG010000630.1:0-1670 GCA_964437865.1 uncultured Bifidobacteriaceae bacterium | reverse complement strand
ATTCCGCCGGCCCCGCGCGGCGTGCCGCAAATCGAGGTGACCTTCGACATCGACGCCAACGGCATCCTGCACGTGGCGGCCAAGGACCTGGGCACGGGCAAGGAGCAGAAAATCACGATTACCGCCAGCAGCGGCCTGGCCAAGGACGAAGTGGAGCGGATGCGCAAGGACGCCGAGGCACACGCGGAAGAAGACAAGGCCCGGAAAGAGGAAGTGGAGACGCGCAACGAGGCGGACAACGCGGTGTACCGCAGCGAGAAACTGCTCAAGGACAACGGCGACAAGCTGGCCGCCAAGGACAAGAGCCAAATCGAGAGCGCCGTGGCAGCCGTGAAGGAAGCGCTCAAGGGCAGCGACGCGGCCGCCATCAAATCCGCGAGCGAGAAGCTCAACGAGGCATGGCAGGCGGCCAGTGCCGAGCTTTACAAGGCCGGGGCGGCCAAAGCCCAAGGCGCCGCCGGTCAACCCGGTGCCCAGCCGCAAGAGGATGCCAAGCCCGAGGACAAGAAAAAGGACGAGGGCGTGATCGACGCAGAAGTGGTTGACGAAAAGAAACCATAAACGTGCGCGGTGCCGTGTGGGATCGCCAGGCACGGGAGACAACATTATCTCCCTCAGCTTGGTCCCCATTTGCCCGGTCACGAGGTTTCCGCGCCGCCTCGACGCATTTCATGAAACCCGTCCGGCACCAGCGGGTGACAGAGACTCTGGTGGCCAAAAACATTTCCCCGTTCCGCCGCCGCGGAGCCGGGGGAAACGGAGAAAGCAGGCAGGTGAATTTGCAGTGTTGGCAGTTGGAAATAGAGAATTTTTCCCGTCGCGGGTGCGGTGGGGATTTGATTCGCAGTAAAAACAAAACAAAATAATAAAAGTATGGCACTGAACATCAAACCGCTGGGCGATCGCATTCTGGTCGAGCCGGCCGAAGAAAAAGAAGTGAAAAAGGGCGGCATCATTATTCCTGATACTGCCAAGGAAAAGCCCCAGGAGGGCATCGTCCGCGTGCTCGGCACCGGCAAGACGGATGACGACGGCAAGAAAGTCCCCTTCGAAGTGAAGGTGGGCGACCGCGTGCTCGTCTCCAAATATGGCGGCACGGAAATCAAGATCGACGGCAAGGAATACAAGATTTTTGGCGGCGACGACCTCATCGCCATTCTTGAATAACCCCCACAACCACTCACAATAATCTGATAACCATCCAATAATTTTATGGCAGCTAAACAACTGTTATTTGACGAAGCCGCGCGCCAAGCTATTCTGCGCGGTGTTTCCAAACTCTCCAAGGCGGTCGTCGCCACGCTCGGCCCGAAAGGCCGCAATGTGGTCATCGACAAAAAATTCGGCTCCCCCACGGTGACCAAGGACGGCGTCACGGTGGCCAAGGAAGTCGAACTGGAAGACCCCTATGAAAACATGGGTGCGCAAATGGTGCGCGAAGTCGCCAGCAAGACCAGCGACACCGCCGGCGACGGCACCACCACGGCCACGTTGCTGGCCGAGGCCATCTATCGCGAAGGCCTGAAGTTCGTGACCGCCGGCGCCAACCCCATCGGCATCCAGCGCGGCATCAGCAAGGCCGTCGAGGCCGCTGTGGGCCAGCTCGACAAGATCGCCAAGAAGGTCAAGGACAAGGAAGAAATCAAGCAGGTCGCGGCCGTGTCCGCCAA
>CAYTJG010000629.1:0-1673 GCA_964437865.1 uncultured Bifidobacteriaceae bacterium | reverse complement strand
GGGCATTAACCCCTTCAACCAGCCGGATGTGGAGTCGGCCAAGATCGAGACCCGCACCCTGACCGCAGCCTATGAGGAAACCGGCAAACTGCCCGCGCGCGAGCCGGTTCTGGTGACCTCCGCGGATGGCCTGGAATTCAAGCTCTACGCCACCGACGCCTATGCCGCCACCTTGAAAAAGGAAGCAAGCGCCGCCACGCTGGCAGGCTATCTGCGCGCGCATCTCAATCAGATTCATGCTGGCGATTACTTTGCCGCGCTGGCTTATCTGCCCATGTTCCCCATGCACGAGGCGGTGATTCAGGGCCTGCGTCACAAGGTGCGTGACGCTAAACGCGTGGCCACCTGCCTGGGCTTTGGCCCGCGCTTCCTGCACTCCACCGGGCAGGATTACAAAGGTGGCCCCAATACCGGCGTCTTTTTGCAGATCACCGCCGACCACGCCATGGACGTGGAGATTCCGGGGCAGAAATTGACCTTTGGCGTGGTAATCGACGCTCAGGCCGCCGGCGATTTGGCGGTGCTGGAGTCGCGTGGACGCCGGGCCTTGCGGGTTCATCTGGGATCAAGCGTGACAAGCGGCCTGCAGACGCTGGCCGCGGCCATAGACGAGGCACTCGCATAGGGGCCAGGAATTGGCGTCAGGCCCGAACATGGTTTGAATCTCTCTTTCGGCCAGCGGAACTTTTCCCCGGCGGCGGGGTTCAATCCAATGACAGCTCCCTCCATTCCCCGTCTAATCAGGGTGAATGGGGAGCAAACTTCAGGCGCAGGAGATACATGACGATGAATCGGCCAATGTTTAAGAAATTATTGCCTTTGACCCTGGTTTGGGCCATGTTGGTGATTCTGTGTGGCGTAATTGCGCTCGCGCAGGACGCTGCACCCGCCCCCCCACCCGCGGCCGAAGTCCGCACCGACAACCAGATTGAGATGGACGTGGTGCATGCCTTGGATTCCACCCAGGAGCTGAAGAGCGAGCTGATCTCGCCATCCACCATTCAGGGCGAAGTTACCCTTTCGGGAACGGTTACAACCGACTCCAACCGCAGGCTGGCGGAGACAATAGCCGGCCGCGTGGCGGGCGTGACCAAGGTGAATGACAACCTCAAGGTTGTCGGCGCGCAGGCAGCCGAGGACACCGGCGACAACGGCGATCAGGAGATGGCCGAGCCCCAGGCCCAGCCCCAACCGGGACCACCGAACCAAGGAGCACCAAATCCCGGAGCTGGCCAGCCCGTAACACAGGACCAGATTCGCGCCGAGGTCCAATCCCAGATTCAGGCCCAAAAACAGGCTCAGCTACAGACACCCAGTGGCCCTGTGACCATTCCTCCCGGAACCCTGCTCAGGTTACGCACCAATGAGCCAATAGGCAGCAAGAGGGCCAAGGATGGCCAGCCAGTCGAGTTCACGGTGATTCGGACTGTGGCCGTCGGCGGCATGCGGGCCATTCCGCGCGGCGCCACCGTTCATGGTGTGGTCACCGAGGTCAAGCAGGCAGGCGCTCTGGCCGGCAAACCTGTGCTGGCGCTTACACTTACTTCGCTGGAAATGGGCGGGCAGAGCTACCCGCTCAGCACTGATCAATTCAAGGTCAGGGGGCCGGGCAAAGGTGATCGTTCGGCCAATAACATGATCGGCGGCACCATGATGGGCACCATTATCGGCTG
>CAYTJG010000628.1:0-1675 GCA_964437865.1 uncultured Bifidobacteriaceae bacterium | reverse complement strand
CCAGCACCGTAATGTGGCCAAAGTGCAACAGATCGAAGCAGCCGTTGGTAAACACCACCCTTTCGCCGTTGGCTTTCCACATGGCCACGCGCTTCACCAGTTCGGCGCGAGTCAGCACCCGGTCTTCGGCATGCAGGGCAATCTGCGGACTCAAGGCAGCCAGCAACTCGTATTTTTCCACCGGCACCGTGCCCACCTTGCCCACCACAATGCCGGCGGCCACGTTGGCCAGTTGCACGGCGGTCTCCGGGGTGAGGCCGGAGGCCAGGCAAAGAGCGACCACGGCAATCACGGTGTCTCCGGCGCCGGAGACATCGAAAACCTGGCGGGCCACGGCGGGCGCCAGGTAGCGGCTGCCGGCGCGCACCAGGGCAATGCCCTTTTCGCTCAAGGTGGCAATCAGAAACTGGAGATCGAAGGCCGGGACCATGGCTTCGGCCGCATCCAGAAGCGCATCGAGACCGGTCGCATCCAGATGCGCCGCCCGCGAAAGCTCACTGAGATTGGGGCAGATGGTGGTGGCGCCGCGGTAGCGGGAAAAGTCGGGGCTCTTGGGGTCGACCAGCACCGGAATGCCCAGTTCGCGGGCGGCTTGAATAATCTGCTGACAAACCGCGGGCGTGAGCACGCCCTTGGCGTAGTCGGACAGCACCAGCACGTGGCAGCCGGGCAACTGGGCCAGCACGCACTCGACAAGCCGGTCATAGTCACCCTGGGGCCGGTCTCCCAGGCGTTCATTGTCCAGGCGGAGCATCTGCTGCCGCCCGCCCAGGATGCGCGCCTTGGTGACGGTCGGAAATCCGCCGGAGAGGACGAACTGGGGCGTGATCCCGCTGGCCTTGAGGCTCTCTTCCAGCAGCCGCTCACTCTCGTCGCCGCCGGTGAAACCGATGACCTGCGTCTGCGCGCCCAGCCGAACCAGGTTCATGGCCACGTTGGCCGCGCCGCCCGGCCGCTCGCTGTGGTGAATGCTGCGCACCACGGGCACCGGGGCCTCCGGCGAGATGCGCCCCACCTCGCCCCAGATGTATTTGTCGAGCATCAGGTCGCCCACCACCAGCAGCCGCTTGCCCGCCCACTCGTACTCGATCTCCTGGATCACCTGGTGCAGTTGTTCGATCACCGCGGCCTCCCGGCTGGCGCGGCAGCCGCGGCTTCCTGGCCGCGTGCGGCAGCGCGCGAGGCAATGGCCCTGGCGAAAAGGCCGGTTGGGTTGGGACCGCTGGACATGGTTCCTTCTCTCCTGGGTGCTGGTTGCAGACCCGCATTCCATGCCGGGCAGGCGCACATTCTGCTGTTGTTATCATAACGGGGTGAAAGACTCCGCAAATACCTCTCTACCCCTCAGATTGAGCGCCATCTTCCTCGACCGCGACGGAGTCTTGAACCGCAAGATGCCGGAAGGCCGCTATGTGGCGTCCTGGGCAGACTTTCATCTGCTGCCCGGTGTGGCGGAGGCCGTGGGCCGGCTCAACCGGGCGGGGATGCGGGTGCTGGTGGTCTCCAACCAGCGCGGCATTGCCCTGGGGCTCTACACGGCCGCCGATGTAAACGCCATCCACGCCGGTTTGCAGGCCCTGCTGGGCAGCCACGGAGCGCATGTGGACGGGTTTTACTTTTGTCCCCACGACCGCGGCCAATGCACCTGCCGCAAGCCGCTGCCGGGCCTCTTCGA
>CAYTJG010000627.1:0-1677 GCA_964437865.1 uncultured Bifidobacteriaceae bacterium | reverse complement strand
AGCCGCGGAGCGGCGACCGACCCTAGCCCGCAGTTTCCAACTGCGGGTTCGCGGAGTTGCCGGCCACGAGTCCCAGCGGGACGGCTGACCGACCTCGCAGAAAGCCCTGCTCCGTGCAACGCGAGACTCAGCCGTCCCCCTGGGACGTGACACCGCTTGCCCCTCGGACCCGCAGTTAAAACTGCGGGCTATTCTCAAACGCGCCGCTGGCGCGCACGCGGGTAGCCGCGGAGCGGCGACCGACCCTAGCCCGCAGTTTCCAACTGCGGGTTCGCGGATTTGCCGGCCACGAGTCCCATCGGGACGGCTGACCGACCTCGCAGAACGCCCTGCTCCGTGCAACGAGATTTTCAACCGTCCCGCTGGGACGTGACACCGCTTGCCCCTCGGACCCGCAGCTAAAACTGCGGGCTAATCTCGGGCGGTCCCGATGGGACCAAGACCGGGCGCGGGCGATAGTCTTGCTCGCTGCCTGGTGTCGCGTTAGGAGGAAGACGCTGCATGCCGGACTTCAGAGCGGCCCTGGCCTGGCTGCCGGAATCCAGAATTACAATTGACAGTCGCGCGGCGCCGCTTATCTTTCACCAAACATTAGACTATATGGCCGACATTCCTCCGCCCACACCGCCGTCAGGACCCACTGGTGCCGTACCGCCGCCGAAGAAAGAAACCGGCAAGGTGCAGCCCAAAAAGGAAACCGTCCGCATCAATTTGCCGCCCAAACCCACGGCCGCTCCGACCATCAAGCTGCCGACGCTGCCGCCGGGCGGACCGACTGGCGCGCCCAGCGGCGCTCCGACCCTGGCCACGGCCCATCATGCCCCGCCGCCGCCCGCGCCCAAGCCTGCCGGCGCCCCGGGTACCTCCATGGCCAAGTCGCCCACCTCTGCCCCGGGCCAACGCCCAACGAGTGCGCCGCGTCAGGCCCCCCCCGCCGCTGCGGCCAGCATCAAGCCCCTCGACAAAATCTTGATTTATACCAGCCTGGGGGCCGTGCTGATAGGTCTGGGCTTTTATTGCTATGTCACCTTCCTGGTTCTGGATCCGGCGATCAAAAATTTCGTACCCAATTGACCCATGGCCTCCCCTTTGATTGTTACTTTCACGCAGGATAATTTTGAAACCGAGGCCTTGAAGTCCGCCACGCCGGTGCTGGTGGATTTCTGGGCGGAATGGTGCGGTCCCTGCAAGATGATCGCCCCGGTGCTGGACGAATTGGCCGGTGAATATCAGGGCAAAGTCAAAATCGGCAAGGTCAATGTGGATGAACACCAGGGCTTGGCCGCGCAATTTCGGGTGACGGCCATTCCCACGCTGCTGGTGATCAAGAACGGCCAGGTGACCGAACAGATGGTCGGCGCCAAGAGCAAACGCGATTTGAAAGCCAGTCTGGACCGCGCGGCGGCCTGAGGCCGGCCAGTTTCGAGTTTTTTTTAAAGCGCGCGCCGTCGGCAGCCGGGTGTGAGACGGAATTCTTCTTGGTTCAACCGCGCAGCGGTTGTTTTCGGGTAGGGCGCGTCTCTCCGAGCGCGCCGCGCCTGCCAACCCACGTGCGCAAGGCCACCCAAAGCATCGCCCTGAAATCACGCTCTGCCCGCTCCGCTCCGCGTCGGCAACGCCGTCTTTCGCTCGTGGTCGCCGAGGTCTGCGAAACGTCACGCTACGTTCGCGGCGCGC
>CAYTJG010000626.1:0-1678 GCA_964437865.1 uncultured Bifidobacteriaceae bacterium | reverse complement strand
ACACTTGGATTGGCAGGATCAGCATGGGGCGGCCGTTTTGATAGAGGCGGCGCTGCAATTCAAAAACGGTATGGTTGTGCAGCCACCGTCCCACCAGCCGCTCGTCTTTAAACACGAGTTGCCCGGCAAAGAAGGTGGCCTGCGGATACTTTTCGGCGATCTGATCGCATAATTTCGCGGCCTCGTCCACGATATCCGTGCCCAGCGCATAATGGCCCTCGGCAAAAAAGCCGCGCCGGCTCATGTACCCCACGTAGCGATCGACCTCCAGGCGGGAATGTTCGCGCAGGTTATCCACCTCCGCGGCGCCCTTGAAATTGCCGGCGTCCAGCACGCCCACCTGCAGGAAAACGAAGTTCTGATACACCTTTGGAAACATGCGCACCACGGCCAGCAGGGTGTGCAGGCCCAGGCCATTGAAGCCGTTCACCAAAAACACCGCGGTCCGGGCGTTGGGGTCGCACGGCGGCGGGGTCTTTTCCCCGCCCATGAGCGCATCATCCGCGAGCGCCGCGGCCACCAGTTCATTCAGCCGGTGCAGTTTCTTCTGTGTCCCCCGGTAATGGGACTTCACCCAGAAGGCGACGCCAATCAGCGCGCCGGTGACCAACAGCGTGGCCCAGCCGCCTTCAAAAAATTTCACCACGCACAGCGAAACCAGGATGCCGCTGGTGAGCAGCAGGCCGATGCCGTTGATGAAAATCTTGCGCCGCCAGCGCGGTTCCTTGTGCCGCTCGATCCACCAATGGCGGACCATGCCCAGTTGCGACAGGCTGAAGGTGATGAAGACGTTGATGCTGTAGAGCACGATGAGCATGTCCACCGAGGCGCCGGTGAACAGCAGGAGGAGCAAGGCCGCGCCGCCCATGAGCAGCACGCCGTTTTGCGTGACCAGGCGGTCGCTCAAGGTGGCAAAGCGCGTGGGCATCCAGCGGTCCACCGCCATGTTGGCGAGCACGCGCGGGCCGCCGAAGAAGCCCGTCTGGGCGGCGATCAGCAGCAGCGCCCCCGAGGAGGCCATGGCCGTGATGACGAAGATTCTGGAGGCCAGATGCGGCCAGGTGGCGGAGATGTTTTCAAACAACACGGCGTTGAGGGTCTTGCCTTTCACGGGCGTCACCTGGCACAGCAGGTAAGCCAGGAGCAGGCCGCCGACGACAAAGGAGAGCGAGGTGGCCATGTAAACCATGGTGCGCTTGCCGGTTTGCACGCGCGGTTCGCGCAGGGCGTTCAGGCCGTTGCTGACGGCCTCGATGCCCGTGTACGTACCGGCGCCGAGGCTGTAAGCGCGCAAGATGACCGCCAGCAAACCAAACCAGCCCACCTGGGCCGCGCCGGCCCGCACCTCGGTCGTCATATCATGGGCAATTCCCGGCAGGTCGCCGAAATGCGCCGAGATGGCCCAGACGATGCCGAACGTGTAACTGACCACGAAGGCAAAGAAGATCGGGACCCACAGGATGACGGATTCCTTGGCGCCGCGCAGATTGATCAGGGAAAGGAAGACCACCAAGACCAGCGAGAACGTCAGTTTCCAGGAATCCGGGAGCTTGGGCAGGATGCTGAAGACGGCATCCGCGCCGCTGGATACGCTCAAAGCGATGGTGAGGATGTAGTCGCCGATCAGGGCGCAACCGGAGATGACGCCCATGGTGGGGGAGAGGAGTTTGCTGGCCAC
>CAYTJG010000625.1:0-1683 GCA_964437865.1 uncultured Bifidobacteriaceae bacterium | reverse complement strand
CGGCCCACTTTCGCCCCGAAAGCAGGTAGTCGGCCACCATGGCGCCGCACACCGGCCCAAACGACGCCCCAATGAGGACGAACACCCAAATCACCTTGGCCACCACACCCGTGACCGCCAGCACCACGGCCGCCAGCGTGCCCAGGCCGACGGAGATGAACGGATTCACCTGGGGCAGCGTGGTCTTGAAACTATTGGCGGCGATGAACGCCGAGAAGCAGGCGGCCGGGAACGACGAGATAGCCAACAGGATCATGATGATATTGGCCGTGCCCTCGCTGAGGATGGCGCCTTTCATCAAGGTCACCGGGTTCAACTCGCCCAACATCTTCCCGTGGACCATGCCGGAACCATAAGCGCCGGCCACGATCAACAGGGCCAACCCGCCGGAGATGATCGTCGCCAGCGCGATGCCGCCGAGTCCTCCCAGTTGCACATCCGAACTGTTGCGGCCGTTGGAGGCGATGTCTGTGCCCGCGGCGCCGGCCGTGGCGAAGAATCCCACGATGTAGGTGCTGAGGATGGCGATCACGGCCCAGGGCGTCAAGGCAAGCCGCCCCGGTCCCGCGATGGTTGTGCCCCCTTTGGCTGCCGCCTTGGGCGTCTCGCCGGCAACGTCCGCCGCTACGGCTGCGGTCGTGGCCGCCGGCGCCGGCTCCAGCGCGGTCTTGGCCGGATCAAAGCTTCCCAGACCGCCCGCCGTCTTCACCACCAGCACGATGAGCACCACCAAGGGAATCAGCGGCAGAAAGGTGGCCACCTTGGCCACGTATTGAATGCCCTTCAGTCCGACAAAGGCGCAGACCACGGTAAAGACGGCCGCGATAACGCCGTGGCTCAGCGACGGCGCTGCCGCGGGGAGGCCGAAACACTCGCACAGCAGTTTGGCCACGGCAAACGCATTGACGGCCAGCCAGCCGAACTGCAACAGGCCCATCAGGAAGCCCGGCATGAAGAACCCGCCCACCACGCCATAGGTCGAGGTGCCCACCACGTACAGCGGCAGACCGGTTTTCATGCCCAACATGCCCGGCACGAGGTAGAACAGCACATGGCAGATCAGGGCCGCAATGACGACGCCCAGCAGAGCGGTGCCGATACCGGCCGAAAGCACGCCGCCCGGGAAGCCCCCGGTGGCGCCGCCGCCATTGACGATATCCTGCCAGAAGACGAACCAGAGCATGATGCCCGCATAGGTGGGAGCGATAGTCTTCAGCCACGAGGCCCGATTGGCCGCCGGCACCGGCTTGGCGGCGGCCACGTAGGACGGTAACGATGACATAAGAATTTCCTCCTGCAAGCGAACCGTGGATGGGTAACTGCCACGCGCCCCCAAAAGGCAATAGGGGTACAAAGCAAAGTATACAAGCTGCGGAAGCCAAGCAGAATACAGATTCGCAGGGAATCTGCGTAATCCTTCTTTCGGATAGGGTGCTAACCCGTCATTTGAGGAAAATCGCACAGACTTGCCTTGACCCATCAAGGATTCCCAGAGTACCATACCGTGCTTATTTTATCGCCGCTGGTGAGAGACGCATGCGCTGGATTGCAAGGAAGCAACTTGTGCTATGGCTGGGGCTCGCGCTGGTGGTGCGCCTGGCCGCCGGTCTCTACTGGCACTCGCGCCAGGCCGGCGGGTTCGGCATGGGCGATAGCGAGGGCTACTTCACCCTCGGCCAAACG
>CAYTJG010000624.1:0-1686 GCA_964437865.1 uncultured Bifidobacteriaceae bacterium | reverse complement strand
CGACGGCGGCGCGGTTCAGGTTGCCGGCGTACTGCTCCAGCTTGGTCTCAAAGCGGGCAAAGAGGCTGAAGGCGTCGGCCGTGGAACCGGCAAAACCGGCCAGGATCTTTTCCTGGTAAAGGCGGCGAATCTTCTTGGCCGAATGCTTGAGAACGTGTTCGCCGAGAGTGACCTGGCCGTCGGCGGCCATCACCACCAGTCCGTTGCGGCGGACGCAGATGACGGTGGTGGAGCGAATGCGGGAATGTTGCGCCGTTGCGGAATTTTTGTCCAAAGCCAAGAAAAAACCTCCGGAAATGGGGCGTCCGGCTGGCCGGAACTCCTTGCAAGATGCAGTCCTGAGTATATCGCAGCGAGAAACTGCGGAACTGCCGTACGTCCATGTGGATTGCGCCGATTGCAACTGGGGTATGCTTTAATTGGGACCCGGAGGTAGAGTCCCACCGCAAATGATTCTCCTCAATGCAAGGGAACTGGAGATTGGCGCCGGAGTGGCCGCAGCGGCCCTGCTGGGTGCGCTCGGGGTCTGGCTGCTGCTGCGCAACCGCCCCTCTGCCGAGGAGGTGGAGCGCGCCCGCCGGCATTTCCTGGTGCAGTCGGGGCGGATCCTCGACGGCATGTTGCTGGACGTTTGCGAGGTGGAGGCCGGGGACGGCCGCACCCTGACCATGCTGCTCTTCAGCTATCGCATCGGCGGCGTGGACTACGAATGCTCGCAGGATATTACCGACATTCGCAGCGTGGTCGACGAGGCCCAGGTGCGGGCGGGCTTTCCCTGCTCCATCCGCTACCAGCCCGGCAATCCGCAAAACAGCATTGTGGTGGCGGAGGGGTGGTCCGGGCTGCGCATGGGCCTGCCCGTTTTGCCTGCCTTCGACGACCCCGACCCGTTGGATATGAGCCACCTGGACCACTTGCGGCCCGGCCGCGGCTAGGGCCGTCCCTTTTCCTGTCATGCGGACATAGGGCTAACCCACCCTTGCTGGGGCGGGAAGCCAGAGCCTTCAACCAGCCCCATTCATCCGGCGCACCGGGCTCGCTGCGGCGAGTTTTGACAGAAACGAACCAAGGCAGGGCCCGCTACCAAAGCTCCGTGCCCCATCCTTGCGACTTTTTTCTGTCGCAAGGGTGGGAAAACAGGAAGCCCTATCAGCCCCATTCATCCGGCGCGGACTCGGAGCGAATTGCCCATTGCCCCGGAATCCTGAAGATGGCCCCCGGCCGCAAGCGGCTCAGCCGTTAGCGGCCGGGCAGCCTAGCCCTTGGATTGCTGGAGGGCGCGGCGTTTGGCGGCCCAGCCTTCCATGTTGACCTGGCGAGCCCGGCCCACGGCCAAAGCCTCGGTGGGCACGTCTTTGGTGATGCAGGACCCAGCCCCGATATAGGCCCCATCCGCCACGGCCACTGGCGCCACCAGGGTGGAATCGCTGCCCACAAAAACGCCCTTGCCGATCGTGGTGGTGTGTTTGTGCACGCCGTCGTAGTTGCAGGTGATCACCCCGGCGCCAATGTTGGTGCCTTCGCCCACCTCGGCATCGCCCAGGTAAGTGAGGTGGCCGGCCTTGACCCCTTTGTGCAGCTTGGCCTTCTTGGTCTCCACAAAGTTGCCCACGTGCACGTCTTCGCCGATCTCGCTGCCCGGCCGCAGGTGGGCAAAGGGCCCGATCCTGGCCCCATCGGCTACCG
>CAYTJG010000623.1:0-1694 GCA_964437865.1 uncultured Bifidobacteriaceae bacterium | reverse complement strand
CATCCGCGACACGCGACCTGTTTCTGACAGTGGGCAAGTCGCTGGTGGTGGACAGTCCGACGAACATACAACGGGTTTCGATCGCGAACCCGGATCTGGCGGAAGCGGTGGTGGTGAATCCGCGGGAAGTGCTGCTGAACGGCAAGGCGGACGGCGAGACCAGCCTGATCATCTGGCAGGCGGGGGGCAACCGGCTGCTGTTCGACCTGAACGTGCGGCAGACGAATTCGCCGATCGAGGTGGTGAAACACCAACTGGCGCAGGAACTGCCGGGACAGGCGGTTGAGGCGACCCTGGACAACAAAGCGGTGTTCCTGCGCGGGACGGTGAATAATTTGACCGCCTCGGACCGGGCGGTGGCGATCGCGGGCACGGCGGGCAAAGTGGTCAATCTGCTCAACGTCAAGGTTCCCAAGGCGGACGCGCAGATTCTTTTGAAAGTAAAGTTTGCCGACGTGGACCGCTCCGCCAGCGCGCAGTGGGGGCTGAATTTCTTCAGCACCGGCCTGGCCAACACGCCGGGATCGGTCACCACCGGCCAATTTTCTCCGCCGCTGCTGACGCCGGGCACGGCGGGCAGCGCAACTACGCTGACGGTGCAGAATGCTTTAAACATTTTCCTGTTGCGGCCGGACCTGAATTTCGGGGCCACCATCGAAGCGCTGCAATCCAAGAGCCTGGCGCAGATCCTGGCCGAGCCGAACATCGTGGCGATTAACGGGAAACCGGCCAGCTTCCTGGCGGGCGGCGAATTTCCGTATCCCACGCTGCAGGGCGGGGGCGGAGGGCTGGGGGCGGTGACGATTCAGTTCCGCGAATTCGGGGTGCGGATCAATTTCCTGCCGCAGATCACCCCGCGCAATACCATTCGTCTGCAGGTGACGCCGGAAGTCAGCTCGCTGGATTTCGCCAACGGGCTGGTATTCCAGGGTTTCACCATCCCGGCGCTTTCGACGCGGCGGATGCAGACCGAACTGGAGCTGGAGACCGGACAGAGCTTTGTGATCGGGGGCCTGCTGGACAACCGTCTGCAGGACACCGTGAACAAGATTCCGGGGCTGGCAAACATCCCGCTGGTGGGCAAGCTATTCACGTCGAAGGCTCTGACCAAGAGCAACACGGAACTGCTGGTGCTGGTGACGGCGGAGTTGGTACGGCCGATTCCGGTGGATCAGCCGCGGCCCGCGGTGAAGATGCCGGAGGGGTTTATCAAGGAAGCGCCGCAAGTGTTGTATCGCCAGCCGGGCATGGATGTGACCGGGCCGGTGCCGGTGAAGCCGCCCTCGGAAACGATTCCGGTGGAAGAGTTGCAGCAATTCCAGAAGGCGACGCCGGCCACTCCGGCAGCGCAGCAGGCGCCGCAGCTTCAGTTTGTTCCGATGCTGACGCCGCCCGCCGCGCCACAGACGCAGCCTTATACGCTGCCGGCTCCCGCCGGCGGCAAGTAGTGGGAACCAATAAGAGAAGGTAATGTCGGACATCTGATGCCTATTCGGACCGAGAGGACTTGTCTTAAGCAGCAGGAGTTGTACTTTGGAGCCGTTGACGATTGGATTGGTTATTCAAAACAAGGATCTGATGACGGAGACACAAAACTCTCTTCACGATCTGCCGGTTCAGATCCTGCTATCGCAGACCAGCCTGGACGACTGGCCGGCGTTCGCGGACAAGGTCGAGCGCACGCGCCCCGAAGC
>CAYTJG010000622.1:0-1696 GCA_964437865.1 uncultured Bifidobacteriaceae bacterium | reverse complement strand
AGGCCGGGCATTTCATGCTCGGACACTTGGATGGTCTTGCGGCCCCACTCGGCGAGCGAGAGGTCCTTGACCGCGAAGTCTTTCTTGGCGCCGCCGTTTTTGGCGGCGGCGGTCCCGGCCGGTTTTCCGGAGCGGGACGGCGGGAGTTTGATCTTGGGCATGATTCGGTGGGGTTGGGGTTCAGGCGGCCTTGCGCACTTGGGCCGCGGCTTTCTTCAAGGTGGACGGAGCCACGGCCAATTTGCCCTGGCCGAGCGCCTTGCGCAGCGCTTCGGTCTTGTCGGCCTTTTCCCAGGTGATGTCCGGATCGGTCTTGCCGAAGTGGCCGTAATTGGTGGTCTTCGAGTAAATCGGGCGCAGCAAATTCAACTGCCGGATGATGGCCGCCGGCTTGAAGCTGAACACCTCGCAGACCGCCTTCTCGATGGCCTCATCGCTGACCACGCCGGTGCCGAAAGTGTTCACACAGACGGAGACGGGGTCGGGATAGCCGATGGCGTAGGCGAACTGGATTTCCGCGCTGGTGGCCAGGCCGGCCGCCACGATGTTCTTGGCCACGTACCGGCCCATGTAGGCCGCGCTGCGGTCCACCTTGCTCGGGTCCTTGCCGCTGAAGGCGCCACCGCCGTGACGGCCCATGCCACCGTAGGTATCCACGATGATCTTGCGGCCGGTCAGACCGGTGTCGCCCTGCGGTCCGCCCACCACGAAACGGCCGGTGGGGTTTATGAGAAACTGGGTGCGCTTGGTGAGCAAATGCTTCGGCAGGGTCTTCTTGATGATCTGCTCGATGCAAAAATCCTTGATGGTCTTGTGCTTGACGTCCGGGGCGTGCTGCGTGGAAATGACCACGTTGGTAATCTCCACCGGCTGGTCATCCACGTATTTCACGGACACCTGCGACTTGGCGTCGGGCCGGAGCCAGGCGACTTTGCCGGCCTTGCGGATGCGGGTGAGTTCGGCGCCGAGTTGATGCGCGAACATGATCGGCGCGGGCATCAATTCGGGCGTTTCGTTGCAGGCGTAACCAAACATGAGCCCCTGGTCGCCGGCACCCTGCTCGTCCGTCTCCTTGCCTTCCGCCGCGCGCGCGTCCACCCCTTGGGCGATGTCCGGCGACTGCGACGTGACGGCGTTGAGAATCAGCACCTTGTCGGCGTGGAACACATCGTCGTCATTGACGTACCCGATTTCGCGGATGGCCTGGCGGGCGATGGCGTTGAAATCGAGTTTGGCCTTGGTGGTGATTTCACCGCCCACCACCACGAGGTTGGACTTCGCGTAAGTCTCACACGCCACGCGGCTGCGGGGATCTTGCGTCAGACACGCGTCCAGCACGGCGTCAGAAATGGTGTCGCATACCTTGTCCGGATGGCCTTCACCGACGGACTCGGAAGAAAAGATAAAGTTTTTGCTCATGTGATGTTCTCCGCGCCAACAACATATTGACGCATCAAGATTTGATGATATAACATAATTGTACGGCGTCAAACGGAATTATGAAAAAGTTCGAAACCAACCACGGCATACCCGGCTCGGGCCAATAGCGAGCGGGGCACCCCGTTTTATTAGTCATGTCCGCCACCCTGAAATCCCTCCGCGCGCTGTCAGATCCAACCCGGCTGCGCATTGTCGCCTTGCTGGAGCGCGATGAATTATCCGTGGCCGAGCTGCAGGAGATCACGCGGCTGGGCCA
>CAYTJG010000621.1:0-1697 GCA_964437865.1 uncultured Bifidobacteriaceae bacterium | reverse complement strand
GCTGCAACAACTGGATATCACCAAGGTCGGCCTGGCCACGCAGTGAGCCTTGGCCAACCGCTTGGATGCGGCGGGCCGACATCAGCCATCCAGCAACCTGCTTCACCCCCCTCCGCCTCTCAAACACACACAATAACGACAATATAAGTCGTGTTATTATTTATACTTAATTGAATAAACAGCGTATTAAACTGAAAAATTATCTTAATGACTATTGACATAGTCGTTATTTAGGGTATGATCTTCAATGTCGCCGCTGAAAAGCTGCGCTGAGTGCCCACCGGACGACTGGGGGTGACCAATGAACAATGAATTAACAACATGTCATCCTTTGGCAACACAGTTCGGCAACGGCAACCGACAGGCGAGCACCTGAGTGGGAACCCAATTTCAATACCTGCTGAGTTCCTCAGTGGACGTTTCCAACCCAAGGAGATCGGCGGGCGGCGAATCCTCTTCGCCGCCCGCCTGATAAACGAATTTCAACCACACAATGCCATATGAAAACTCCCTTCAACTCAAAAGCCAGCGAGCAAGCGGCGGCCGTTGAACGGCGGCAGCCGTCCATCCGCGGCAGCACCAAAACTTCCAGCCGTCGCTACGAGCGCCGCAAAATCCGGGAACAACTACGAAACCTGGATTGGGCGCTGGCGGGAATCGATTGAGCGAGCAGTTCCGGGCACCCATGCGCGCGGTGCGTTCCGCGCGGGCCGAACCATGAAACCAGACCAGACAACAACCATCTGGGCCGGGGCGAAAGCTCCGGTGCCCGACGGAGTTCCGGCCGCGCGGGCCGTCTTGCCCGCGCGTCCGGGCTTCGACGACCGGTTTTATGATCGGTTTGTGCCGGAACTGCTCGACTCTTATGCCGCCGTCGGCGGCTTGAACAATCGCGACGCGCACAACATGCCCTCCACCCGCGCGGTGGGACAGATCTGTGAAAATCTGCTGCAAATTCTCTTCCCGGGTTTTCATGACGATGACGCGGTCCACCATGGCACCTTGGAGGAACTCACCCGCCAGCGCGTTGCCGACGTGGGCTTGCAACTTGAGGACCAAGTGCGCAAGAGCGTTCGGATTGGCGACCCCAAACGGCCAACGGGCCGCACGCCGCCCATCATCCGCCAGTTTTTTCATTCGCTCAGTGAGGTGCGCACGCTGCTGCGCACCGATATCGAGGCGGCCTACGAGGGCGACCCGGCCGCGCTGTACAGCGAGGAGATCATTCTGGCCTATCCTTTCATCGAGGCCATTGCCATCCAGCGGCTGGCCCACATCCTCTATGTGGCGGGCGCGCCCATCATTCCGCGGATGATGACCGAGTGGGCACATAGCCGCACCGGCATTGATATTCATCCGGGGGCCACCATCGGCTCGCATTTCTTCATCGACCACGGCACGGGCGTGGTGGTGGGCGAGACGTGCCAGATCGGGCGGCGCGTGAAGCTCTATCACGGCGTCACCCTCGGGGCCAGAAGTTTTGCCAAGGACGAGGCGGGACACGTCGTCAAAGGTGGCAAGCGCCATCCCAACGTCGCGGACGACGTGACGATCTATCCCAACTCGACCATACTTGGTGGGGAAACAGTCATTGGTGCCAATACAACCATTGGCGCCAATGTCTTCCTCATGCAGAGCGTGCCGGAAAATTCCCTCGTGCTGTACGAGGAAAAACAACTGGTCATCCGCTCCAAGGC
>CAYTJG010000620.1:0-1710 GCA_964437865.1 uncultured Bifidobacteriaceae bacterium | reverse complement strand
CCATTTTGATTGGGAACATCGTGATCAACGAATTGATGTACGACCCGATCAGCGGCAACAATGACGATCAATACGTTGAACTGTATAACCAGGGCACCAATACCGTCAACCTGGCGGGCTGGCAGTTCACCGCGGGCATTACTTTCACCTTCCCCAATGTCACGCTGGCGCCCAACGGTTATCTGGTCGTGGCCCGGAACCTGACGAATTTACTGGCCAAGTATCCCAATTTGAACCGCGGGAACACGGTGGGCAACTTCAGCGGCAAGCTCTCGCACAATGGCGAGCTCGTGGTGCTGTCCCAACCGGAAACATTGTATACGAACATCGCGATCCTGGTCGCCGAGGACCAAGTAAGTTACGGCACCGGCGGCCGCTGGGGCGAATGGTCCAGCGGCGGCGGCAGCAGCCTCGAACTGATCAACCCGCGCACCAATCATCGCCTGGCCGCGAACTGGGCGGACAGCGATGAATCCCAGAAATCGTCCTGGGTCCAGGTGCAAGACACCGGCGTGCTGGATAACGGGGCGAACTATGATTCATCCATCGACTATGCGCAAATCGGTCTGCTGGACGCCGGCGAGTGTCTGGTGGACAACGTGCAGGTAACCTACGGCGGCACGAACTATGTCTCCAACGGCACGTTCGAAAACGGCCTGGGCAACTGGTCGCTGCAGGGCACCATGGTGTGTTCCAGCCTGGAAAACACTGGTTATCAAAGCAGTCATTCCCTGCACGTCCGATGCGGCGACCGGCTTTGGACGGGTGACAATTCCTGTGAAGTCGCCTTGAATCCCAACCCGATGGCCGCCGGTGACGTGGTGACGATGAGTTACCAGGCCCGGTGGCTGCGCGGCACACCCGAACCCGACTTTCGCCTCAACGGCAACTGGCTGGAAGCGACCGCCCTGCTGCCCGTGCCCGCCAACCTCGGCACGCCGGGGGCACCCAACAGCCAGTACGTCTCTAATGCCGGGCCGGCCATTTACAACGTCACCCACACACCGGCCCTGCCGGCGGCCGGCCAGCCGGCGGTGGTCACGGCCAGGGTGAACGACCTGGACGGCGTGACCAACCTGACCTTGTACTATCGGCTGGATCCCGCGACCAACTACGTGGCGGTGCCCATGGTGGACAACGGCGCGGGCGGGGATGCGGTGCCGGGAGATGGCATTTTCAGCGCTGCCATTCCGGGACAGGCGGCGAATCAAGTCGTGGCCTTTTACCTGTCCGCCGCGGACAAATTCGGCGCGGCGACGCGCTTTCCGGCGATTCGGCCCAACGACAACGAGCCGGTGCGCGAGTGCGTGGTGATGTTCGGCGATGGCAACCCGGGCGGCAGCTTCGGCGTGTATCATCTCTGGCTCACGCAGACCAACATCACCCGCTGGGCCAACCTGGGCAACCTGAGCCGGGACTGGCGAAACGACGGCACCTTTGTGAATGGCAACCGTGTGATCTACAATGTCGGGGGCCGTTATACCGGCAGTCCGGCGCATCAGGATTACGACACGCCCAACGGCAGTCTGTGCGGCTACGAATTGCGATTCAGTCCGGACGAAATGTTTTTGGGCACGACGGATCTCAAAAAGCTGCATCAGCCGGGCAATAATCCGGGCGACGACCTCAGCCTCCAGCGCGAGCAAATTGCCAACACGCTGCTGCGCGCGCTGGGCGTGCCGTGGCTCAACCGCCGGGATGTGGTGGTGT
>CAYTJG010000619.1:0-1719 GCA_964437865.1 uncultured Bifidobacteriaceae bacterium | reverse complement strand
GTGGCCACCTGGCCCAAGTGCGGGACGCGCATGACAAAATCGCGTACCTGAAAGAGAAGGGCATCCCGTACCAGGAAAAGCAACTGGCGCTGGCGCGGGAGCAGGCGGCGAACTACGCCCAGGTGTTCAATGGTGACTTTGAATTGGAGGTGGGCAACCGGGCGGTGAAAGGGAAGAAGGAAGTCACGGCGGCGTTGGACGAAATCTTTAAGGCGGCGCTGGATCGGCTGGCGGAAGCGGTGAAAGCCAATTCGTCCGGGGGCCGGGAAATTCCCGGTGGCACGTTCACGCTGAACGGCCAGCAAATCGGATTGATGGCAACGGCCTTTCCGAATGAAAAGGGCATCGCGGACATGAGCCGGGCCGTGATTGACTGGAAGCTCCTGGCCGAGGATCGCGGCGGGCGCAGCATGTCCGGTGCGGGCTTCTTCCATTCACTGTCGGCGGTGCTGGACCGGGTGGCGGATGAGCCGAAACAACAGGAGCGGTCGCTGGAAAATGAGCGGCGCAACCTGCGGGAACTGGAGAGCTTTGTTCAAAGCCCGTTCGACCGTGAGGCGGAACTGGACGCGGCGCAGAAGCGGCTGATTGCCCTAGATGCGGAGTTGAAGGCCGAAGGCGAGCAGCAGAGCGCGGCCGCACAGGCGAAGCTGAACGCCAAGCAACCTCCCCCGGGCGACGAGGACGAGGGGGACGGCGAGGTAGAGAACAATATGAGCGGCAGCGGTGGCGGCGGGCGGGCATCCACCCGGCAGCCGAAGTACAAGCCGCAAACGGTAAACGACCTGCGCAAGCCGGCCAGCGACTTGGTGAAGGACATCAACCGCTTTCGCGCTGCCACGGCCCCGCAGACGCTGGGGGAGGCGGCACGATTCGCGGCGAACCTGTTGCGTCAACTTGGGGCGGAACTGGCGAATGAGGAAGCGCGGGCGGATGCGGCTTTACGTCCGTTCCGCAATTCGTTTGACCGGACACCCGTGCCGAAGAAATGGCAGTATGATCCGACGTTGCCCTTGCCCCGCAACTACGCGCTGATCGCTGCGTACGAGGGTGGCGACGCATCGGTGCTGGGCCAGACCGAGGGGGCGGCGGCGGCGGAACTGGCCAAGCAGAATGAGGCGTGGCTGGAAAGAATTTACGCGCTGGGCACGGGTGCCTTGGAAAACGCGATGGAAAACTACTTCCCGCACTTGTGGGATGACCCGGATAAAGCCCGGCGCGTGATTGCCGCGAGCTTGGCCAACCGACCGCTGACCGGTTCGCGCTCCTTCTTGAAGAAGCGTACCCACGAACTATTCGTGGACGGCCTGGCGGCGGGGTTGCGCCCGGTGCATGACAACCCGGTGGACTTGTGGATGCTGAAACGGCGGGAGGTTGCCCGCTACATCCTGGGCGTGAAGTTCTGCCAGGGGATGGAGGCGGCCGGTTACAGCAAATTCGTTCACGTGTTCCGTCGCCCGCCCGAAGGTTGGAGCACGGTGAATGACCGGGCGTTTCAACGCTACGGTCCCCCCACGGTCACGATCAAAGAGGCATTTGATGCCGGGATGCGTGAGGCGACGCTGGACGTGCTGCGACAACTTGGCGTGCCGTTCGCGCGGTTGGCCAAGATTGGCGGCATGGGCCGGTGGGGTTATGAAAGCCACATCCCCGGAGTCAAGGGCGGCGAGCGGATTACCACGAAGTTTGGCGGGGATGACTGGATGATCTGGCATGAGC
>CAYTJG010000618.1:0-1719 GCA_964437865.1 uncultured Bifidobacteriaceae bacterium | reverse complement strand
ACACAGATGAACACAGATAAAAAAACGAACCGTCTCCTCACTGGTTCTTATCTGTGTTTATCTGTGTCCATCTGTGGTTAAGATTTTCGTCGGTATTCGTGAAAATTGGTGAAATTGGTGTCTCCCCTTTGGATTTTTGTTCAGTTTTCCTCTGTGGTTTGATTCCGTCCTTACCGTCTCTCACACCTTCGGTTCCCAGCCGGACTCGTATTTGCGGCGCCAGAGTTTCATGGCCTCGTGGTCATGCAGGATGTGTCCGTTGGCGGTGTCGCAATACAGCTCGCGGCCGACGCGCCAGGAGATGTTCCCCAGGTGCAGCAAGCCGACGCTTAAGTGCCCCTCCGTGGCCGGGCAATTCACCGGCGTGCCGTGGCGAATCGCGTCGATGAAATTGGCGAAATGCAACTGGTCCAACTCCAGGCCCGTGGAGCTGAGCGTATTGGTCTGGTCCACGACTTTTTCGTTCTTGGCCTGCTTGATCACCTTGTCCTTCTTGTCGTACACCGTGAAAGCGTTGCCATCGAGCAGCGCGGTGCCTTCCGTGCCATAGACCAGCGCGCCGCGGGACAGTTTCTCCACGGGAAAGCCGTTGCAACTGCGGCACTCCCACGCGAGGGTCTGGCCCCCGGGAAAATCCCACGAAATGGTCTGGGTATCCGGCGTTTCCCAATCGTCCTGAAACGCGTAGCGGCCGCCGTTCGAAGACACGCGCGTGGGCCAGTTGAGCCCCATGGCCCAGCGGCAGACATCCACTTCGTGCGTGCCGTTGTTGAGCGCCTCACCGGTGCCCCAATGCCAGCGCCAATGCCAGTTGTAGTGCACCAAATTGTCCACAAACGGCCGGCGCGGCGCCGGCCCCTGCCACAGGTCGTAATTCAGCCAGTCAGGCACGGGCGCCGGTTGGCCGTGGCCGATGCTGCCGCGGTTGTTGGCATACCAAGCCTTGCCGAAGTAAATCTTGCCGATCAATCCCTGGTGCAATTCATCAATGATGCCGCGCAACCGGGGAAACGAGCGGCGCTGCGCGCCCATTTGCAGCACGCGGCCGGATTGGGCCACGGCTTGCACCAGCAACTCGCCTTCATGCGGATTGTGGCTGCACGGCTTTTCCACATATACATGCTTGCCGGCCGCCAACGCCAGGATGGCCATGGGCGTGTGCCAGTGGTCCGGCGTGGCGATGGTCACCACGTCAAGGGCCGGATCCGCGAGCGCCTGCCGGAAATCCCCCAGCCGCTGGGGCACGTTCTTTTGGTATTTGGCGGTCTCCTGGATGCCCTTGTCGATCGCTCGCGTGTCCACATCGCAAATGTATTTGATCTCGACCCCCGGCAGGGCGGCCAGGCAATCGATATGCGCCAGCCCCCGGCCATTGGTGCCACACACCGCCACGGTGATGCGGTCGTTGGCCCCCACGGTCCTCCGGGCCGAAGCCGCCCGGGCCGCCGGGCTCCAATAGCCCGCCAGCCCCAGCCCCACCCCGGCGACCGTGGCTTGTTTCAGAAAGTAGCGCCGATCAATTTTTCCATCAGGCATTTGCATGAAACACAGGTACCGCAAATCATGCCGGAAGAAAAGAGGGATTCTGCGGCTGAATTTTAACCGCCGATAAACCGTTAAGACAGCCGAGACCCCATGGAAACTCCGAAGGGGGAGACACGAATTTCACCAATTTTCACAAATTCGGACGAAGATCTTAACCACAGATGGACACAGATG
>CAYTJG010000617.1:0-1724 GCA_964437865.1 uncultured Bifidobacteriaceae bacterium | reverse complement strand
CCAGCCACGGGCGGGGCCAGCGTGGCCAGGCCGGGAACGAACTTGGCGATCATGAGAGTGACGCCGCGGCGGCGGCCAAACGAGTCCTGGGTGCGGCGGACGCAGACGGCGGGCTCCATGCTCAACTTGCAGAGAATGCGCAGCACATGGTGCCCGTATTTGCGGCCGATGAGGAACCAGGCGGAATCGGCAATCAGCGAGGCGGCCAGCCCAGCCAGCAGTGCCAGACTGAAGTTGATTTCATGCTGGGAAGAGAGCGCGCCGGCGGCCAGCAATACCGGCATGGCGGGCAGGGGCACGCCAAGCTGTTCGATCAAGACCCAGCCAAAAAGCAACAGGTAGCCGTAAACCAGCAAAATGTGTTCGGGTAAAGCCATCTGAGGGATTCCGCCTTTGCCAACGCCGAAGGTGACCGCGAGGATTCCGCCCATTGCAAAACGGAAACCGGAGCATTCTCAGAATTTCAGAAATAGGGGCGCCCCGCGTTGTCTCTTGTTTTTTTGATGATACAAACGCGGATTCGCTTCACGGAGTCGGAGCTTGCCGCCAGTGGATCACAAGAAAAGGCTGCCCGAGGGCAGCCTTGTTGGTCATTGAAAAGAGCGCCGCTCTACGGATGAGCCTGCGTGGAGGGCGTAGCCGGGGCGGCTTCGGCCTGCTGGGAGTCCTTGGGGACAAAATAGTTGCGGTCCCAGAGGTTCTTGTAGAAGACGCCGGTCAGCTCGGCGGCGCGGGGGCCGAAGGTGGGCCGGCCGCCTTCCAGGAAGAAGACCGTAACCAGGCTGCCCTGCGGCGAGTCGGAGTAGGAGGCGAACCAGCCGAAGCGGGTACCCTTGTCCGAGCAGGTTCCGGTCTTGCCAAAGACGGGCAGTTCGTGGAAGTTGGCGCGCAGGCGGCGGGCGGTTCCATACTCCACCGCGCCGGCCATGCCGTCCTGCAAATCGGG
Organism: uncultured Bifidobacteriaceae bacterium; assembly: GCA_964437865.1. GTDB lineage: Bacteria > Verrucomicrobiota > Verrucomicrobiia > Limisphaerales > UBA11358 > UBA11358. Next base: position 778 of record CAYTJG010000617.1, on the reverse strand, counting down.
AACGTACTTGGCGATGTCCAGGGTCCGTTTTACCTTGGGCTGGAGCGCGGCGGCTTCTTCCTGCGTGGTGGGGTGCTGCAGATAATAAAGGGTTCCGCCGTTGGCGATGGCGGCCACATAGGCGCCCAGTTGCAGCGGAGTGAGGGAGACGCCCTGGCCGAAGCTGCACATGCGGCCTACGCCGCCCTCGGAGGCGGGCAATTCCTTGTCGGGATAGACGCCCAGCTGCTCGCCCTTGATGTGATAGCCGGCCAGCTCGCCCAGGCCAAACTGGTTGGCATAGTGGCGCACGCGCTCAAAGCCCAGTTCCCTGCCCAGTTCCTCAAAGTAGAGGTTGTTGCTGTGGGCCAGGGCCTCGGTCATGTTCATGCGGAAGCCGGACAACTGCACCGGCGTGTCGCGGGTGACCAGCCCCTCAGAGAGAGCGGCCATGGCCACGGTGATCTTGATCGTCGAGCAGGGCTCGGCGCCGGGCGAAAGGGCCAGCTTCTGGTTCACCATGGCCAAAATGCGGCCATTGGCCGGGTTGATCACCACGGCGGTGCCGTTCATCCCGTCCAGGGCGTCAATGGCGGCCTGGCGGACCACCGGATCCTCCCCGGCCGTCACATCGTCGGCGAAGATGTCGCCGTTGGCAAAGGAACTGGCGGTAAAGCGCTCACTGAAGCGGTGGTGGCGGGTGGTGAAGGCGGCGCGGCGCAGGCTGGCCCGGGAGCGGCCTCTCGCGGTCAGGCGGGCTGGCTCTGCCTCGGATTTGGAACGGGCGGATGCGGACTTG
>CAYTJG010000616.1:0-1730 GCA_964437865.1 uncultured Bifidobacteriaceae bacterium | reverse complement strand
CTGGAGTTTGGCTCTGACTAGATACAGAGCCTTATTTTTTATTGACATATCTAGTTATATGACTAGACTATTTACCAATTATGGGTTACCCTACTAAAGTTCAGCTCATTCAACGCAAGGAAAGTCAGCAGTGGTATATCAACTTTCCGGCCGCCATCGCCCAAGGGATGGATTTCTCCAAGGGCGAAGATGTTCAATGGACCATTGCCGACAAGGCCCACCTGATTCTCTCCCGCAACGAGGTGCCCCCCAATCCCATTGAGATAAAAAAAAACCCTCCCTCCTCGAAGAAGTCGAACGCCTGATCGAGCAATGTGCCGACAGCTTCTCCACTCCGGAGTCCTTCGCTCGTGGTCGGCGCCACTGTCTTTCCCAGTTGGCGGGCTTTGGCCGGCACACCATCACCGGCCTGTTGCGCAACCAGAACCGCACCCAGCTGGACTGGACGGCGGATTATCGCTTGTACACCGAGAGCCGGCTGGAGGTGGAAAAGATTTTCGGACATGTACGCACCGAGGTCGAACAGGATGGCGGACCGGATCGTCCGCTCGTCGTCGCCATGGATGACTCGATTCTACGCAAGACCGGCCGGCACATCTTCGGTTCGGGCTACCGGCGGGATCCCTTGAGCCCTCCGTTCCAGGTCAACTTGGTGCGCGGCCTGCGCATCCTCCAGATCTCGGCCGCCGTGCGGCAGGGTTCCGAGGGGGCGGCGCGCCTGATCCCGATCGACTTCCAGCACGCGGCCCTGCCCGCCAAACCGCACCCACGGGCCGCCCCGGAACTGCAGGAAGCCTACCGGCTGGAACGGGCGGCAAGGAATATAAACTTGGTCGGGCGCGAACGACTGGCCTGCCTGCGCCGGCAGCTAGATGAAAGCGGCTCGGCCGCCCGCCGGCTTATCGCCACCGTGGACGGGCGGTTCACCAACTCAACCGTGCTGCGCCAACTGCCCGAACGCACCGTGCTCGTCGGCCGCGTGCGCAAGGACTCGGCGTTTTATTATCCGCCCGCCAGCCAGCCCGAACGCGGGCGCAAACGCAAATATGGTTCGCGCTGCCCCACCCCGGAGGCGCTGCTCAAGGACCAGACGGTGCCCTGGCAGACGGTCAAGGCTTATGCCGCCGGGCAAGTTTATGAGTTCAAGGTCAAGACACTGGGGCCGGTTTACACGGCCATGGATAAAGGACAGCGGGCCTTGCGGCTGGTGGTCGTCGAACCCGTACCCTATCGCCCGACCAAGCACAGCAAACTTCAACGCCGGGAACCGGCCTATTTGATCTGCACGGATCCGGATCTGCCGCTGCAAGAACTGCTCCAAGTTTATCTCTGGCGCTGGGACATCGAAGTCAATTTCCGGGATGAAAAGACCATTCTGGGCGTGGGCCAGGCACAGGTCCGCTCCGAGGCTGCCAACCAGAATGCCCCCGCTTTGGCCGTAGCTTCCTATGCCATGCTCCTGCTGGCCTCGGTCAAAACCTACGGCGCGGAGGGCAAACCCGACACCTTCCAAAGCCCGCGGTGGTACCAGCGAAAACCCGAACAAAGAGCCACCACCAACGAATTGATCAACCAATTACGCTGGGAACTCTGGTCCGCCACCCTCAAAACCAATTTCACCGGCTTCTCACAAATAACCGACGCCGACCAGAACGGCATAAAATGCGATCACCCTCTGCAATCCGCCATCTTTCTAAGTATCAAATGAAATAATTAGAGCCAAACTCCAG
>CAYTJG010000615.1:0-1736 GCA_964437865.1 uncultured Bifidobacteriaceae bacterium | reverse complement strand
CGCAGCGCCCGCAGGCCGTTGGCCCACAATTCCACCGGCTGATTGTTGGTGCTGCCGAGGAATTGGCCCGCGCCCGCGTTGTTGCCGCCCAACTGCCAGTAATTCGTCCCATTCAAGCCGTCCAACGCCGCCGCGTTCACATTCGTCACGTTGGCGCCGTTGCCGGCAAAGCCTGTTGCGGTGACAGCCCCCGAAAAAGTGGGGCTGCCCGGCAATGAAGAAAGCGACAGCGTTCCGCTCAGTTGCGAGGCGCTGAGGTTGGTCAGGCCGCCGCCGTTGCCGGTGATGATCCCGGCAATGTAGGCCTGGGTCTGGCCGGCGCCGATGCGGATGAGGTTGGTGTCGGCCGCCAGGCCCGGATTGCCGATGTCAATGTTGGAGTTGCCCGTGGTGATGTTGTAGCCCGCCGCAAAGCCAAGCGCGATGTTGTTGCTGCCGGTCGTGCTGGAGAAAAGGGCATACGCGCCACTGGCCGTGTTGCTGGAGCCGATTGAGCTGGAGTGAAGCGCGTGCGCGCCATCGGCCGTGTTGAAATAGCCGGTGTCATTCCCGGAAAGCGCATAGTAACCATTGGCTGTGTTGTAAGAACCGCTGGAATTAAAGCCAAGCGCGTTGAGGCCGGCGGCCGTGTTCTCAGAGCCGCCCGTGTTGCGTTCCAGCGCGTCCTGGCCGGCGGCCGTGTTGCCTGAACCACCCTGGTTCGACTGAAGCGCCGAGGGACCGAGAGCCGTGTTGTCGGCGCCGGACGTCAGGGAGTTAAGCGCCATCGAGCCGACCCCCAGGTTGGGCCACCCGGTCGCATTCGTATTGCCAGCGCCCGGACCGGCGAAGAAATCGCCGTTTCCTCCATAAAGACCCACATAAATGAGCGGACTGCCGCCGGCATAAATGATGCCCACGCTGACCGGCCAGGTCGGCGTGGTCGGCAAATACAAATTGCCGCTGAGGGTAACATTGCTCAAAGTCACACTGGTTTCATTGTTCGTCACCACCGCGGCCGGCAATTGCGCCAATGGAATCGTGCCGGTTAATTGTGACGGAAAGGCGCCGCTCAATTGCGCCGACGGAACCGATCCCGAAACGTTGCCGGCCGTGTTGGCAAAAATCGCGTATGGGGCGGGGTTGAGTTCCTGCAGCGGCGTCAGGGCGGTGTAACTGCCGACGCCGTTGCTGCACACACTGATGGCCAGCCATGTGGAGTTGCCGGAAAAGACGGGGCCAAAATTGAGGGATGTGGTGAACAGCCCGTTGGTCACGCCCAGGGCCAGGGCGGTGACGGGGCCGCCGACCGGGTTGCCGCTGCCCGCCGCATTGTTGTACAACGAAAATTCAAAGTCGTAAAATCCGTTGGCCGGACCGCCGCCCGCGCTCAACTGGCCCTGGTAAGTGAAGGCCGTGCCTTGAGCGCCAGCTTGTTGGATGCCGGCGAAAATCGCGACGAGGATGGACAGGGAATGGAGTTTGTAGTTCATAAGGATACAGGCTGGCATTGAGAATCAACGGCAACACGGGCGGCATGGATGCCGGCATTCTTCCCGCTGCGGGAGCGCTTAAAAGTTCTTCTCATTGATAAAACAACGACAACTTAACAAACCACATATTGTACAATCCCGCAATACACATATATTGTTTATTATGTGACAATATATGGTTATATCGGAAACTCCCAGTGCCGCCGGGATTCCTCTTTCAGCGGAATAACTACCGCCGTGTCATTTCCGGCTTTCCAGCGCCAA
>CAYTJG010000614.1:0-1745 GCA_964437865.1 uncultured Bifidobacteriaceae bacterium | reverse complement strand
ATTATGATCACCGTGGCTCCGGCCGCGACCGTGCCGGTTTCGTTCACCTCCACCACCGCTTCGTGGGCGGCGCTGTCAATGGTCAGGTCCCTTCCCCCGTCGATGCCGGAGAAATCTGCCATACCCGGAACGAACGCATCCACCATGCCCAGGTTTTTCAGGATGGGCACCAAGTCCAAGTTCAGGTCCAACTTGAACTTGGGCAGTTTCACATCCATCCAGTGCGGTGCCAAGCCGTCGATCGCCGCCGACAATTCCGCGGGCGTTATTGTCGCCGGGCCGCTGGTCTTGGGCAACAAAACCACCATGGTGAGGTTGCTGTTGACGTAGGGTAATTCGACCGCCTGCAGGACATTATCCTCGTAATATCGTGCGACCTCGAACTGCTCCATCATGGTCGCGTTGACGAATTGACCAGATGACACGTAAAACGGCTGGACCACGGTGAGGTTGGTGTTGAAGATGGTCTGCCATCCGCCGTTGAAGTAAATTGCGTCCACCAGCGCCAACTTCGTGCCCCCGTTCAGCACCCCAGGCTGAAGCAACTTGGAGATCATGCCCTCGGTTTGGTCCGCCACCCATTCGTTAATCTGGTCGGTGATTTCCGGGGCGTCCGCCGCAAAGTTCACCTGTTGCACGCTGGCATCGTAATTGGAGCTGGCGCTGTCCAGAAACGCCGGCAGGAAAGGAAAATTCGTTTGCGCCCACAAGCCGTTCGCCACGCTCAAACGGATGCCGTCCAGGCCCTGCTGGGTGTCCAACTCGGCCTGCAAGGCGCCAAATTCGGGCCCGACCGTGGCGGGATTCGTGCTCCAATCCAGCGCCTCGGCCATTTGCAGCGCCGTTTCGCCACGCGCGCCGGCGTACACCATGCCGAAACACGCGGAAATGCTGTAGGGCGAAAAGAAGATATTGGCGTTATTCGCCGCCGCGAGCTGGTCAAACATATTCAGTGCGAAATCCGTGTTGCCTGCGACCAGCGGGGCGTAAGTGGGAGTTGCAGCCATGCTGCCCGGCGCGTTCGACAAGCCGAACCAGAGAACCGTGCCGAGAACCAAAGATAAGGTATTCGACGTCCTCATATATCTCGCATTCTAATCCTTTTCTGGGCGCAATCAATGGGCGTTTCGATGCACAGGCTGGAATAAACGGCGATATCCCTTATGCTCACAATTCATCGACTCGTCCAAGTGGACCTGCGCGGACACGGTCAAGTTGTTGGCTTCCACCAACTCACGCAACCAGATTCCGTTCGGTTCAGCCAAGTACCTACACAGCACCCTGTCCCGTAATCTTTCGGCTGCTCCACATTCCGCCAGCACGCGTTTGAATCGACTGAGGTATTTCACCCGGCGCGGGTATGGTATCGTTTCGCTTTGCTTCAGGAGAAGTTCTTCCAAGAGTCCGACCTTGCTGCCAAAAGACAGAAGCGACAGCACCTCTGCATCCAGGCGATAACGGCGTTTCCATAAAAACCAGATGGCGCGGTCGAAGCTTTCGCGGACACGATCGCTATTCCGTTCGATACAGCCAACCATGTGGCGACGCGGATCTTGTCCTGCCTCATCGTTTCCGTGGATGCCAAGATAATATTGAATGTCTTTGGCTTCGTCCCAGTCCACGTGGTCCGCGAGCTCAAGCGTCCCGCATTTCCCATTTTTAAAGTGGTTCATAATCCAGCTCATTCCGCCCGATTTCGGCGCGGGTGGCCCGGGTGGGCGGGGATAAAGCTGAAAGCAAAATGC
>CAYTJG010000613.1:0-1749 GCA_964437865.1 uncultured Bifidobacteriaceae bacterium | reverse complement strand
ACAGGCCGCTTCCGGGCAGCGGACGCGGCGCAGCCCCGGTTGCGATCGCGTCCTGATACCCGCCGCTGGCTGAGTCGGCGATGGTCACGGAGAGCGTCTGCGCCGTGCCCGCCGCCATGCCCGGCACTGAAAGGGTGGGCATGGTGCCTGAAGGGGCCGGCGAACCATCCACGTACGGGCCGACCGATTCGGTCAGGATATAGAGCGGGTTGATCGCTTCAAAGGTCACCTGGTAGTTTGCCGTGGTCATGCCCGGCGGCAGCGGCATGCCGCTCAGGTCGAAGTAGCCTTGCAGCGCGGCGTCATTTGATCCCCACATGGTCAGCGGGTTGCCGTTCGCGTCCGTCGAGCCGGTCACCGGGTTGCCGTGCTTGCCGTTGAAGTAGCCGCCTGAAACAAACGTTACCGTGTATTGATAAAGCGGATTCCCGTTCGCATCCAGCGGACGCGCCACCACGTTGACGCCCTGCATCCCCGTGCCCGCCCTGAAGCTGAGCGTTCCTTGGATGGAAACGGTGTTGGCCGCGGTGAGTTCCTTGCCCGGAAAGCTGCCCAGGTTGGCCGCGGTAATGGGATAGATGCGGTTCAGCGCCGCAATATCGTCGTAGCGCAGCACGTTGGGGCTGGGAATGCAGACGCCGCCGCTTGCGCCGCACACTCCGCTCATGGGCTGCATCACCGGCCAGCCGAACATGCCGTTGCTTTCGCCATTGGTCATCGCGCCGGGATTCACCTGCGCGTAGTCCAGGCCCAGCACCCGCCCGAAGGCGCGCTCCAGTTCGTAGCTCATCATGGTCAGCAGATTCGAGTTGGTGGCGCACAAGCCGTTGAGCACGATGACCGCGTGGGCAATGGTCGCATCGGGATTGATATTGTCCAGCCACACCATCACGCCGTTGTTCTGGCAACTCGTCGGGTCGCTCGCGCCCGTGCCGAACAAGGCGTCAATCACCGACCCGTCGGCGTCGTAGATCACGCCCAGCGGATAGCTTGTCGCCGAGGGCGTCACGTCGGCGGGCTGTGTAATCACCTGATTGCCGGCCACGATGTTGGCGCTGCTGACGTCTTCATTGAGTGGCCCCGCATCCGTCAGTGTGACTCCCGCCGTGGGAATCGCGCTCCACAAAGCCGCAGCCGCGTCCACCATGCCCGTGGCCTGCTGGTTGCTGACCTGCCCGTTGAGCGGCCCCTGGTCCACGTAATACTTCACCACACCACCAGCCCAATGCACGGGCTGGCCGAGCGCCGCGGGATTGAAAAAGCTGACTCCTGCCACGTACTTCGGCCCACCAGCCACGAGCACCGCCGGGGCCAGCATCAGGCCCAGGCCCATCAGGCAGACTGCAACACATTGCCGGGAACCGCGAACGGCGTAGGACACAGGAGGAACTCCAGACGCTGTGTCCCCCGCATGTGTTAAGCCATTCTATGAAAGCGCATCTGAGGAGTTTCTAAGGACGTGTCCAAGAACCGCTGGAGCAAGGAATCAGACCTGAAAGGGCGCGGCTCCACATTCCCGAATACGGCTGTTTTGAAATGGCACGTCTTCAGCCCGCAGCTCCCAATCCACGTATGCAGCAGTTTTGAAAGGGCACGGCTTCAGCCGTGCCGATGAACGCCGTAAGAAGATGCGGCTTTAGCCGCGGAGGAACGCTTTCCGCCAATTTGCCCAAAACCCCATTCTTTCCCTGCCCTTCACCCGAAACTCAAGTCATTGGAGAATTCCAAGAATCCGCCCGCACTTCTCCC
>CAYTJG010000612.1:0-1773 GCA_964437865.1 uncultured Bifidobacteriaceae bacterium | reverse complement strand
TGGAAGCCCTGCTGAATTTCCAGACGATGGTCGCCGACCTCACCGCCCTGGACATTGCCAACGCCTCGCTGCTGGACGAGGCCACCGCCTGCGCCGAGGCCATGATGATGGCCCACCGCCTCAAAGGTTCCGACGCGCGCAATACCTTCTTCATTTCGGACGCCTGCCAGCCGCAGAACATCGAGGTGGTCCGTACGCGCGGCCGCGCCCTGGGCGTGGACATCGCGGTGGGCAACGCGGAGACGTTCGCCTTCAGCGATAAGGTCTTTGGCGCCCTGATGCAATATCCCGATACCTTTGGCGCCATTCACGACTTCGCCGGCCTGGCCGACCAGGTCCATGGCGCCGGCGCACTCTTTGTGGTGGCCACCGATTTGCTCGCCCTCACGGTCATCAAGGCCCCGGGCGAATTCGGCGCGGACATTGCCGTGGGCAGCGCGCAACGGTTTGGCGTGCCGCTGGGCTACGGCGGCCCCAGTGCCGGCTTCTTCGCCACGCGTGACGAATTCAAGCGCCAGATGCCCGGCCGCCTGGTCGGCGTCTCCAAGGATACGCGCGGTCAGCCGGCGTTGCGGCTGGCGCTCGGCACGCGCGAGCAGCACATCCGCCGCGAAAAGGCCACCAGCAACATCTGCACCGCCCAGGCCTTGCTCGCCAATATGTCCGCCCTCTACGCCTGCTATCACGGACCCGAGGGACTGAAAAAGATCGCCGAACGGGTGCATGCTCTCACCGTCGTCCTGGCGGCTGGATTGGAGAAGCTCGGCCATAAAGTGGGGCGGGGGACCGCCCCGACTTTCTTTGACACGATCACGGTGGCGGCGGACGCCAAAGCCGTGGCCGGTATTGTGAAGCTGGCCGAGGCGCACCGGATGAATTTCCGGCAGATCGACGAGCGCACGCTGGGCATCTCGCTCGATGAGACCACCAGCGTGGCCGATGTCGCCGAAATCTGGCAGGTGTTCAACCACGGCGAGCCGGTCAAATTCACGGTGGCCAAGCTGGCCGCCAACCGCACGTCCGCCATTGACAATCGGCAATCGAAATATTTGCAGCATCCGGTCTTCAGCCGCTACCACTCGGAAACCGAGATGCTCCGCTACATCAAGCGGCTGGAATCGCGCGACCTCTCGCTCACGGCGTCCATGATCCCGCTGGGGTCCTGCACCATGAAGCTGAATGCGGCGGCGGAGATGTTCCCGATTTCCTGGTCCGAGTTTGCCCGCCTGCATCCGTTTGCGCCGTTGGCCCAGACTCGCGGCTACCAGATGCTGTTCCAAAACCTGGAGAATTGGCTGGAAGAATGCACCGGCTTCGCCGGCATTTCGCTGCAACCCAACGCCGGTTCGCAGGGCGAATACACCGGCATGCTGGTGATTCGCGCGTATCATGAATCGCGCGGCGATACGCATCGCCGCGTGTGCCTGATTCCCACCTCCGCCCACGGTACCAACCCGGCCAGCGCCGCCATGGCGGGCATGAAGATTGTGCCCGTGGCCTGTGATGATCACGGCAACATCGATGTGGCCGACCTGCGCGCCAAGGCCGCAGCCAACCAGAAAGAACTGGCCTGCCTCATGGTCACCTATCCCAGCACGCACGGCGTGTATGAGGCCAGCATCCGCGAAATCTGCGAGATCGTGCATGCCCACGGCGGCCAGGTTTACATGGACGGCGCCAACATGAATGCCCAAGTGGGCCTCACCTCACCCGGGTTCATCGGCGCGGACGTGTGCCATCTGAACCTGCACAAGACGTTTTGCATTCCGCACG
>CAYTJG010000611.1:0-1776 GCA_964437865.1 uncultured Bifidobacteriaceae bacterium | reverse complement strand
TTTTCCGCCAGCATGGCAATCGACCTGCCGCGCAGCCGCTCAAACAGCTCTCGCCGGGCCTCCGGCCCGCTCAAGGTGAAATCCACCTTGATGTAGTCGGCCAGTTCCACCAGTGGGGCGAATTTTGGGGCCCAGACAAAGTCGTCGAGCGCCAGCCGGAACCCGAGCCCTTTCAGCTTGCGGCAGGCGGCAATGAGGCCGGGCGTGGGCTCCAGGGTCTCCAGGATTTCCAAAACCGTCATGCTGGCAGGCAGGACATCCACCAGGTGCCTGGTCAGCGCCTCGGCGGTGCAGTTGATGAATGCCGGTAGCCCGCCGGTCAGCTTTTCCAAACCGAAGATAACGGTATTGTCGAGCATGGTGCGGGTGGCATGGTCGCCATCCCCGCGAAAAACCGCCTCCGGACCGGCTCGGAAGAGCAACTCGTACGCATGCACCCGCCCGCGAAGGTCCAGAATGGGCTGGCGCGCGACAAAGCGCAATTCCTCCGCCGGGTTGGCTGGAGCTGCCTTTGGGATTTTGGCCGGCAGAACGAATGCAGACATGCGGCCACCCCTCAGCTTTTATCGGCTGGTGGCCCTGCCGGATTCAGGGTTTGCCGGAATTCGAGGTCACTTTTCCGCAGATTCCCGCATCGGGACTACAGCATTTTCACTTCTGGTGTTTACAGAAAACAGGAAGCTGCGTGGCTTTTCCCTCAAGAAAAAGCCACCTTTCAAACCGCTGCACATTACAACATGGGAAGTAAAAATGCTCTAGCAGCTCAGCGGCGTTGCCGACCCACGGGGAATGAAACTCTGGGTGCCCCACCTTCGCCGCGTTTTTGTTTTTGCGGCTAGGGTGGGCCAGGATGCATCTTGCAAGTTGTCTTTATTTTGTTGAACTTGCCATTCAGTGTTTATCAGCCGCCCATGAACATTCCGCCGTTCACGTCGAGAACGTGCCCGGTGATGTACGCGGCGCTGTCCGAGGCCAGAAACGCCACCGATTGGGCAATTTCCAGGTCGGTACCCGGCCGGCCGAGGGGAATCGTGGCCAGCATCGCGGTGCGCAGCTTCTCGTCCAGCACCGCCGTCATGGGGGTCTCGATGTAACCCGGCGCCACCGCGTTCACCGTGATGCCCCGCGAAGCAACCTCGCGCGCCAGGGAACGCGTAAGGCCGATCAGCCCCGCCTTGCTGGCCGCATAGTTCACCTGGCCCGCCTGCCCGGTGCGCCCCACCACGCTGGAAATATTGACGATCCGCCCCCAGCGGTTCTTGAGCATGGGCCGCAACAGCGCCTGTGTCAGCAGGAAAGCGCCGGTCAGGTTGGTAGCCAGCACGTCGTCCCAATCGGCACGTTTCATGGCCATCATCAGGCCGTCGCGGGTGATGCCGGCGTTGTTGACCAGGATCTCGACCTTGCCGAAGCGCTCGATCACCGCCTTGGCCGCTGCCTTGATGGACTCCTCGCTGGAGATGTCCAGCGCAAAGGCCGCCGCCTGCCCGCCGGCCGCTCCGATTTCCGCGGCTACCTCTGCCAGCTTGGCCTGGTTCCGCGCCGCCAGCGCCACCGTGGCCCCGGCCCGCGCCAGCTCCAGCGCGCATGCCCGGCCAATCCCCTGCGAAGCTCCGGTCACCAGAGCAATTCTTCCCTGCAAATTCGACATATCTCTCTCTTGAACCCGCGCGCCCACTGCTCAGCGCCCTTCCGTCCCCCATTATATAAGTGGTTGGAACTACTGATCCGGCCCAGAACCACTGCGCTCCGTGCCCCATCCTTGCGGCTTTTTTA
>CAYTJG010000610.1:0-1778 GCA_964437865.1 uncultured Bifidobacteriaceae bacterium | reverse complement strand
ATTAAGGCAAGATCCGAATTGGGTGACCGCCCGCGGTGTGCTCAACCGTGCGGAATGGTTTGATGCCTCGTTCTTCAACATCGGTGCCAAAGAGGCCGAGGTAACCGATCCCCAACAACGAATCTTCCTGGAAGCTTCCTGGGAAGCGCTCGAAGACGCCGGGTGTGATCCGGCGCGAGTCAAGGGTTACGTCGGGGTCTACGCAGGCAGCGGTAGCAACTACTATTATTTAAGCAATCTTCATCCGCAAACCGATTTGATTAATCTGGTGGGCAAGGTGACCATCGGGCTCGGTAACGAAAAGGATTTCCTGGCCACCCGGGTGGCCTACAAGCTCAATCTGAAAGGACCGGCACTCAGCATCAATACCGCCTGTTCCACTTCCCTCGTGGCGGTTTGCCAGGCCTGCCAGGCCTTGCTTTGCTATCAATGCGACCTGGCTCTCGCCGGTGGCGTCTCGGTCAGGTTTCCTCAAATCAGGCCCAACTACCATCAGGAAGGCGGAGCCCTTTCGCCCGACGGTCGAACCCGGCCGTTTGACGTGAATGCGGCGGGCACCAGCTTTAGCGACGGACTCGGAGTGGTGGTACTCAAACGTGTTGCCGAAGCCATACGCGACGGCGATCAGATCTACGCGGTCATCAAGGGATTCGGCGTAAACAATGACGGTTCCGCGAAGGTGGGTTTCACCGCGCCCAGCGTGGAGGGACAAGCCGAAGTCGTTGCCCTGGCCATGGGCCAAGCCGGATTTGACTCGGACAGCATTTCCTATATCGAGGCGCACGGAACCGCCACGCCTTTGGGTGACCCAATTGAAATCGCGGCCTTGACCAAGGCGTTTCGGATGGATACCACGCGCAATGGCTTTTGCGCGATTGGTTCACTCAAGGGCAATATTGGACACGCCGATGCCGCCGCCGGCGTGGCCGGATTGATAAAAACAGCGCTCAGTCTCAAACACAAGACCCTGCCCCCGAGCCTGCATTTCACCCAGCCCAATCCCAAAATCGAGTTTGCCGGAAGCCCTTTCTACGTAAACTCCAAGCTGACGAACTGGGAAGCGGGTGCGACCCCGCGCCGCGCCGGCGTGAGCGCCTTCGGCTTTGGTGGCACCAATGCCCATGTGGTCCTCGAAGAGGCGCCGGCACCTCCGTGCGCCCCGCCCTCGCGTGGATGGCAACTTCTACTCCTCTCCGCCAAGACCGCGCCCGCCCTGGAAGCGGCCACGACCAACCTCCTTGCCCATTTCAAGACCCAGCCAAACATCAACCTCGCGGATGCCGCTTTCACCCTCCAAGTTGGACGCGGCGCTTTCGCCCATCGGCGCATGCTCTTAGGTCGCGAGACAGCCGACGCCGTGACCGCGCTGGAAACATTCGATGCCAAGCGCGTCATCACCCAGCAGGTGGCAAACCAGGTGCGTCCAGTGGCCTTTATGTTCCCGGGCCAGGGTTCCCAATATGTCAACATGGGAGCAGAACTGTACCGCCACGAGCCAACCTTCAAAAAGGAGATTGATCGGTGTGCGCAGCTCTTGCTGCCGTACCTGGCTTTGGATCTGCGGGAGGTCTTGTTTCCATCGGCCGACCAGGAAAAAGCCGCGGAAGAACGGCTGCTCCAGACTCGCTATGCGCAGCCGGCCTTGTTTGTCTTTGAGTTTGCTTTGTCGAAATTGTGGGAATCCTGGGGCATCGTGCCCGCCTGCATGATCGGGCACAGCGTTGGCGAGTATGTGGCCGCCTGCCTGGCCGAGGTTTTCACCTTGGAGGATGCCTTGC
>CAYTJG010000609.1:0-1779 GCA_964437865.1 uncultured Bifidobacteriaceae bacterium | reverse complement strand
GACACGCCAGTGTCTGGTCTCGCGCCAAGCGAATTTATGCGTCCTGAAGGGACGCCGGATTTCCCCTGTCCCTTCAGGACGGTTTCATTTTTGCCACGAGCACCCGGCACGCTGTGCCGGGCTAAGTTCCAAGGTCGCATCGCGACTGCCGAAAGGAGCCTCGAAGAATTTACCTACGCCGCGTCGATCGATGTGAGAGCGGCCGCAACGCCCGCACGTTTCAGCGCTCGAGCCGGGCGCGCTCCATTCGGAACAGGAAGACGCGCCTTACGGCAATTGGGCGGGGCCGCCTTTCAGCACCGTGACCACGGAGCGAGCCGGTACATTGATCTGCGCGGCGTTTTGCACGCTGTGCCGCAGATTGCTGTCCGCCGAGGTGGTGTAAACGCCCACCGCTTTATGGCCGCCCAGATCACAATGCACGTCCGTTGGTGAAAGATTGGCCAGCACCACCACGAGCCGGCCTTTGGCTCCTTTGAAGGCCGAGACCAGCACGCCACCCTTATAGGATTGCGCCGGCGTCACGTCGCATTGAATTCGCCGCATGCCGGGACGCACAAAGCGGGAAAAATTACCCAGGACCCAGAGCAGTTTGCTTTCGCGAAATGCCCCGTCCTGTCGCAAACCTTTGGCTCCCGGTCCCGTGCGCCCCTCGTCGCCCGAGGCGCCGTCGTCCAAATAAATGAGCCCGTCCTTGAAATCGTACGCGGACAGCGCTGTCCACCATTGCCAGGAGCTGGCGCCGGCCACCGTAAGGTCGTCTTGAATGAGCCGCGCCACGAACAGCGCGGTATCCATCCCCAGATCGCGTCCGCCGCCTCCGCCCAGTTCGCTGCTCTTTTCCAAAATACAATACTCGCTCATCCAATAACGCAGTTTGGGATCCACGGCTTGCAGCGCCGCGTGCAGCCGCTGGCGGTATTCCACCTGTTTCTCCGGCGGCCAGACTGTTTGATAATCGTGCGCCGAAATCAGCGGCGCCACGTGCGGCAGGTTGCCGATATAAAACGGCGAGTCCGGCGCGAAGAAGAATTCCGCCTGCCGGTCGCGACCGTCGTCCTCCATCCGAATCGCCGCATGACCGATGCTGCCGGCCTCGCCCACCGCCAGCCGGGTCCGCAGCCGGTGGAGCGACAGATCCCGGTCCAAATAGCGGATGAGATCATATTCCTCGATGTTCAACGCCGGGGTTCCTTCCTGGGTGTGATCGTCCCAACTCCATTGCGGTTCGTTAAACGGGCTGAGATAATCGAAAGGCAGGCCTTGCTGGTCAAAATGGGCCAGCACTTCGGTCATGAAATCGGCGTACTTCTCCATCTTCCCCGGGCCGAGGTTGAGGTTCGTAATACCGGCCGGGGCGTACCCTTTGCCGTTGCGGGTGAAATAGACCGGCGGCGAATTCACAAAGGCGAGCAGCTTTTCCACGCCCCGCCGGTGGGCGGCCTGCAAAAACCATTGTTGCCCCGCCTGCTTGGACCAGTCATAGCTGCCATCGGGCCGCAGGAAACATTCTCCCCGCCGCCACGGATCGGGAATATCCGAAGCCTTCCCCTGCTCCGCCGTGCCGGCGGTAATGTTGAACCGCCAGAGGGAAAGCCCGATCCCCCGGGGACTGCCGTTGGTATCCACGTCCCGGCTGAACAGCAGGTCGGCGATTTGTTCCCGCTTGGCCAGCGGCCAATCCCGCCCCACAAACTGGCACGCCCAGGCATCCGAGGCTCCAAAACCATCCATCGTCTGGAAGGCCGCCCGCGGATTCACCCGCACCTGAATCGACTC
>CAYTJG010000608.1:0-1793 GCA_964437865.1 uncultured Bifidobacteriaceae bacterium | reverse complement strand
AGGGATATTGGGCGCCGTGATCGGCGGCGTCTTCGGCGCGGCGGGTGGGTTGGCGAGCGGTCATCGGGGCGGATTTCTGGTGCTGCAACTGGTTTCGGCTGCGGTGGGCATGGCCGTGCGCGCGGCTTATTTCATCTATTTTATTGGTAAGGATGGCCAGACCCCAGGCAAGAAACTTTGTAAAATCCGGGTGGTCAATGCCGACGGTTCTCCGGTGTCCTACGCCAAGGCCACCGGCCGCTTTTTCGGCTATATGTTAAGCGCCCTGATTCTCGGCATCGGCTTCCTCATGGCGGCCTGGGATCCTGAAAAACGCGCCTTGCATGACCGCCTCTGCGACACGCGCGTCGTCAAGGTTTGATGTGTCATGGCCGCCGCGGCGCAACCTATCGCGTGTCCCCAATGCCGAGCCGTACTAGGGGCGGAGTTTTTCAACCAGCCGGCGGCCCAGCCATGTCCTTCCTGCGCCACGGAACTGCGCGTGACGGTCTTCCCGGCCCTCTTCCGCGCCGAGTCAGTCACCACGGGTGAGCGGGTCATGGCCGAAGGCGAAGCCAGTTGCTTTTACCATCCGGAGAAGCGGGCGGCCGTGGTGTGCGACCTTTGCGGACGGTTTCTCTGTACCTTGTGCGATGTGGATTTTGACGGGCGGCATCTTTGCCCCATGTGTCTCGAGGCTGGCCGGCAAAAGGGCAGGATCGCCAAGCTGCAAAACTCGCGGACGCGCCATGATCGTTTTGCGCTGCTGTTGGCGGTGGGCCCGCTGCTCATCTTCTACTTTACGATCTTCACGGCGCCGGCGGCGCTCTTTTACGCCATTTGGCACTGGCGTTCTCCAGGCAGCATCGTGCCCAACTGGCGGCGCTTGTTCTTGATCCTGGCCATGTGCTTCGCCAGCTTGGAAATCGCCGGCTGGATTGTCTTTTTTACCTGGCTGGCCGTTCGCAAATAACCCCATGAACGCCGACGCTCCCATCCAATACCGGCGCCTGCCCGGCCGGGGATTTGCCCGTGCCCAAGGAACTTTCCTGGCCTTCGCGCGCATCAGCTGCCGGCTTTGGCTGGGGGATGACCACCTTGTGCAGGTGGAATCCATGGGCGGCTACACCGAAACCTACAAACGATTTTACTTTCGCGATATCCAGGCGATCATCCTCCACGAAACCCGTGTCTGGATGGTATTGAATATCGTGCTGGGCCTGTTGACCGGGAGCCTGTTGATTCTCTTGCTGGCCACCATGCCCAAAGGCGCCCGCTGGACCGGCGAGGAGATCGCCGGGGGCATTTTTCTGGGCATCCTGGTGGTTCTTTTCGGGCTGTTCTTTATCCTCAATCTGCTCGGCGGCGCCACGTGCCGCACCTACTTGAAAACCGCCGTCCACCTGGAGGAGCTTCCCTCCCTGCGCCGGTATCGCAACGTACAGAAGGTCATGGCCCGAATCCAACCGCTGATTGAAGCGGCACAGGGCAACGCCACTGCCGAAACCATCGCCCCGCAATACGCCGCGCTGCTGGCGGATGCCAGCGCCGTGCCCGCCGTGCCCGGCCAGGTGCTCCGCGTCGTGGACCCGGAATTGACCGTCTACGCCAGCCGCGTGCACCAGATTCTCTTCATCGCCCTGCTGGCCGATGCGTTCGGCGCGGTGCTGGCCATCTTTCTGCCCAGCATCCCCGTGGTGCTCTTGACCATGGGCACCGGGGCGATGGTGGCCGGTTCGGTGCTGGTTGCCCTCGTCAAGCAGCACCAGACTGACCTGAGCTTAGCCGTGCGTTTGCTGACTTGGTTCGCCGCC
>CAYTJG010000607.1:0-1793 GCA_964437865.1 uncultured Bifidobacteriaceae bacterium | reverse complement strand
ACATCATCAACCTGCTGCGCATCCAGCACGAACGCCAGCGCAAGACGATGTTTCCCAGCATCGGCGAATACGCAAATTTCTACGGGCTCACCAAGGCCCGGCTGGCCATGACCAAGCCCGACGCGCTCATCATGCACCCCGGCCCCATCAACCGCGGTGTGGAGATCGACAGCGAAATTGCCGACTCCAACCGCTCCGTGATTCTGGAGCAGGTGACCAACGGTCTGGCCGTGCGCATGGCGGTGTTGTTCCTGGTGAATGGCGGAAAAGCCGTTGGCGAAGTGGTGGCGGTGTAGTAACGGCGGGTGTCCAACGGTCCGGGGACCAATACATTCAAAGCCCAACTATTTGTCCGACCGGAAAAACTCCACCAATCCCACCGCGCAGCAAAGCAGGCCGGCGAAGTAATAATAGGTGATCTTGGATGGCTGCGCGCCGACGGCAAGGCTGTGAATTTGCGAGAGAAACGAGCGTGAGAGATCATGTCCCCGCACCAGCAGAAAGACGCCGACGACGATCAGGATGACTCCGATGATTTTATGCATGGCTTGGCGAAATTGCGGCGTCATCATCGGCGAAACGTTTAAAAAAGGCAATCACCTGGCGGCATGAGTCGGGCGTCGGATCGGACCGGGAGGACAAGATGCAAAATTGCCGGAACAATTTCGGCGGCGAATTTGCCAAAAATCCGGGCTCAGGCACGCGGTTATTCCGCCGATAGCATAAGAGGACTTGAAGTGTCCTTTGCCGGGACTCGGTTAATTCCGGATCGGCTCAGCATATGTCATTACCAACCAGCCAGACCACGGCGGCGGCGGGCAATGCCCTCGACGCGTATCTTGATCGCATTCAAAATCTGCCGCCCACGCCAACGGTGCTGATCAAATTGATCGACCTGTTTCGCCGGCCGGAGGCGGAGGTGGACGAGGTGGTGCAACTGCTGCGCCGGGACCCGGCGCTGGCGCTGGAGGTGCTTCGTCGCTGCAAGAATTCGCTGGTCGGTAACGATGCCGATATTCATGAAGTGGACGAAGCCGTATATCGGCTGGGCTTTTTTGAGGTGTACGAGATCACCGTGGCGCTACTGGGCACGCGGATGCTGTCCGCGTCCAAGATGGCGGCCGGTTTCCCATTGGAGGAATTGCGCCGACATTCAAGTCTGGCGGCCATCGCGGCGGGTGCCCTGGCCCAAGAGGTGGGCGAATCGGAAGGCATGGCGTTCACCACCGCCCTGCTCCACGACGTGGGCAAACTCGTGTTCGCTTTGGCGGAGGAAGCCCGCTACGCCTCGATATTCTACGAGTGCAAGCGCACGGGCGGTTCGCTGAGCCAATTGGAGAAGGCCGTCTTCGGCTTTGACCACAGCGAAATCGGCGCGCATCTGTTGCAGCGTTGGGGAATGCCGGAGGAAATAGTGACGCCAGTTTTCGAGCACATCGACCCGGCCGGGCACACCACGCCAGCGAAGCTCACGGTCATGACGTATGCGGCCAGCGCGTTGGCTGGCCACATCCAATCCCAGGCCAAGACCCGGTTTGCCGATTTGCCCGCGGCCAAGTTCGTGATGGAGTTCCTGCAACTGCAACCCGGCCAAGTCAACGGCTGGGAGCACCTGGTGCGGTCCCGCGTGGCCCGATTGTTCGTCTTGGAAACTCCGCCAGCGTAAGCCGGGGCGACGGTATCCCGAGCTGGCCGCCAATTGGCAGAAACCACCCGATTTCGTATAACTACATTTATCGCACCCGAAACCCCAGCGGCGGCAGCACGGAGCCATCGGGCAGCCGAAACTCACT
>CAYTJG010000606.1:0-1805 GCA_964437865.1 uncultured Bifidobacteriaceae bacterium | reverse complement strand
AACGACGGGGCCATCGGCCAGATCATCGCCATCCAGGAAAACTACCTCAGCAACCCTTACGTGCTGCGCAAACGCGAGCCCGAGTGGAGCGAAATGGAGTACCAGTATCAGAACTGGTATCATTTCAACTGGCTTTCCGGCGACCAGACGGCCCAACAGCTCATCCACTGCCTCGACAAGTCCTCCTGGGCCATGGACGACGTTGCGCCGGTCAAGGCCTTGGGCATGGGTGGACGGCAGGTCTGCACCGAGCCCAAGTATGGCGACCAATTCGACCACCACGCCGTGATCTTCGAATATGCCAACGGCGTGCGGGTGTTCGGCTTCTGCCGCGACATTCTCGGCTGTTACAGCGAAACTTCCGATACCCTGCTGGGCACCAAGGGTCAGGCCAGTCTGATCAAGCATCAGATCAAAGGCCGCACCAATTGGCAGTTCAAGGGGCCCAAGGCCAACATGTACGACAACGAACACGCGGAATTGTTCGCCGGCATCCGCTGCGGTAAGCCGATCAACAACAGCAACTACATGTTCACCAGCAGCATGCTCGGCATTCTCGCCCAGATGGTCTGCTACACCGGCCAGGAAATCACTTGGGAAAAGGCCATGGCTTCAACGCAGACGTTCCTGCAACCGCGTTACGGCTTCGACGTCGAGCCGCCCTTGCGGCCGGAGGCGAACGGTCAATACCCGTCCGCGCTGCCGGGCATCACCAAGGTTTTTCCCGGCAGCCGTTTGCTGAACGCTCCGCATTCCCCTGTCCCCGCTCAATTGCTAAAGAAATCACTATAGCCTGTTCCGGCAGCCGAACGCTAAAAGGCTGAGGACCCGGTTGGGTGGCATGCCGTCACGGCGCGCAGCGTCGGGTCGGCATGTGCTTTTCGGCATTCCACATGCCGACTCACGGCTTCGCCGTGTGAGGGCATGCCACCCAACGTTTTCCGTCCACCGTCCAAAATGGCCCAATTCCCGCTTTGACGACCGCCATGTTCGTCGGCATGATGAGGGCATGGCAAAAAAACCATCCCTTCTGAAAACGGCGCGGGCTAAGCCCGGCCGGAAATTCACCACATCGCGCGGTGCGCGGCCCATTGCGGCCCGGCCGGCGAATCCACCCACCGAACCCGGCCCCCGCGAGCCCGGCTGGCTCAGGGCGGGCTCGTCCTGGGACCACATTTCCAGCAACGTCAAGCAGGCGGTGCTGGAGATCCTGGTGGCTGCCCACCGCCACATGATCTTGGACGCCCCCAACGAGGTGGAACGCTCGGCCGGCGCCACAGTGATGTACTTGCTCTGGCTGGAAATGTGCGACCAGGTCTACATGGCCGAGGGCGCCGCCGACCACGAGTCGATCGCTTCGATCCTGGACAACCCGGAGCAACTGATCAACCGCTATCAGCGTCTGCCGGACCCCAAGAACAACATCGCCGAATTGCTGAGCAAGCTCATGGTGTTGCGGGAAATCCTGGGGCGCAGACTGCAAGCCCAGATGCCGGCCTCCGCCGTGGTTTCGGCGCCCGCGTCGTAGCACGGGGTTCATTCCGTTTCCGTTTCTTTGCCCGGCCAGCGCAGGGGAATCCCGCTGAACAGCGGTTTGCCGCGGTTCGGATTTTGCCGCTGTCCCGGGCTGAGACGTGTGGGGCTTGTTTCACCGACCCAAGCTGGGTTAACATGGAGCCGGTATACAAACGGCAGGGGGCAGCCGGCAATGACGGGTGACGGTGTTCCACGGCCCACACTCTACAGGGAGACCCCTCAGGTGATGAAACGACGCACATTCATGGCAATGTCCGCAGCCGCAGCAT
>CAYTJG010000605.1:0-1807 GCA_964437865.1 uncultured Bifidobacteriaceae bacterium | reverse complement strand
CGCTCGCCGAAGCGGCGGATGGCTTGGGGCGTTGGCATACTGCGCTTCCGGTAGGCGCGTCGGAATCCGTTGCGCACGCCAAAATCGTCTGCCGGCAGCACGTCCGGGCGTCCCAATTGGAAAATCAGCAGCATCTCCGCCGTCCAACGCCCCACTCCGCGCACTTCGGTCAACCGCTCGATGATTTCCTCGTCCGACAACCGGCCCATCGCCCGGGTGGTGGGCACCACGCCAGACAAGGTTTTCTCGGCGAGGTCGCGGATGGCCCGGATCTTGGCGAAGGAGAATCCGCACGCGCGCATCTGATCGTCGGTTACGGTGGCCAGATCGGCCGCGCGAGGGAACTTGCGTCCGGGGAACAGTTTTTTGAACCGGCCAAGGATGTTGGCGGCCGCCGCGGCATGGAGCTGCTGGTGGGCCACCGCCTGCACCAGCGATTGGAACGGCGCGCGACGCGTTTCCGGCTCCAGCCCGCAGGGGCCATGCTGCCGGATCAGCGACGCCATCACCGGATCACATTGGGCCAGATGTTGGTGCGCTGCCGGGGTCATGATCTTGGGGTGGCGCCGGCCGGCTTTTTCAAGCCAGCGACTTGACGATGCCCTCGATGATGGCGATGCCCTCGCCGGCATCCTGCCGGTTCAGATTCAACGGCGGCAGCAGGCGGATGATTTGGGCGCCGGCGGGAATGGCCAGCACACCGGCCGCATGCAACCGGTTCACGAATTGGGCGGACGCCGTCTTGTCGCTGCCGGCAAAACCCGGAATTTTCTCCGCCAGTTCGAGCCCAAGCATGAAGCCCAGGCCGCGCGCACGCTTCACCACCGTGGGATACTCCCGGGCCAGGCGATCGAGTTCGTCATGGATCCAGGCGCCCAGGGTGCGAGCGTTGTCCGCCAGCTTCTCCCGTTCGACGGTTTCAAAGATCCTCAACGCCACGGCGCAGGCCAGCGGCGTGCCGCCAAACGTGGAGGCATGCGTGCCGGGCCCAAGCAGATCCGCGTAAGGCCCGCGCACCCAGAACGCGCCAATGGGGAATCCGCCGCCCAGCGACTTGGCCATGGAAACGCCATCGGGCAGAAACCGGTCGCCGCCGGGAACGCCTTCCAGGATACGCTGAAAGCTCAGGAACCGGCCGGTGCGGAAATAGCCACACTGCACTTCATCCATGAACAGCAGCAGCTTCTTTTCATCGCACAGCGCCCGCAAGCCCAGCAAATACTCAGGGGTGGCCGGCGTAACGCCGCCTTCGCCCTGCACGCCTTCCACCAGGATGGCCACCGTGGCCGGCGAAATCGCCTCGCGCGCGGCTGCCAGGTCGTTGTACGGAATGTGCCGGAAGCCGGGCGTGGGCGGCTCGAAGCCTTTCTTGACCTTGTCCTGCCCGGTGGCGGCGATGCCCGCCAGCGTGCGGCCGTGGAAGGAATTGACGGCCGTCAAAATTTCAAAGCGGCCTTCGTCATGGCCAAACTTGCGGGCCAGCTTGTAAAGCCCCTCGTTGGCCTCCGCGCCGCTGTTGGCAAAGAAGCACTTGCCGACGCCAACGCGCTTGACGATTTCCGCCGCCAGCCGGCCTTGCGGCTCGGTGAAATACAGGTTGGAGACGTGGATGAGCTTCTTGGACTGCTCCACCAGCGCCTCGGTAATGGCGGGGTGGGCATGGCCGAGACAGCACACGGCAATCCCGCTGCCCAAGTCCAGGTAGCGGCGGCCGGAAACGTCATATACATGACTGCCGATACCGTGACTGAGCACGAGTTCAAACCGGCCGTAACTGGGAACCACGTTTTTGGCAAACAATTCGCGC
>CAYTJG010000604.1:0-1809 GCA_964437865.1 uncultured Bifidobacteriaceae bacterium | reverse complement strand
CGCGCGCGAAACGCATCATCTTCCTGGGCATGGAAGGCGCGCCGTCGCATGTGGACACCTTTGACTACAAGCCAAAATTGCAGGCCGACGACGGCAAACAGTCGGCCGACAATGAAGACCGGCAGTATCTCGGCTCCCCGTTTAAATTCAAACAATATGGCCACAGCGGCAAATGGATTTCGGAATTGTTTCCGAAAGTGGCGGGGCACGCGGATGAACTCTGCTTTCTCCATGGTATGTGGACCAACGCGCCCGCGCTCCATCCGCAAGCCTGGCCGGCGCTGCACACCGGCAGTCCGGTGTTCGTGCGGCCCTCAATGGGGTCGTGGCTGCTCTATGGCCTGGGCACGGAAAATCAAAACCTGCCCGGCTTTGTCACCATCAAGCCGGCGCTGTCCATCGGCGGCGGACAATCTTATGAATCGGGCTTCCTGCCGTCTGTGTTTTCGGCGACCCGGATTGGGGAGTCGAAGACGGACATCAAGAATTGCAGCGTTAACAACATCAAAAACGCGAACATAACGGCCAAAGCCCAACGCAAGGAACTGGACTTCATCCAGGAGTTGAACCACGACCTGCTTAAGAAAGGCACGCTGGACCGGCAAGTGGAAGGCGTGATTCAGTCTTACGAGCTGGCATTCAAGATGCAGGCGGAGGTGCCGGAAGTGACGGATATTTCCAAGGAGTCCCAGGCCACGCTTGACCTGTACGGCATCAACCAGGACGAGACGGATGACTTTGGCCGGCAGTGCCTGCTGGCCCGGCGCTTCGCGGAAGCCGGCGTGCGGTTCGTTGAAGTATGCTATGACGATTGGGATCATCACGGCCAACTCTATGCGGGTTTGAAGAAGAGCACGCGGGCCGTGGACCAGCCCATTTCCGCGCTGCTCACGGACTTGAAGGAGCGCGGGTTGCTGGAAGACACCCTGGTGCTCTGGGGCGGTGAATTCGGCCGCACCCCGGACAGTCCGAAGCCGGACGGCCGGGATCACAGCACCAAGGGCTGGACCATGTGGATGGCTGGCGGCGGCGTAAAGCCGGGCTTTTCGTATGGCGCAACCGACGACTATGGCATCAGCGCCGTGGATGGCCGCATGGACTATCACGATCTACACGCGACGATGCTCCACATCTTTGGCCTCGACCACGAAAAATTGACCTACCGCTATGGCGGCCGCGATTTTCGTCTGACGGATGTCTACGGCGAGGTGCACCAGGAAATTCTGGCCTGATGTAACCCACCAAAACAAAGAAAACACCAAAGTAACTGACCACTCAGTCTCTCAAAGCAAAACTATGAATAAACTAACTGTATTGAATTATGTCACGGGCGCAATTCTGTTGATCGGAAGCGCGGCGCCAATCCTGGCGGCGGATGCGGATGGCAACTGGATTTGGACCACGCCGGGCCGCAATGGTGGAGCGCCGCGTGAATCGGTGTTATCCCTGAAAACGGATGGTTCCACGTTGACGGGGAAGATTTCCGCCCCGGGCCGCGATGGCAAACCGGTGGATATAGACATTGCCGATGGCAAGGTGGATGGCAACAACCTCTCATTTGATGTGCTCCGGGTTTTCAACGGCAATACCAATAAAACTACTTACACGGGCGCGGTGGCCAATGGCCAGATTAGCGGGACGATTACAACCGTGCGCAACGGCGAAACGCAATCGCGTGACTGGACCGCCAAGAATGCCGGGGAGCAGACGGCGGCGGCGGCCGTGACGGTGGCAGCGCCAAAGCCGGGTTACGATGAAAACGGGCACAAGATTGTCAATGAAACGCACTACAAGGAAATATCCGTGGAG
>CAYTJG010000603.1:0-1809 GCA_964437865.1 uncultured Bifidobacteriaceae bacterium | reverse complement strand
TCGATGTCCTCGGGCACTGCCGCGGATGTGAACAATGCCGGAACCCTGGGCAGAGGAACCAATACGGTGAACGTGAATGGAAGCACGGCGGCGGGTAACTACACCATTGACGGAGCGTACGCCCCCAGCACCGTCCCCAATCCCGATGCCATCACCGAGTTCAAGATCCAGACCTCGCAGTACGACGCCGGCTATGGCGCGATGGTGCCCAGCACCAACGTGATCACACGGGGCGGAGAGAATCGGTATCACGGCACCGCCTGGGAATTTGTGCGCAACGACATTTTTAATGCCAATGCGTTCTTCCGGAATGCCACGGGGCAAGCCAAACCGAATCTGAAACAAAACCAGTTTGGGGTGACGCTGGGCGGCCCGGTCGTTAGGGATAGGTGGTTCTTTTTCGGGTCCTACCAGGGAACGCGGCAGGTCAACGGTTTGGATCCCACCTCTGTGGCCACGGTCATCCTTCCGCCGCTCTCGAGCGACCGGTCGGCGGCGGCCCTGGCGGCCGAGTTCTGCCCGGCGAATCATCTGCTCACGAGCGGAGCGGGGGCGGGCCAGCCGGACCCGCGGTATCTGACCTTTGCCGGCGGGAAGCAACTGGACTGCGCGAACCGTAGTACGGCCACGACCGTTCCCATCAATCCGGTGGCCCTGAGTATCCTGCAAACCAAGCTGCCCGATGGCACGTACCTGATTCCGGTGCCCCAGACCATCCTCCAATCAGGCAGCAACGCGGGCATGGGTTTCTCCTCCTTCAGTTTCCCGTCCTATTACAATGAGGATCATTTCGTGGCGAACAGCGACATTGGTGTGTCGCCGCTCAACTTCTTGTCGTGGCGCGGCTTTTTCTCGAGAATCAACCAACTCCGATCTCTGGGAGCGCCGGGCGGGGCAACGGTTACCCCGGTTCTTCCAGGCGCCGGCTCTCCCCAGGCGCTCCATGCGCAGGACGATGCGGTTTCCCTGAAGCTGACCTCAGTTCTGTCGGCCAACTTGGTCAACGAAGCGCGCTTTGCCTACACGCGGGCATTCCAGCCGGCCCGCGGCGTCGGCACTCCTTCTGCGGATTCCTTTGGCATGACTCCCGTGGACCCGTTGTTCCCCCAACCCCCGGAAGTCACCATGCTGGGCCCCATGGGAACGTTCCGTTTTTTCGGCAACGGCGCCAATGACTTCTCGACGCACACCAACACGTTCGCGTGGACGGACAATCTCTCTTTGGGCCACGGAAGGCACCATGCGCGGGTGGGTGGAGTCTTTCTAATGCAGCACAACGACCGGCTGGACAGCGGCGCCGCGCGTGGAAAAATCACGGTCGAGACGTTTGAGGATTTACTGGTGGGCCTGAGCGCGACGGATAATCAAAGCCCTGGCGGCCGCAGCAACATCGAGACGGTGAGAGCCAACGAGGGGGTAGGCCCGAACGGTGAGGTCCAGTATCAATACCGGCACGATTACGGGGCGCTGTTCGCGCAGGACGATATCAAGCTGACGCCGCGCCTGGCGCTCAATGCCGGCCTGCGCTGGGAGTATGTAGGCCCTTCGTTCGACAAGGCGGGTACAATCGGGAACGTCTGGCCGTCTTTGTTGCAGCAAATGCCGGTACCGCCGCCCTCGGGAACTTTGGTCGGCAATGTGGTTGCGGCGAACTACAATCCGGCTCTGATTAATCCTTACACGGGCCAGCCGTTTGGTCCGGCGCCCACGGGTGTGTGGCCCAGTCCCACCCGCAGCTTCTATCAGAACAACACGCCGCCAGGGAAATTCGCGCCCCGGATGGGTTTTGCGTGGCAGCCGTTCGGAGCC
>CAYTJG010000602.1:0-1816 GCA_964437865.1 uncultured Bifidobacteriaceae bacterium | reverse complement strand
AACACCCGCCCGGCGCAGCGGCCCCGGGGTGTCTTGGCCGCCCCGGCCGGGTTGTGGGTGCGTTGCAAAAAAGTTCAAAGATTCAAATTTCGGGATTTTTTTTGACATATAATATCTAGTGGTATAGATAATGCGCATGGAATACGAATCGCGCCGCCAAGAAATCCTCCACGAAATCAACTCCATTACCCGCATGGAACGGGGCAAACTCTGTGCCCAGTCCCAAGGCCCGGACAAACCGCCCTTTTACAAGCTTCAATGCTGGCATAAGGGCAAAAACCAGACGCGCTACGTGCCCGCGGCCGAAGTCGCCTCGGTGCAAGCGGCCTTGGCTGAACATGAGCGTTTTCAGGAGTTGGCAGAGGAGTTCGTCGAGTTGACCGTTCAGCAAACCCGCAGCTCCGACGCGAGCGAGCGAAAAAAAAACTCCAGCTCGTCCAGGCCGAGCGCTATCAGGAAACCGAGGCGTTCTTAAAGGTCTTTGACCAGCGTTTGTCACAAGGGCAGGAGTTGTCGTGCGAATGGATTGAGACGACCTTGCGGGCGGCTTTGCTCAAGGATGGGCGTGGCCTATTGGAAAGTTTGCTGGCGAAATTACCCCAACCCCGCCGGGCGACTCAACCGGGGGAACGAATTTATCAGGTTCGGGCCAGCGAGATTTTGAGTCTGTTCGGGCTGATCACCTTGCGCCGCGACTATTACCATCGTCCTGGGGACCCCGCGGGCGGTGATTTTCCGCTGGACCAGGCGTTGGGCCTGCAGGAGCACTGCACCCCGGCGGCGGCGCGCATGATTTGCCGCACGGCGGCGCAATTGCCTTATGTCGAAAGCAGCGGGCAATTGGCGGAGTTGGCGGAGTTGGCGGTCGAGCCTTCCCGCATTCAACGGCTGGTCTTGACGATGGGGACAGTCAAGCAAGACTGGGTGCATTGTCTGCCCTCGCCCACCGCCGCGGTCGCCCCGGAGTTTTACGTGAGCATTGATGGCACGGGCGTGCCGATGGTTTCGTCGGAACTGGCGGGCCGGGCCGGAAAGGGCGCCGATGGCCAGGCCAAAACCCGGGAGGTCAAATTGGCGGCCTTTTTTACCCGGACCAAAGTCGATGCGGAAGGTCGGCCAGTACGCGATCCCGACAGCACCACCTACTTGGCCAGTTTTGCCAGCTCCGACGAATTTGGCCCGCTGGCCCGCCACGCGGCCCGGCAGCGCGGCTTGGAGCAGGCCACCCGGATCATTTTTTTGGCGGATGGAGCGGCCTGGACCTGGGAAATCGCCCGGACTTGCTTCCCCCAAGCCGTTCAGATCCTGGATTATTACCACGCTAGCGAGCATATCGTGGCCTTGGGGCAAGCTGTGTATACCGATCCCGGGACCGCCCGCAACTGGGCACTTCGCTGGCAGAGCCTCATTTACGAGAGCGAACTGGACACTGTGTTGACCGAAGCGCAAGGGGCCGCCGGCCCAGACCTTTCAGCCGAGGGCCAGCGCCAAATCGCCTATCTAGAAAACCACCGCAACCGGATGGATTACCGGCGCTATCGCGCCAACGGCTGGTTTATCGGCTCGGGCATTGTCGAAGCGGGCTGTAAACACGTCGTGGGGCAACGCCTCAAACAATCTGGCATGTTTTGGACCGAATCCGGCGCGGCGGCCGTTCTCAACCTCCGTTGTGCGCTGCTTTCGGCGGGCGGATGGAATCATGTTTGGAACCTGTCTTCCCCACAAGCCGCCTCCGCCTTGTAACTTTTTTGCAACGCACCCCTATCCCCTTTGGTTGCCGGTTCACCGTGGCCGATCTACCAGTTTGTCCAGTTGC
>CAYTJG010000601.1:0-1824 GCA_964437865.1 uncultured Bifidobacteriaceae bacterium | reverse complement strand
AGGGTTCCAAATATGAGGCCGGTATTGCTTAAATCGTTGTGGGGTCGGTCGCTGGGGCGGGGACTGAATAGGTGGTCGGCCAGATCGGCGGCGAATGCCCGCAGCGTACCGCAGACATTCCTGCCGGTCGTTTCGCGGGCGATCCAGCCCGCCGGTTGCCGGAATGGTTTCAGCGCCAGTTTCGCGTTCAGCACTGGGCCGACTGGAAAGTCGGCGGTACGGCAGACAAGAATGTCTGCGCTACGGGGGCGGGGCTTTATGCTGGCCCTGTTGCTGGCCTTTGGGCTGACGCCGGCACTGGCGCAAACCTGCGTGGTCAGCGGCCTGACGACCAACTTCCTGACCCCCGGAGCGGTCTCACTCGTCACGCCGGCTTCGCCAACTTTGGCCCTGGGGGCGGCGGCCATGGTGGCGGTGGAGCCCATTCTTTCCCCCGGTTTGGTGGTTGTCACCACCGTTTTCACCAACAGTTCCGGCCAAACCAACAGCCCCGGCGGCGCGTCCCCGGCCGGCGGAGCGGACGCGCCCCTGCCGCCCTGGTGCAACGGGTTGCTGGGGTTGCTGCTGGGGGCAACGGGGGTGTTTTTGTTGAAAAAACGGCGGCTTCGTTTAATTGGGCGGTTTTTCTGCCTGGCTGGCCTGCTTCTGACGGCTCGCGTCGTGATGGCGCAGGGAACCGGAGGCGGTGCTGTTTGCCCGGACACCTTTGCCACGAACTCGGTGGCCCCCGTGATTCTGTCCAGTAGTTGGACCGTGCGCGGCCCGGGCAGTTATGCCACCAATGGCACCGGCTTGACCGCCAATTTCACGCCCACGGTGACCGGCAGCGGCACGGTGACGTATTCTGTTCTCTGGCTGGACGGGGTGAATCCGGCCACCAATGTGGCCACGGCCTCGGTCAGTTACAGCGTGACGCTGGCCCCGGTCATCCTGCTCCCCCCGGAAAGTCAGGTGGTGGATCCGGGGCAGTCAGCCAGTATCAGTGTGCTGGCCATCGGGGCGGCGCCGTTGAGTTATCAATGGTCGTTTGACGGGGTGACTCTGGCCGGGGCGAACAACGCCACGTTGTCGCTGGCCAGTGTGCAACCGGCCAACGTGGGGGTGTATGCCGTCCTCGTGCGCAATGCGTATGGTCAGGCCACGGCCAGCACCACCTTGAATCTGGCCTATGGCGTGCTCGCCAACTGCGCCCTGACCAACTTCACCTTCGCGTCGGGGGAGACTTACCTCATCCAAGGAATTGTGAGCCTTTATGGGGGCACCATTGAAGGCGGGACGGTGATCAAGTTCGCGCCGGGGGCGGAACTGGCGGTGGCGGGGGGCGTTTCCCCGTTGAGTTTCAACACTGCGGCCTATTTTCCGGCGGTTTTCACGGCGCAAGACGACAATGCTTCGGGCGCGCCCATCAGCGGTTCGACGGGCAATCCCAGCGGCTATTACGCCCGGGTGGCGCTGGCGCTGCCGGGGCTGGCCGGGCAGTTGGTGGCGGGGGTGCGCATCCTGTACGCCCAGACGGCCATCAGTGATGCGGGCACGCCCCTGACCCTGGACAACGTCCAGATTATCAATTGCAACGCGGGGCTGGCGCTGAATAATTGCCCGGTGCAGGTCAACAATGCCCTGTTTTTGAACGTCAACACCAACTTGGTGCTGGCCCATTCCGCCCGGGCGGCGGCGGGTCAGGTGACGTTTGCCCACGCGGCCAGCCTGGCGGGCGGCGATGCCACGTCCACGCTGGCGCTGACCAACTGCATCCTGGCCAATGTGACCAACCCGGCGGTGGCGGGGAAACCGGTGCTTTATGGGGGGCACAATGGATTTTAT
>CAYTJG010000600.1:0-1825 GCA_964437865.1 uncultured Bifidobacteriaceae bacterium | reverse complement strand
GCGGAGGGTTGCTGACGCGCAAACCGGCCAGTTCCTGTTCATACAATTCCCGGAACGCCGGCAAGCCGAGCTTCTCGACCAGAAATCGGAGCCGCGCGAGGTGCTTGTTTTTGCGGTCGCCATTTTTGTCGAACACACGCTTAACCGCCTCGGCCACGACAAAAGCGTCCGTGGCCGGAATGAATTCGTGCAGCAAGCTGGCAAGCCGGCTTTTTCCGCCCATGCCGCCGGCAACGTAAACCGCAAAGCCTTCGACGCCGTTCAGTCTGCGCGCAATAAAGCCGAGATCGTGAACCGTCGCTCCGGAGCAGTCCTTGTCGCACGCGGCGAAGGCGATTTTGTATTTGCGCGGCAACTGGAGCGAAACCGGATCAGCCAGCAGCCGCTCCGTGGTGGCCACCGCAAAAGGTGTCACGTCAAAAACCCCATCGCGGCAAACCCCCGAATCGACACAGGCTGTGATATTGCGGACCGTGTTGCCGCCGCCGCCTTTGGTGGACAACCCCGCCTCGGCCAGTGAACGGAGCGCGGGAATAATTGAATCCAACGGGACCTGGTGGATTTGAAATTCCTGCCGGGTGGTGATGTGCAAAACCCCGTTGCCAAATTTCGCCGAGACTTCCCCCAAGCGCCGCAGATGGGATGGCGTCACGCCACCAGCGGGAAAACGCACGCGCAGCATATAGGTGCCATTCTCGCGCTGCTCATAAACGCCCGCCGGGACGCGAATGATACGGAATTGCCCTTCGTTGATGACGCCGGACTTGAATCGCTCCACGACGTCTTGGAATTCATCCAACTCGGCTTGGATACGGTCAGAAACCAAGAAGTTCCAGGTTTCGATCGACTGACGGACTGGCAGTAAGACTGGCATATCTAATATCTATAAACGACTATACAAGTCGTCTATATTCCAGTTTACCTCTCCCCTTTTATTGGCAATTCCCTTACAGCAATTGCTTGAAGTGAGCGATCGGGAAACGGTGCAGAACATCAAAACGGATGCGCTGCCCGGATAAACCGAGGTGGCGGAATCGCCCCCGCTCGTTTCGGGACAGGAGCGCCCCAGTCTCTGCGCCCGCTGGCTAAATCGCAAAGTCATTGTATTCCGGTTTTGCGGCTTCAGCGGGCGGATACAACATGCCGGCGGCGACTGTGGCGTTCGTACCCTGCTCCACCAGGATGAATGAGCCCGTAAGCCTGTTTTGGGCATAGCCGTCAAACACCAATGGATTATTAGTGTGGATTTTGATAACGCCGACATCATTCAACGCCAGCGATGGGGGATTCGGCTCGAGCTCGTAGGTAATGATATCAATGCGGCTTTCTACCTGCGTGACGACCGCCTGCACCGTCTGCGTGGTGTGTTTGAGAAAGTACTTTTTACCCGGTTGCAGCGGCCGCCGGTGCATCCAGCAAACGCGCGCCTGCAAATCCGCACTGCGTCCCGGCAAGTTTTCAGGCCCCACAATCATGTCGCCCCGGATCACTTCAATGGCATGTTCCAGACGGAGCGTCACTGATTGAGGGCAGAAAGCCTCGGCCAGCGGACCGTCATACGTCCAAATGTAGGTCACGGTCGTTTTGATTCCGCTGGGCAGGACTACCACTGGCTGTCCCTGGCGGACAATGCCGCCGGCCACTTGACCGCTCAAGCCAAAAGAATCCTGCCGCAACTTGTCCGTGAGGCGGCTCGGACGGTTGATCCATTGCACCGGGAACCGGAAACTGGCCAGATTCCAGTCGCTCGCGATGTGAACGTTTTCCAAATGGCCGAGCAACGTCGGGCCCTCGTACCAGGGCGTGTGTTTGGATGGGTCCACGA
>CAYTJG010000599.1:0-1836 GCA_964437865.1 uncultured Bifidobacteriaceae bacterium | reverse complement strand
CGCACCTAGGAGCAAAAAACCGAGGTTGGCCAACTACCTCAGATCAAATCACCTTACAAGTCTGCACGCCTGCCAAAAGGACACGTTGTATCTCAGGATGTGCCTTGAGACGCCATCGCGCACATATTGATATCGGC
Source organism: uncultured Bifidobacteriaceae bacterium (assembly GCA_964437865.1). GTDB lineage: Bacteria > Verrucomicrobiota > Verrucomicrobiia > Limisphaerales > UBA11358 > UBA11358. Next base: position 1,699 of record CAYTJG010000599.1, on the reverse strand, counting down.
TCACCGACAAGAGCAGATCGACAGGCACGGCCATGGAGCGGCCCACCATCCCGCCGTTTGAATGAAGTTTCCACTTGACCCTCGTCGCAGGGGGTGATAATCCCTCCGGCGGAGACCTGCGCGAATTTGAACGGTTGCTGTCCAAAGTAAGAGGCCCCGTTTCAGAGGCGACAGAGGATCCAAGGAGACAGTCGTATGAGAGCAGTCGTCACTGGTGTTCTGATCGTGGTATCGCTGGTTCCGGCAAGTTGCGTTGCATCCGGACAGACCACGTTGGGCGTGGAAGGGCTGCGCTGCGAGTACCTCTCGAACCCGCTGGGCATCGACGTGGAAAAACCGCGCCTGAGCTGGACGCTGCCGCCCGGACTCGGTGGCGGGCAGCAGAGTGCCTACGAAGTCCTGGTGGCGGGCAGCCCGGCGAGCCTCCGCCAAAACCTGGGTGACCTCTGGGATTCCGGCAAGGTCATCTCTGATCGGACTGCGTTCGTGGCTTATGCGGGGCGGCCGCTGGGCTCGGGAGCTGAGGCGTGGTGGAAAGTCCGCGTGTGGGACCAGGATGGCAAGGTGACGCCGTGGAGCGCCCCGGCCCATTGGTCGATGGGGGTGCTTCGCGACTCGGAATGGTACGGCCGCTGGATCGGCCTGGCGCGTCCCGCTGGCGTCAAGGAAGGCACTCCATTGCCCTTCCCCTGGCTGCGCAAGACCTTCACGCTCCCCACGAAACCGCAGCGCGGCACGGCCTATGTGAACGCGCTGGGCTACTACGAACTCTACGTCAACGGGAAGAAAGTCGACGACTACGTTCTGGCACCGGCGGTGGTGGATTATTCCAGGCGCAATTGGTATTTGACGCACGATATCACCGACTACCTGGTGGAAGGCAGCAATACGGTAGCGCTCTGGCTGGGCCGGGGCTGGTACGTCCGGGGGCATCCGGGCGTGGTTTACGACGGGCCGCTGGTGCGTGCGCAGTTTGATATCACCTTGCCGGATGGCAAGTTGGTGGCGGTGGGAACCGACGGCACGTGGAAGGCGAAAGCCAGCCCGATTACCCCTCTGGGCCGGGGCACGGCGTTCGGCGATTATGGCGGCGAGCGCTATGACGCCCGGCTGGAGGTGAAAGACTGGAACGGCGCCAAGCTGGACGATTCCGCCTGGGAGTCAGCCGCGACGTTCGAGCCGCCGAAGGTGACTACGTCGGCGCAGATGGTCGAGCCCAACCGCATCCTGGAAACGCTTCGGCCAGTCAAAATCGCCAAGACGTCGGACGGCGGCTGGCTGATCGACATGGGCAAGAACTACACGGGCTGGCTGGAATTGCGCCTGCCCCGGGGGATGACAGCCGGCAATAGCCTCAAGGTCGAGTTTGCCGACAATCCGCCGGCCGGGGGCCGTTACGAAACGTATAACCAGCGCGACGAGTACGTGACCCGGGCGGGGCCGAACCAGGTGGTACGCTCGCGGTTCAACTACCACGCCTTCCGCTACGCTCATGTCACGGGGTTGAACCAGGCGCCGGTCGCCGAGAACGTGCGGGGCTATTTCATGCGCACCAGTTACGGGCGCAGCGGCGAATTCGAGTCGTCCGACGACCTGTTGAACCGGATCTACCGCCTCGTGACCTGGACATACGAGTGCCTTACCCTCAACGGCTACGTGGTGGATTGTCCCACACGCGAACGCCTCGGCTACGGCGGCG
>CAYTJG010000598.1:0-1838 GCA_964437865.1 uncultured Bifidobacteriaceae bacterium | reverse complement strand
TAGCGCCCTTTGCCTCTTTGCGAGCTTTGCGCGAAACGAATCGTCGCGGCCCGCAGAGGTTCTTATGGTCAATAATGCAGGGCTCCCGCGGTTTTTGTGGGAGACCTGCGGCTTTTTCCACAACACGGCGGTTTCACCACTCCGGACCTTCGGCCCCAGTAGAGTCCAATCCGCCGGACCGGCCGGCAGTTCGGACACCGGCCCATGACTTGGTCTTCCCTTCCCTTGCTTTCCGATTTCCATTAAGGTAGACTTATCACGTGGAGATGTGTAGCAACCGGAACAGTTCGCATCAGCCTCTTTTTGCCGGCCCAATCTCTGCCATTTCCCTTATTTCCGTAGTTGTCATTATTAGCAACGGGGTCACTGTACCTGGCCCCGCCTGAACGGCCTGACTGGAAGTCTAAAGGCCACTGGCGGGGAGAAAAACCCAGGCCGGTGGCCTTTTTTGTTAGTGAGAGCCATCGGCCAAATTGGCTTTGTTTGGTAGAAGCCGACCCTGGAGATAAGGCCCTGAAAGATAAGACCCAAGGGCCAAGAGCAAGACGACAAATTGGCTTTGTTTCGTAAATGCAGATTTCGAATTTGAGTCCCGAACGGACGACAGATAATAGCCGGGCCACCGGCCGATGCCGGATTGAACCGGGTGTGACTTCGGCCAGTGTATGTGGGGCGGGTTGGAAACCCGCGGCCGATTGGAAATCGGCCCATCCGCTGGACCAACGGAAACCCGGGGAACGGCCGACAACCGATGTTGAAAATAAACGTCATGACTTCAAGTCACAGACCAGCGGGGCCACCGGCCGGTGCCGGATTGAACCGGGGGTGGGGCAGGTTTCCAACCTGCGGCCGATTTTTAATCGGCCTTCCCGCTGGACCAACGGAAACCCGGGGAACAGCCGACAGCCGATGTTGAAAATAAAAGACATGACTTCAAGTCACAGACCAGCCCACCGCGCAAGCCGTGGGTGGTGAATCCGACAGAACAATGTGGCCGAATTGGCTTTGTTTCGTATCGGGCCTCAACGGCTAAAGACCAAGGAGAATTAGAACCATTATGTCGAGTTTGATGAGCGGCGCAAAAATGTTGCTGGAGTGCCTCTCCCGCGAGGGCGTGGACTGCATCTTCGGCTACCCCGGCGGCGTCACCCTCCCTTTGTACGATGCCATGTATGAGCATCCCATCCGCCACGTATTGGTGCGGCACGAGGAAAACGCCTGCTTCGCGGCCGAAGGCTACGCCCGGTCCACCGGGCGCGTCGGCGTCTGTTGCGCCACCTCCGGCCCCGGCGCCACCAATCTGGTGACCGGCCTCACCAACGCCATGATGGATTCCATTCCCGTCGTCGCCATCACCGGCCAGGTCCACAGCAAGCTGATCGGCAGCGACGCCTTCCAGGAAGCCGACACCTTCGGCATCACCCGCTCCTGCACCAAGCACAACTACCTGATTAAGAATGTCGCCGACCTGTCGCAGGTTATCCACGAAGCCTTCTACATTGCCTCCACCGGCCGTCCTGGCCCGGTCCTGGTAGATATCCCGAAAGACGTCTTCCAGGCCCAGGCTCACTATACGCCCGTCTCCGCCATTCACCTGCCCGGCTACAAGGTCTACACCGAAGGCCATACCGGCCAGGTGCGCCGCGCCGCCCAGATGATGTGGGAAGCCGAGCGGCCGTTCGTCTACGCCGGCGGCGGCATCGTCTCCTCCGGCGCGTCGGACGACCTCCGGGCGCTCGTCGAAACCCTGAACGTCCCCACCGTCTGCACGCTCATGGGTCTTGGCGCGCTCCCTTCCAGCCATCCCAACTTCATCAGCATGCCCGGCATGCACGGCA
>CAYTJG010000597.1:0-1841 GCA_964437865.1 uncultured Bifidobacteriaceae bacterium | reverse complement strand
TTGCTGCCTTCCGGCCCTGGCGGGGTTTGTAAGTCCACATTCCGTGGGCCCTGGCAGGTGGAATCTGACGCAAATTTTACCCCTTGTCGAGATAAAGCGCGGCGACGGGGAGAATTCCGAGTTGACCGTCCGCAATTTAGTTTGCCGCCGCCAGCTTCCGGAGCCGCTCCGACACGTTCAGCATCGCCCGGGCCTGATGGTAGCTTTCGGTCCACATGTCGGCCTTTACGCGGCTGGCCGGTGTGCCGTCGGCCTGGACGGTCGCCCACCAGCCACCGTTGGTGTGGTCAATCTGGTATTTGCTGATCCAGTCCCACTCCTTGACGAACGCATCCCAATACTTGGTCGTTTCCTTGCCGACGTGCTCGTGTTGCAGGAGCAAGGCGTTGAGTTGTTCGGCCTCGACCCACCAAATCTTCTCGGTGCGCAGACTACCGGTGACAACGCCCTGGGCATTCATGGCGCCCGAATCGTAAAGGCCACCAAGCTGGTTGTCCCAACCGTATTGCAAGGCGTGATCAACCAGATGGCGGGCGGCCGTCCATGCGCGCGGATCGTCCTGGCCCAGGACATCGGCTGCTTCAACCATGAGGTAGCCGGCTTCCACATCGTGACCGAAAGAGTCGGGACTGCTGGTTCGCTGCCAGTCGGCGGTGAGGAATTGCGTGAGGTAACCCGGCTCGGAATAAACCTTGTCGCGGCAGATTTCCAGCATTTCCTGGACTCGCGTCTTGAGCAGCGGATCAGGCCAGACCTCATAAAGGCCGGTCAGGGCTTCGAGAATGTGGATGCTGGTGTTCATTGACTTTTGGCCGGCGCTGGCGCCGACTGAATTGCCGCCGCCGCGAACCACAGGCTTGCCATCGGCTCCGATATTTTCGAAGTAACCTTTGTTCACGTTGTCATGCGCGTGTTCCTCAAGCCACTGAAACGCTTTCTTGGCCAGATCGAGAGTAGCCGGGTCTTTGGTGGCTTGGTAGCTGGCGGCCAAGGCGTAAATGCCGAAGGCATGGCCATACATTTGCTTGGTGTCAGAGACGGGCTGGCCATTGGTGCCGACCTGCCAGTAGAAGCCGCCGCCGGTTTTGTCCCAGAGTTTGTCCGCCAGGCAGGCGGCGCCGCGCCGGGTCATGTCCAGATACAAACCGGCTTGGGCAGGGAAACGGCGGGCGGCCGCAGCGCTGGTCCAAGTGAGCCGGCTTTGATAAACGATGCTCTTGTTGCCGCCAGCGGTGCGGGTCCAGTTGAGCGAGTAGTTTTCAAAAAATCCACCTCCCTGCTCATCCACCGTGGCGGGGAAAAACTTCCGGAGAATTTCCTTTTGCAAGTTCGTCTCCACTTCAGCGGCGATGCGAAGGTGATTTTCCTTCGTGGGGCTGATGGAAGGAGCGTCAGCCGCCAGACAGTTGGCAGTGCAAAGAACAAGAACGGCCACGAAGCCGCCTAGAAAAGTCTTCATGATCGGCGGTTTGCGATTTGCGATTTCAATTTTCATAAACACCCAGACTAACAGTTGCACATTGTTGTCGGATCATTCTGTTTCGGGTTGTCTATCTAGATAGCAGCTTGAGAATTACTGCTTGGCGCTGGTCAGCGTGACGAAACTTTGATAATCCAAATTGAATTGCGCGGTGCCGTTATTGACGGGGACTGGCGCCAGCGCCTGCATATTTCGCGTGCCGTCGGTAATGGTCGGGTAAAGCCGCGTCAACGATGCCGGCAGGCCGGTGATGGTGACAGCGCGGGTTGTGCCGGTGTTGACAATGTGAATCGCCCAGCCGTGCGCGGCGTCGCCATAAGCGGCGGCGGTGATTCGCGGGCGGTCGCTGGTGATGCCCAGC
>CAYTJG010000596.1:0-1842 GCA_964437865.1 uncultured Bifidobacteriaceae bacterium | reverse complement strand
CCCGCCGCCCGCATCCGGGCCTTCTGGTCCGCCACTGCTTGCTTGCCGTCCGCGCCCTGCTGTCCTTGCAGCCACACTACCGCCAGGGCGGATACCAAAATCCCACCCACCACCAACCAGATTGTTTTTTTCAGTCCGCTGTTCATGGCCTGTTGTCCGCTCGGTTCCACCCATGATCCCAAATCAGCGGCTTTTCGCAAAAAGCAAAGTTGCCGGCTTTACACCACCCCCGGCGTATGGCACAATTAGTCTCACTTGTTCGTTTAATAACACATTTTTAAACGCCAATATTGTTTTTCGAACCAACGAACAGAGGAAAACCACCCGCGCCGACCATCTCGCTATGCCCCGCAACTCCATCCTGCTATGGCCCAAGTGCCTGGCCTTCGTCGGTTGTTTGTTGGCCCTCCGCACCCCGGCCCAAACGGTGTTTCTGGATTTCAACACCGTCGGCCAGTACACGAATAATTTTGGCGTCTGGAACGACGTCGGCGGGGCCAACGATGGTGCGTATGCCTTTGAGGAAAACCTGACCAATGGCGTGGCCGGCTCCGGCGGCGTGAGCGTCTTTCAGAGCACGGACACCACGGCCACCTATACCAATGGTGATTGGAATTTGGCCACCAACGGAGCCACCCTTCTGCTCTCCTCCCTGGTTTATGCGGCCGGCGGCGACAACGGGGACAAAATCCAGTTGGGCCTGCTTAATTCCCCCAACAATGGTCTGAACAGCAACGCCGGGATCGCCTTCGAGTCGTTCCGTTTCATTCCCGCCAGCGCCACCACTTGGACGGTTTACGAGCAATACCGTGCCGGCGGCGTGACGACGACCGGGGTCGGCTTGGGCACGGTCACCATCACGGCGGGACACTGGTACAAATTTCAGGTGGCGGTCACCAATACCTCCGGCAGTTCGGGGAACCTCGCTGCTTCCTGCGCCCTGTTTGATTACGGCACCAGCGGCATCACGCCCACGGGCAACCTGCTGACTTTCTCCACCGTCGCCAGTCACACCGGGCTGGATATCGCCACCAACACCGCCGTCTGGCCAGCCTTGCGCATTACTGCCAACGCCGCCGTCAGTGCCTGGGATGACTTCCTGGTCTGCCAAGCCAACAGTCTGCCCATCTTCACCCTGGCATTCGCCAGCACCAATCTTGCCGCGGGCAGCGCCGCCACCTTCACCGCCCTCGCGGATGGTCCGGGGGCGATCACTTATACTTGGTTCACCAATGGCGTGTTGGCGAACGGGGCCGCTAGTGGGACCTTTACCATTCCCTCGGTTGGTCTGGGCCTCACCAATGTGGCCGTGGTGGCCCGGAACGCCAACGGGTCCGTGACCAACAGTGCCGCCATCACCCTGGTCACGCCCATCGCGCTCACGGGCTTCAACCTGGATCTTGTGCTCGAAACCAACGCGGTGGCGCCCTATGCCAATTACGCCTCCGAGTTCAATCCCGGCGAAGATACGTGCTACTACCAAAAGGGCCTGCCGGGGACCAGCTACGGCCTGCCGCTGTCCGGGGCATTCAACAGCGTGATTGATGGCACCCTCTTTCAATTTCAGCCCTACACCGCCAGCAACGCGCTGGTGATGAGCAGCGATACGGGCATCAGTAGCGGCACCCTCACCCTCGTCACGCCGGCCACGTACAACGTGATCGCCATTCTGGCCAACTCTGCCGACGCCACCTCCACCAGCACCGGTGAATTGACGATCAATTTCGCGGACGGGAGCACGCTCACCACCAACTATGACGCCGCGGATTGGTTTTTTAATACCGGTTTTGCCTTGCAGGGGGTCGATCGGATCGATCTGTCGAGCGGCGCCGCCGATGGCGG
>CAYTJG010000595.1:0-1863 GCA_964437865.1 uncultured Bifidobacteriaceae bacterium | reverse complement strand
TGGAGGGCCACCGTACTCCAAGACGCTGGCGCGTGATCCGCAAGCCCCGTTAGTCGCGAAGGGTCCCGGTCCGCGGTCGTCCCGGCCGCTGAGACGTGATGTTGGCCTCTTTGCTTTCCGCTTTATCCCCTTTTGCCCCTTACGTAGCTCTTTGCGGCAACCCACTCTGTTTTTGATTTCGCCCACCGGCTCCCGCCCACTCCTGGACGTACCGGGACAATTCGGCTGTCACTTCGGCCACTGTCGGCGCCCAATCGCCGCGCCGAGCCTGCCGGAATAGCCGCATGGTGGGATACCATGGTGTGCGGTTGCCAAACTGCGCAAACCAGCGCCAGTCCGGAGCAAATTGCACCAGCGTCCACACCGGCTTGGCCAGCGCCCCGGCCAGATGCGCCACGGAGGTATCCACCGAAATCACCAAGTCCATCTCCGCCACCACGGACGCCGTGGCCAGGTAATCGCGGAAGCCGCCGAGATCCTGCAATTGCGGAAATGCAGCCAGCGTCTGGGTATCCTGCCGGGGGATGGGCATTTGCAGGCTGAAAAAGGAAATGCCCGGCACGGCCAGCACGGGCGCCAACCGGGCCAGGGGCATGGAGCGGTTGAGATCGTCGCAATGCGTGGGGCTGCCGGCCCAGACGAGCCCCACCTTGAGCTGACCGGCCACCGCCGGCAGTGGCCGACTCGGCGCCGCCAGGTAGGGCACCCGGCCGGGCAGCGTCTCCAGCGTGAAACCCAACATCCCGGGCAGACTGATCACGGAGGTGACAAAATCGGCGGGCGGGATTTCCTCGCCGAACGCGATCACTTGGTCGGCCACCGCCGAATGGGTGAAGAGGGTCTTGAGCTGGGGACGGCATTCCAGGATGACGCGACCGCAATGTTGCCGCGCCAGCTTCGGGTAACGGGCGCTGTGGATGCCATCGCCAAATCCCTGCTCGGCATGGAGGAACAGGGTTTTCCCGGGGATCGGCCGGCCATCCCAGGGTGCGGCGGCAAATTTTCTCCGGGTGAGGGTGTGCCAGCGAAATTCATAGTCGCGGTACCCTTCGGCCAGCCGGCCGGCTGTCAACAGGCAAATCGCCCGCCCTTGCAAGGCCACCAGGTAGTCCGGATTTATTTTTACGGCCCGATCGTAAGCCACCACCGCCTCCTCGATCCGGTTTAACTCCTTCAGGCATTTGCCGAGGTTGTTCCAGCTTTCCGCATCGCGCGGGTTCAATTCCACGGCCCGCTGAAAGGCATCGGCCGCGCGTTCGAGTTCGTTCAAACGGTAAACCGCGTTGCCCAGACCGTAAAAATGATTACCCCGCTGCGGATCCAATTCGATGGCGCGCTCGAAATAGTAGGCGGCTTTCGTGAAGTCCTCGAGTTTTTGCCAGACCACGCCCAGCCCGCTCCAGATGCGGGCGCTGTTCGGTTGCAATTCGCCCGCCCGCTTCAGCCATTGGACCGCTTCGATGTCGCGTTCCAACTTGTGCAGGACCATGCCCAGCAGGAAGAAAAGCTGCGCGTCCTCCACGCCGGCGGCGGCCAACTGGCGGCACAGCTTCTCCGCTTGGTCGTGGCGCCCGTCGTTGTGCGCCGCGAAGGCCAGCTTCAGGACTGTATCCGAACTTTCCATGCCGTGGGCCGCAGGTTAAACCGGAAACCCAAATTCGGAAATCCGAAAGCAACGGTCCGCGGCTGTTCCCGGCCGCCGAGACGGGCGAACGTGGCGGCCGCTGAACCATTGAGCGGGGCGTTGGCTGGGCGGCTGTTCGATTCGGGGCGTGGGTCGGGTGAGCGCTTGGTTCGGAATCACACGGCAGCGCCCGAGGACGGGCGCGCGCCGGTCTGCGCGGTGTGGCTAAAGGGGCACCC
>CAYTJG010000594.1:0-1868 GCA_964437865.1 uncultured Bifidobacteriaceae bacterium | reverse complement strand
TGGTGGGTTATGGGTATGACCGTTATGTGGTTATTTTGGCATCCGACGGGAGCCTGTGGAGCTGGGGCGAAGAGGCATTCGGTTGGCCGGTGCTCGGCCTGTCCAGTTCCAGGCGGGATCACAGCGTCTCGCTGCGGCGGATCGGCCATGATTCCGATTGGCGGAGCGTGGCGGTGGGGGGTAGTTCTTGCCTGGCCATCAAGGCCGATGGCTCGCTGTGGGGCTGGGGCCAGAATCTGTATTATCAATTGGGCGACGGCACCAGGGAGACACGACCGACGCCGGTGCCTTCGATTCCCGGCAGCGATTGGAAGCAGGCGGTAACTGATGTCAGCAGTTTTGGGCTCAAGAACGACGGCACCCTTTGGGCTTGGGGCAATAATTGGGCCGGGCAGTTGGGGGTTGGCAACAAAGAGAAGACTCAATCTGCCGTCCAGGTGGGCTCCTCGACCAACTGGACGAAAATCTGGGCTGACGGCTGTCAGACGGTTGGCTTGCAGGCCGACGGCAGCCTGTGGTTCTGGGGGGCGCTCACCGGTAATTCAGAGGACGAGAATAAGTTCCTGGTTCCCACCCGTGTTTCCCCCGACACAAATTGGATGGATGTTTGTTTTGGTTATTTCACCATGTTCGCCCTCAAATCAGATGGCACGCTGTGGACTTGGGGCAATAAAGCCAGGTTTTACGCCCCCTCCGGAGATACGTCTGGCTTGACTCCGGCGCAAATTGGCAACGAAAATGACTGGCAGGCGATTTCTTCAGCCCCGGGCTGCCTTTACCAGTTGCTGAGAAAGAAAGACGGATCACTTTGGTCGCTTGATGCTTCCGAACATCGCTGGAACAAGCCGGACAACCAATACAAACCCTTGGTCTTCCGAAAACTTGATTTTCACCACGACATAGCCGTTTTTGCGGCCGGGGGCGACGATATGGGCATCGTTTTGACCCGCGAGGGCGAGGTTTGGACTTGGGGAAAAGTGATCGGAGAACACGCAAGCAAGGATTTCTGGGTGTCCAACAAACAATTCGTTGACCCAAAGTACCGCCACATTCACAAGCCCTGGCAGGTGGCGAATATTGACTCTGAAAAATAGGGTTGGGCGTTGAGTGGTTCGTGTCAATTCGTGCAATTCGTGTCTCCGCCTCCCGCGTTTTCCTCGCAACCGCCCTATCACGCCTAGCCCAATGATTCAAAGGCCGCAACCCCCGCGTGGCTCAACGCGGCGCGACCAACCGGGCGACCGAGAAACGCGCCAGCGTCGTGGAGTGCGTCCGGCCCTCCGGCGCTGTGGCCCAGCGCGACTGTTGCCAACGAGCGGGTCAATGGATTTTCCCAAGACGCGATTATTGGCGAACGTCTCACGGCTCGCGCAAAGACACAGCCCGAGCAAACGAACCATGGTGGCGTGGGTTAGCAGGTGGGGACGTGTGCCAAAGCGGTGGAGGGCCACCGTACTCCACGACGCTGGCGCGTGATCCGCAAGCGCCGTTCGTCGCGTTGCTTCTTGGTGTGCGCCCCGTCCTCGGGCGCAGAGATGTGATTTTGAGCCAGCCGTCACCCAACCGAACGCTCCACAGCGAACGGCAGCACTATCATCTCCCGCCCGACGGTTCAACGGCCGCACCCCCCGCGTGGCTCAACGCGGCGCGACCAACCGGGCGACCGAGAAACGCGCCAGCGTCGTGGAGTGCGCCCGGCCCTCCGGCGCTGTGGCCCAGCGCGACTATTGTAAACGAGCGGGTCAGTGGATTTTCCCTGGGCGCGATTATTGGCGAGCGTCTCACGGCTCCCGCAAAGAGGCGGCATGAGCGGACGAACCATGGTGGTGTGGGTTAGCCAGCGGCGGCGTGTTCCAAAACGGTGGAGG
>CAYTJG010000593.1:0-1874 GCA_964437865.1 uncultured Bifidobacteriaceae bacterium | reverse complement strand
TCAATTGCTGTTGGCCGAGCCCACCTGCCACGCCCGCGCTGGCCGCGCGCGACGTCCATATGTGGTGCGCATCATTGGACCTGAGCGTAGCGGCCGGGGCGGCCTTTCATGACACGCTCTCCCCCGATGAGCAGCAACGGGCCGCCCGCTTTCGCGCGGGACCGCTGCGCGACCGTTTTGTGGCGGGACGGGGAATCCTGCGGGCCATTCTGGCCAAATACCTGGGGGTGTCCGCCGTGCAGTTGGCACTTCAGTACGGTCCGCGAGGCAAACCGGCGCTGGCGGCCCCCTGGGATCGTAGCGGCCTGGGTTTCAACGTATCCCATTCGCATGGGCTGGCCTTGTTTGCCATCAGCAGCGGCCGCCCGCTGGGCGTTGACGTGGAGTGGCCCCACCCGATCAGCCACATGGCCGGCATGGTGGAGCGCTTCTTTTCCGCCGCAGAACAACGCGAGTGGCAGGCCCTGGCGGTCGAGGACCAACCGGGCGGCTTCTTTCGCGGTTGGACTTGCAAGGAGGCCTGGTTGAAGGCCACCGGCACGGGGCTGGCGTTTCCCTTGGGCCAGGTGAGTGTGTCGTTGTCGCCGCACGAGCCGCCGCGGTTGCTGGCCATCGGCACAGACCGCGAGGAAGCCGGAGGTTGGCATCTGGAGTGCGTCACACCGGCCGTTGGCTATGTGGCCGCCTTGGCCGTCCGCGGCGAGCCGCCACGGGTTACGGCATGGCGTTGGACATAGTATCCGGCACACGCCGTGTGCCGCTGGCCCATCGGCACACGGAGTGTGCCGGATACGTTCAGTTGACCCGGTAGGCGATTTCCCTAAAATGACGCAGCCCTTTGCACAAGGCGGCAGGAAACAGGTTACCCAAAGCGATATATCGCTGTAGGGAACGCCCTCCGTGGCGTTCCGGTTTCTCGGTGACGCACGGAACGCCACGGAGGGCGTTCCCTACAGTGGCGGGTAGCGTTTTTCTTGCCGGCTGCATAAGACCCGTGGGCAGAACCATAGGAGCCTGCTCGTGACCGTGCATCCATCTGGCCAGATCGTCAACGTGATGAAGGAAGAGCGGCTCTTCCCGCCGCCGGCGGATTTCGCCGCCAAGGCACGGATCGGCTCCCTCGATCAGTACCAGTGCATGTGGAACGAGGCGGCCGCCGATCCGGAAGGTTTTTGGGGCGCCCTGGCCGGCGAACTGCACTGGTTCAAGCCCTACCGAAAGGTACTCGATTGGCAGGAACCGCTGGCCCAATGGTTCGTCGGCGGCCAGACCAACGTGTCCTACAACTGCCTGGACGTCCATCTGGATACGCCGCGGCGCGACAAGCCGGCCTTGATCTGGATTGGCGAACCGGGCGAGATCCGCGTGCTTACCTACCGGATGCTGCACGCCGAGGTGTGCAAATTCGCCAACGTGCTCAAGCGGCTGGGCATCCGGCGCGGCGACGTGGTGGCGATGTACATGCCCATGGTCCCGGAACTGGCCATCGCCATGTTGGCCTGCGCCCGGATTGGCGCGGTCCACAGCGTGGTGTTCGCCGGCTTCTCGGCCGAGGCGATCGCCGACCGCAACAACAACGCCCGCACCAAGCTGCAAATCACGGCCGATTCCGGCTGGCGGCGAGGGCAGCAACTCCCGCTGAAAGAAAATGTCGACATGGCCTTGGCCAAATCGCCCACGGTGGAGCGGTGCATTGTGCTGCGCCGGACGGGCACGCCGGTGGCCATGCAGCCGGGCCGCGATCTTTGGTGGCACGAACTGATGGCGGACGCCTCGCCGGATTGTCCGGCCGAAACGCTGGACAGCGAAACGCCGCTATGCATCCTTTATACGAGCGGTTCGACAGGCAAGCCCAAGGGGGTCATTCATACCAC
>CAYTJG010000592.1:0-1878 GCA_964437865.1 uncultured Bifidobacteriaceae bacterium | reverse complement strand
GGCTTGGCCGGGCCGGGCTGCGAGGCGTCCGCCGGCGGAGGCTGCACGTTGCTCGGCGGCTGCGCGGGCTCATCCGGATTGGCGCCCGGCTGCGCGGTTGGCTGCGCGTCCGGCTTCGGCTTGGGGAACTGCACCGGCTTCATCACCCCCACCTTCTGGTCGTCGCCGGGCAGCTTTTCGCCGGGGTTGCGCAGGCTGGGCGGCGGGGCCGGGGCCTGGGTGTCGGGGTTGCGCTCCACGTCGCCCTCTGCAACGGTGCGCGTTGTCGGATTGGCGGGCGTGATGGGCGTGCCATCGGTGCGCATCATCATCCCCTCCACCTCGTCCTTGGTGAAGATCACCGGCGTCTCGCCGATCTTGGCAATCTCCACGCGGATCACGCGGTTGCCGTTGATGCGGACAAACTCCACATCCTTGGGAGGCTTGCCGTAGATCCACTCCTCGAAGGGCATCTGCCCATCCATCTCGCGCGACTTGGTCTCCGGCTGGCCTTTGGCGAACAGCACCATGTCGGTAGTCATGCCCACCAGCACATGGTGGCTGAGAATGGCTTCCTTGAGCTTGGCGGGAAGGGTGTCGGTAAAGGCCTGGATGGGCGTCTTCACGTCAAACGAGATCAGCGGGGCCAGCAGCGCCTTCACTTCGCTCCCGGTCAACTCGGGAACATGGCCGTCGAAGGTAAGCGAGAGGCGCGCGCCCACCGGTTCCTTGTCGTCTCCCTGCACCACCGGAGTGGTGATATCCGGTCCCATGCCGATCTGCACATGGCGCAGAAAGCGGTGCTTCGGGTCCGGCCCGCCATTCAGCTCGAAAACGATTTTGGAGTGCTCGAATTTGACGTCGGTCAACACCAGCCGGTCGCCGGGCTTGGCGCAGATCCCCTCGGCGATCACCATGTTCAGGTAGCCTTCCCCGGCGGGCTGCAGCTTGCCGTTGGCCGCCAGCGTGAGCCCCTTGTGGCCGCGCGGAAAGGGGCGCATGGCAAAGCCCTGCTCCGCCTGCAGCGCCCGGATCAGTTCCAGGCGCGTTTTGGTGTCGAGTTCGGACCTGGTCAGCGGCACATGGGTCGGCTGAATCTGCTGATAGCGGCGGTCCACCGTGACCGAAACGCCCGTGGAATTGTTGGTCACGTTGCCGGTGCGCGTATCGATGGTGACCACCTGGGCCGGGCAAAGGCCCGCCAGCAGCAGGACGGCCGCTGCCAGGCTTGCCGCTGTGCGCGGGAAACGATGAATGGCGTTGGCGATGGGGGGCGTTTGGCGGAGTGGCCGCATCCCCAGAGGCAAAAATGGCCGGATCATGGGAGCCTCCCATGCCTGAGAGCAGCATTGCCGAAAAGATAGCCCGGTTCAAGCAGAAAAGGCAAATCGGCGCGAATCAAGTTGCTGCTATCCCACCCACCCTTGGCGCAAAAGACAAAGACGCGCCAGGGATGGGGCACCCGGCGCTCCCCTGGGGCTTTTGCTGGCATTGGCGCGTAGCGCATGGCTACCCCAACAGGGACAAAAACTTCCTGGTCTCTGCCCGCTTGTTGTTCTACCAATGTTGGGTGCCACAGGTCACGATTCTGGGACCTGGGAAAACATGAACTCAAGGCGGGAAATCATCCGGTCAGGGACCTAGAGAGAGCCGGGGGCCCTATCTTCCTGCGGTTCTTCGGGCGAGGAAACCGGCGCGGGCGCAGTTGCGGGAAGAATCTGCACCAGCGGGGGAGCGGCTGGCTGGGTCGAGCCCATGGCGGCCTCATGCTGGCGCCGCGCCGCCGCGTCCAGGTCCACCGGAACCCCTCCCGGCACCAGCACCGGCGCGTTGTAACGGTAGTCCAACTCCCGCGTCACCCTGAAGACCACCGGAATGGCGGCCAGGAGGATCAGGAAC
>CAYTJG010000591.1:0-1881 GCA_964437865.1 uncultured Bifidobacteriaceae bacterium | reverse complement strand
TGAAATCCCGAAAGCCTACGAACCGCAGTCCGTGGAGGACAAGTGGTATGAATTCTGGCAGCAGCAGGGTTGTTTTACCGCCCGCGCGGACTCGGCCAAGCCCGCGTATTCCATCGTCATTCCGCCGCCCAATGTCACCGGCATGCTCCACATGGGGCACGTGCTGAATAACACCATCCAGGACATCCTGAGCCGCAAGGCGCGCATGGATGGCAAGGAAGTCCTCTGGCTGCCCGGCACCGACCACGCCGGCATCGCCACCCAGGTGCAGGTCGAGAAGGCGCTGAAGAAGCAGGAGCACAAGACCCGGCACGATCTTGGCCGCGAGGAATTTCTCAAGCGCGTCTGGGCCTGGAAGGAAAAGCACGGCAACATCATCATCAGCCAGCTCAAAAAATTGGGCTGCTCCTGCGACTGGACCCGCGAGCGGTTCACGATGGATGCCGAATACTCGCGTTGCGTGCAAAAGGTGTTCGTGGAACTCTATAAGAAGGGTCTCATCTACCGCGGCAAACGCATGGTCAATTGGTGTCCCGCCACCCAGACCGCCTTGTCCGACGAGGAAGTGGAGATGAAGCCGCAAAAGGGGTTCATGTACCATTACAAGGTGCAGGTGGTGGAGGAGCCGGAGACCTGGCTGACCATCGCCACCACGCGGCCGGAAACCATTCCAGCTGATACGGGCGTGGCCGTGAATCCCAAGGATCCGCGCTACACGCACCTGATTGGCAAACACGTCTATCGCGCCCTGCCGCTCGACCAGCCCAAGGAACAGCGCATCATTCCGATCGTGGCGGATGACCACGTGGATTTTGCGTTCGGCACGGGGGTGCTCAAGGTGACGCCCGCGCATGACAAGGTGGACTTTGAGATCGGCCGGCGCCACCAGTTGCCGGTGATCGACATCCTCACGCCCGACGGCAAGATGACGGCCGGGGCGGGCACGGATCTCGCGGGTATGGACCGTTTCGCGGCCCGGAAAAAGTCGGCGGAAATCATGGAAGCCGCCGGCACGCTGGTGAAGGCGGAGCCGTACGAAAACAACGTGGGCTTCAGCCAGCGGGCGGATGTGCCCATCGAGCCGCGCCTGAGCGAGCAGTGGTTTTTGAAGTATCCGAGCGTGCCGGCCAGCCAGGCATGCGTGGCGCAAGGCCGCATGAAATTCCACCCCGAACGCTGGGCCAAGGTGTATGACCACTGGCTCGCGAACATCCAGGACTGGTGCATCAGCCGCCAGCTTTGGTGGGGACACCGGATTCCGGTGTGGCGCCCGGGAACAAACTGTTCGCCCGCGAACGTGCAAGCGGCCCGGGCCATGGCGGCGGAATACCCTCAGGACGTTGAAATTCGCGAAGTTGCCTCTTCCTTAACGGACGGAGCCACGGCCTGTGAAATCGCGGTGGGACCCGCCGCGGAGAAAGTGGAAAAGGAGCTCACCCGGCTTGGCTTCATCCAGGATCCCGACGTGCTCGACACGTGGTTCAGTTCCTGGCTGTGGCCGTTCGCCACCATGGGGTGGCCCGAGCAGACCGCGACCTTGAAGAAGTTTTATCCCACCACCGATCTGGTGACGGGGCCGGACATCATTTTCTTCTGGGTGGCGCGCATGATCATGGCGGGGTATGAGTTCATGGGCGAGCCGAAGTTCGGCCTGGCCGATGCCATGCCCTTCCGGAACGTGTATTTCACCGGCATCATTCGGGACAAGCAGGGTCGCAAGATGTCGAAGACGCTGGGCAATTCGCCCGACCCGCTGGTGCTGATTGCCCAGTACGGCGCCGACGCCCTGCGGTTCGGCACCATGCGCAGCGCGCCGCTGGGCCAGGACGTGTTGTTTGACGAGAAAGACGTGGAGTTGGGCCGCAATTTCTGCAACAAGCT
>CAYTJG010000590.1:0-1881 GCA_964437865.1 uncultured Bifidobacteriaceae bacterium | reverse complement strand
CGGAACGCGGAATACCGCAGCGGTTGGTGGCGCACCGATAACGCTTGCTCCCGGTTTGTCGGCGGTCCAGTGACTTTTCCGGTGAAGCGCCTTCAGCGCTCAACGCAGCCAGTCGGTGTCCCCCCTGGGCGACGGAGAGCGCCCACGATAAAGCGGTTGAAACGCCGGCGGGTTTCGGTTTTCATAAGCGGAATACATGAAGCAAGTTCTTTGCGTCGGCGCCCTCACGGTTGTTTTGGCCGGTTCTGTTCCGGCAGAAGTGCCGGCCTGGGGCTTCGGCCCTTTCGTCCGGCCAGCCGGCGTGAACCCGATCGTGGCCCCGAACACGAATTCGGTATTTGACTGCCCGATGCGCGGGACACCGGTGCATTGGGAAGCCCTGCACACCTTCAACCCGGCGGCCGTGGTCAGGGACGGAAAAGTCTGCGTGCTTTATCGCGCCGAAGATGACAGCGGCGCCACGAAGATTGGCGCGCATACTTCCCGTCTCGGCCTCGCGGTGAGCACCGACGGCCTCCATTTCGAGCGCCAGCCAGCGCCGGTTTTCTTCCCCGCCGAGGACGCTCAAAAAACCAACGAGTGGACGGGCGGCTGCGAAGATCCCCGTCTGGTGGAGGCTGAGGACGGCACATTTGTGCTGACTTACACCCAGTGGAATCGAAAATCCGCCCGCCTGGCGGTGGCCACTTCAAAAGACTTGGTTCACTGGATAAAGCATGGCCCCGCGTTCCCAACCTTTGCCGGCTACAATAAATCCGGCGCGGTCGTTTGTGGCATTGCCGACGGCCGGCTGAAGGCGGTACGGATCAATGGCAAGTACTGGATGTATTGGGGCGAAGGTACGATTGCCAACGCCACCTCCGATGACTTGGTGCATTGGCGCATGGGCGAGGCGGTCTTGAAAACCCGGCCTGGGAAATTTGACAGCTCCCTGGCGGAAGCCGGCCCATCCGCCGTGCTCACCGCCCAAGGCATCGTGATGCTTTATAATGGCAAAAACAATGCCACCGGGGGTGATCCCTCGCTGTCGCCGGAGGTCTATGCGGCCGGCCAGGCGCTGTTCGACGCGAAAGACCCGACCCACCTGCTGGCCCGCACCGACGCGCCGTTCTACCAACCGGAAGCGCCCTATGAGCGCACCGGTCAATACGCCGCCGGCACCACGTTCATCGAAGGCTTGGTATTGTTTCACGGCCAGTGGTTCCTGTATTACGGCTGCGCGGACTCCTTCGTGGCGGTGGCCGTGTGGCAGCCAAGGATACAGGGGTAGGATCGTGGCCCTGGGCCGAAGCCCGGTGAGCGCGTCGTCCCCAAGCTGACTCATCTCCTGATGAACAGCTGATGGGCCGACTTCCACTTTGGGCAGCCTGAAATGGATCAAGCAGTCCATGGCGCCGATCGTTCTCGAACCGGTCAGGGCGTGGCTCGCTGCGCAATTGTCTGTACCGGGGAAGTCCAGCCAGAACAACACCGTTGACGTCTGTCCGGCCGAGGTGGAAGTCAATGAAGGATACGGAGACACGGGTCAGCTTTGCCAGTCCGCCATAGCGCACCGTGTCCGTCACGCTGTTGCCAACGAACTGGATTCGCAACGTTTCCGCGGTAGCGTTTCGCACGATCATCGCCGGCGAAAGGCAGGCGAGGACGCCAGCGATTTGTTTGATGAGTTTCGTAATCCGGCAATCCATAAAGTCCGGCGAACGGGTCTGACCATGACTTTACAAATCTTTACGCTATTTTCCAACGCCAATGGGTGCAACTGAAATTCCAGCGCATGATTAATGGCAACCAGATTTTTGCCGGGGCATAGCCGTCAATCGTCGTATATTCTGGTTCCTCGATGTTTATCGTGGGCGAAATCTGCAAGGCGCCTTTCGGCGG
>CAYTJG010000589.1:0-1890 GCA_964437865.1 uncultured Bifidobacteriaceae bacterium | reverse complement strand
TCCACGCAAACCACTTTGTCGCCGATGCCGTAATTGAGCATGGCGCATTATCCCATTTGCACTGATTAAAATCAATCGCCCGCGCCATGTTCTCCGCATCGGGTGGTTTCGCGCGGATGGCGCTGGCAAATGCCGCCAAATTATTATTTGCATTCCCCCCGGTCGTGACGTAGTTAATCTCGCGAAAAGGAGATCGCCTCGATGAGGCCCGAAACATCAAAGCCGGCTGTTATTTTATGAGCGCTCGAATCATATACCCGCCCCTCCTGTCTTTGCTGATTGCCGCCCTCGGCCTGGCGCCGGCCGGGCGTGTGGCGGCGCAGTCCTTCACCAACCTGCACAGTCTCTCGCCCGTTGACGTCGTCAACGGTTACACCAACAACGACGGAGCCAATCCGTATGCCGCCCTGGTTTTATCGGGCAATACGTTGTATGGAACGGCGGCCATCTCCGGCCCGGGCGACGGCGGAACCGTGTTCGCCGTCAAGACCGATGGCAGGGGTTTCACAAACCTTTATGCTTTCGACCATGACGCTTCTTTTAATTACACCAACGGTTCGGGGCCGGAGGGCAGCCTGGCTTTGTCGGGCAACACGCTGTATGGGACGGCAGTGGCTGGCGGCAGTTCGGGGAATGGCGTGGTATATGCCGTCAACACGGATGGCACGGGTTTTACGAATCTGCACAGTTTCACGGCCCCAACCGGTTTTACCGGGCCGTATGGGACGAACAGCGACGGGGCGGAGCCGCAGGATGCCCTGGCTTTGTCCGGAAACGCGCTGTATGGAACAACCCAGGTTGGCGGCACGAACAGTTACGGCACCATCTTTGCCGTCAACACCGATGGATCGGGCTTCACCGTGCTGCACCATTTCGCGGCCGCCGCCGGGACGACGGGCACTTTTGGCGCCAATAGTGACGGGTTTTTTCCGAGGGGTAGTTTGGTTTTGTCGGGCAACACGCTTTATGGGACGGCCATTGCTGGCGGCACGAATGGTTACGGCACCGTCTTCGCCGTCAACACTGATGGTTCGGGATTCACCACCCTGCACACGTTCACCGCACCGGATCCGACCTATCTCACCAACCGCGACGGAAATCGTCCGTTCGGCGGATTGGTGGTGTCGGGCAACACGCTTTATGGAAGGTCGGGTGGCGGCGCGAGCCTGGGTTTTGGCGCGGTGTTTGTCATCCACACAGACGGCACGGGTTTTACGAACGTGTATGCTTTCACCAACAGTTTTCCCGTAACCGTTGGATCCTCCGGACTGTTGTTATCGGGCAACACGCTTTATGGGACGGCGAGTTTGGGCGGCAATTCGGGCAAGGGGGTGGTGTTCGCCGTCAACACCGATGGCACGGGGTTCGCCACACTCCATACATTCACGCCAGACAACGGAGCCACCAACAGCGACGGAGCCAATCCGTATGGCGGAGTGATTTTATCGGGCGGCATTCTGTATGGGACAACGCAAAATGGCGGCGCTTTTGGAAATGGAACGGTGTTCGCCTTGAATCCAACCTCGCCGACCCCGGCAATCCAGTTCACCGCCAGCCCGACGAGCGGCACCGTGCCGTTGAGCGTTCAATTCAATGCTCCAAGCTATGACAATGGCGGCAATCTCCTCACCCATTGGAACTGGAATTTCGGCGACGGCGGAACCAGCACCAATCAAAATCCATTGCACGTTTACTACGTCACCGGCAGCTACTCGCCCGCGCTGGTGATGACCAATTATCTGGGCGGCATGGTTTCAGGAGCAGGCCCGTCAATCACGGTATCGCCACCAATGTCCACCATTGAATACACCGCCAGCCCGACCAACGGCACCGCGCCGCTGATGGTTCAGTTCAACGCTCCCGGCACGGATGACGCGGGCTATGCCGTCA
>CAYTJG010000588.1:0-1894 GCA_964437865.1 uncultured Bifidobacteriaceae bacterium | reverse complement strand
CGAAATCCGGAATCCACGGAACTTTTTGGGCGGCTTGCGCAGGCACATCTCTTAGCCGGAACGATTCAGTTCAACCACAGATGAACACAGATGGACCCAGCGCGGCAAAGCCGCAACCACAACCAGACGGCCTCGGGGCCGTCTGGTAAATTCCCGCGTGATGGCAGGGCCGTCTGGTTGTAGTCGCGGCTTTGTCGCGCAATTTACTGAGCAGACAGGACGCCGCCGGTGCGGTAGAACGTTGGTGTGAAAATAAAACACTCCACCACGGCCAGCGACGTCCCGTCGCCATTTGTAACTCAACACGCCAACGATGTCATCGGAGTTCTTTCCGGCTTTGACCGCCTCCGGCTGATGGCCACCCTGCGTCCCCTTTATCAACCGAGCCTGATGCTCCGTTATTTGAGTCGCGCCGGGGTGTTGCTCAAGGACTTCGCCGGCTTCGCCAGCAGTTGGACCGAACGCGTCCGCCAAGCGGCCAAGCAACTGGCCGAACAATCGGGCCGGCCGCTGTGCTACCTTCAGGGCAGCGGCCAACGAAAGGAACTGCTGGCCCGCGATTTGGCTCGGGCCCAGGGCCTGACCACCGGCCTCATCGGCATCTGGAGCGTCACCGAACCCTGTCTGACTTACTTCGTACGCAAGGACCGGGAACAAAAGAAACTGGTCCTGCGTCTGGAGCCGGGCAAATGTCTCCACTACTATTTTTATTTCCTGCACGAGCAGCTGGGCCTGCTGCACTTGCGCCTGCAAACCTGGTTTCCCTTTGCCATCCATCTCTGCGTCAACGGCCGACATTGGCTGGCACGCCAACTGGATCAGGCCCAGATCGGCTATGTGCAGCGGGAAAACTGTTTTCCGTGGATTGAAGATGTGGCCCGCGCCCAGACCTTGGCCCACCAACAACTCCAAAGCGCCTGGCCCACGCTCCTCCAACCCCTGATCGAACAGTGCCACCCCCACGCCCCGGAACTCTGCCGGCCACTGGCTTTGTCTTACTATTGGAGCGTCAGCGAAAGCGAATATGCCACCGACGTGATGTTCAAAAATCCCGCGGCACTGGCCCGGCTTTATCCGGCACTGGTGCATCAAGGAATCCAGCATTTCGGCAGCACCGACGTGCTGCGCTTCCTCGGCCACAAGGTCCAGGCCAATGGCCGCGTGCATGGCAACCTGCAGGGCGAGATTTTGAGCAGCCTCAAATCCCGGCCCGAAGGTTTGCGCCTCAAACACCAAGCCAACGGCAACTCGGTCAAACTCTACGACAAACAAGGCAGTGTGCTGCGCGTGGAAACCACCTTGAACCGCCCCCACCAATTCCGGGTCTACCGGGCCAGCGAGCGCGACCCGGAACAAAAAAAACGCTGGCAGGTGTTGCGCAAGGGCATCGGCGACCTCCACCGCCGGGCCGAGCTTTGCCAAGCCATCAACGGGCGTTACTTGGAAGCCTTGGCCAGTGTGAAGGCCGGTCAAAGCGCCGGGCAAGTCGCCCGCGAGGTCTGCCGCCCCATCCGCAAGGACGGGCGGCATTACCGCGCACTCAACCCTTGGGCGAGCCCAGACGCCCCCTTGCTGGAAGTCATTGCCCGTGGCGAGTGGACCATCAGCGGCTTTCGCAATCGAGACCTCCGCGCCGCACTCTATCCGGGCAAGGCCGACGCCGCCGAACAGCGTCGGCAAAGCGGCCGCCTCACCCGGGCATTGGCGCGACTGCGGGCGCACGGCATCATCAAGAAAGTCAGCGGCACTTACCGTTATCAACTCACCACCGCCGGCCGCCAGATCGTCACCGCTTTGCTGGCCGCCCGCCAAGCCAACGTCGAGAAGCTCATGGCCTTGGCCGCTTAAATTCTTTGTCAAAAATGATTGAACTTGTGTCATTGTGGTACAGATA
>CAYTJG010000587.1:0-1904 GCA_964437865.1 uncultured Bifidobacteriaceae bacterium | reverse complement strand
ATTAAGGAGGTTTTGCAACCTGCAATAAGCAGCGTGCCCGTCAGCAGAGCAAGGACCCACATCAGGCGAACCGGCGGGAGTTTGCAAAAGCACCATCGCACGGCTTTGCTCAAGACAGGGTTCTTCCAAGGCGGCATCAGTTTCTTAGAGTTTGTTCCTCCGGCCAGTCATGGCGGATATCAAGCCATCCGTGGTGTGCTCGGCGGCCTCGATCGCGGGTTTCAAGCCCAGGGCCTTGAGCGCACGACTCGTCTCCGGACCAATCGAGGCCAGCTTCAGCTTGGGGAATTGTTCCAAGAGCTTGGGCAGGTCGAACCGCGCATGGAAAAACTCCACCGTCGAGCCGCTCGTGAACGTGATCCAGTCCGCGCCATGTTGCCGCAGGTCCTCGGCCGCGCCAAAAAAGTCCTCGGTTTCCGCGACCGTCTTGTAGAGGCCGATATCATCCACGATGGCCCCCAATTCGTCCAACGCCTGGGGGAGGTCAGGATTCGCCTTTTCCGCGCGGAAGAGACAGATTTTGACGTTCTCGATGCTGCTGTGTTTGGCCATGGCCTCGGCGATGTTTCGGCCCAGCGCCTCCTTCGGCGTGAGATCCACTTGCAGGTGAAACTCGCGCAGTTTGGCGGCGGTGGCGGGCCCCACTGCGGCAATCTTGGCCCCGCCAAGATCGCGCAAGTCTTGGAACTGGCGAAAGAACAACTGGAAAAACGTCTCGACTCCGCTGACACTGGTGAAGACCAGCCAGTCATACGAATTCAACGCGAGCAGGGCATCCACAAAATCCTTCTTGTTGTCCGGACTCTCCGCCTTGATGGCGGGGATTTCCAAGACCTCGCCGCCCAAATTGGCCAGTTGGCGGACAAATTTGGCCGCCCGCACCCGCGAACGAGTAACCACAATACGCTGGCCAAACAAGGGCTGTTGCTCAAACCAGTTCAATTTTTGCCGCAGCTTCACCACGTCGCCCACGATGGTGATGGCGGGCGGCACGATCTTTGCCTGACTGACCAGTTCAGCAATGGTACCGAGCATGCCGACGACTGACTTCTGCCGCCCCGTGGTACCGCGATGAACCACCGCCACGGGAGTATCGGCCGACAGCCCGTGCTGGATTAACGAACGGCTCCAGTCGCCCAAAGTGTCCATGCCCATCAGCACCACCTTGGTGCCGGGAATCTGGGCGATTTGCTCGTAACGCAGGGCGGTGGCTGGATCGGTCGAATCGCCGTGCCCGGTGAATACCGTAAAGCTGGAGCAATAGGCGCGGTGCGTCAGCGGAATCCCGGCATAATTCGCCGCCGCTTCCACCGACGAAACCCCGGGTACCACCGCAAAGGGAATCCGCGCCTCGACCAGGGCTTCGGCTTCCTCCCCGCCGCGTCCGAACACAAACGGGTCTCCGCCCTTGAGGCGTACCACGGTCTTGCCTTCGCGAGCCCGGGAAATCATCAACTCAGTGAGCTGCTCCTGCGTGAGCCCGCCGTCGCGCTTGTGATTGCCACGGGCGATAATCTCGGCGCCTGCCGGAGCGAAATGGAGCAATTCGGGATTGACCAGGACGTCGCAAATGACCACGTCGGCGCTCCGCAGCAATTCGGCCCCGCGGAGCGTGAGCAAGCCTGCGTCGCCCGGGCCGGCGCCAACCAAATACACTGTGCCAATCGATTTCATCGGGATAATTTAACCAATCGCAGGCTGCGGGCAATGCAAAGCGATGCCAGGATGCGCGATTTTCCTGTGGGCTGACGTTGCTTTGGGTCTGGACATTCGCGGCGGACGGTTTCCTGCTGCGGTCGCCGCAACTCGGTCTCGAATTAAAACTTGCACTGGGGTTGCGGGGCATTCTATGCGGCAATAGTCCTCTAATTTGAAATTGTTTTTTTGCTTTGCAACCGGCTGCT
>CAYTJG010000586.1:0-1904 GCA_964437865.1 uncultured Bifidobacteriaceae bacterium | reverse complement strand
TCAAGTTGCTCTACGCCGACGGCACCGGGATGTGGGTGTGCGCCAAACGCCTGTGTGGCCGGGGTACTTTTGCCTGGCCCAAGACCACCGAGTCGGGCGCACTGCAGATCCTGGCCGCCGAGTTAACCCTATTGCTCAACGGCATCGACTTGGAAAAGACCAGCACCCGGGCCTGGTGGCGCCCGGCGGGGGCGCCCAAAACATAAAAAAAGCTTTTCCCTTAAAATAAGTCTTTACTATCTAACTAATATATTGTATAAGAGTGCCGCATTAAATGATTCCGCTCCAAAACCTGCCCACCGACGTCCGCGAAGCCTTTATGGGCTTGGAGTCGGAGAATGCGCGGTTGCGGCATGAGAGCCTGCGGCAACAGCAAATCATCCAGCTTCAGACCGAGCAAATCCGGCTGCTCAACTTCAAGATGTTTGGCCCCAAGAGCGAGCAGCTTTCCCCCGATCAAAGGCAACTGCTGCAGGCGGAGATCAGCCTCACGGCGGGGGAAGTCGAACAGGAGGCTCAACGGCCGGCCGCCGAAAAAGCCGCGCCCCGGCCCAAAGTCAAAATCCCCCGCTCTAATCATCCGGGCCGCGAAAAGCTGCCGGCCCACTTGGAACGGCGCGAAGTGGTGCTGCCCTGCCATCCGGAGGATTGCCAATGCCAAGTGTGTGGGGCCCAGCGTCCGATCATCGGCTATGACACCCGCGAGGAGTTGGTCTGCGAACCAGCGAAGTTTTATGTCAAGGTGATCAAGCGGGAAAAGCGGGGCTCGCATTGCCTGCCCGAGCAAGGCGTGGCCACCGCCCCGGTGCCGGCGCAGATCATCCCCAAGAGTAAACTGGCCAACGAGTTCATTATCGAACTGGTGGTCCAAAAGTATCAGCAACATCAACCGATCTATCGCCAGCAAGCCGACTTGGCCGACAATCATCACATCGAACTGAGCCGCAAGACACTGACCGACGCCGTCCTGGCCACCGGCAGCCTGCTGCAGGCGGTGGTCAGCGCGCAACGCCGGGAGTTGTTGGCCGGCGGTTATCTGCAAGCCGACGAGACGCCGCTGCCCTGTCAGACGGGGGAAAAGACCGGCCGCAACCACAAGGCGTTCATGTGGGAATACAGTGTGCCGGGCGGAGTGGTGGTCTTTGACTTTCAGATGGGCCGCGGACGGGCGGGACCTAAAAAGTTCCTGGAAGGTTTTCAGGGCACGGTCCAGTGCGACGGCTACGACGCGTACGATGACTTGGGCCCAGGTATTGTGTATGCCGGTTGCCTGGCGCACGCACGGAGAAAATTTGTGGAGGCGGCCAAGGTGGCGCCGCTGGATCCCTTGCCGGCGGAAGTGCTGGCGCTCTTCGGTGAAATTTATGGCGTCGAACAGGAGGCGCGCCAAGCCGGCCTGGCGGCGGCCCAACGTCTGGCGTTGCGCCAGCAAAAGAGCGTGCCGCTGATGGCCTCCCTCAAGGAACGAGTGGTCGCCGTTCGCCAACAGGCTATGCCAGGGGGCACGCTGGCCAAGGCCTGCGACTACACGATCAACCAATGGAGCCGGCTGGAAGCTTTTCTGCAGGACGGCCGGCTGGAAGCAGATAACAATTGGTGCGAAGGCGGGCTGCGCCCGCTGGTGCTGGGACGCAAAAACTGGCTGCACATTGGCAGTGAGCAAGCCGGACCGAAAGTCGCCGCCATCGCCTCGATCGTGGAGACCTGCCGTCGCCTGGACATTAATTTGCGCCAGTACCTCAATGACGTCCTGCCCAAGCTGGGGGATTGGCCCATCAACCGGGTCGCCGAATTGACACCCACGGCTTGGAAAGCGGCGCAGCAGCAAAAGTCCTGACATTCCCCGCAGTTTACCTCCCGCCCGCCACCGCTACCATACGGGGTTAGTAACACGGATACGGAGA
>CAYTJG010000585.1:0-1922 GCA_964437865.1 uncultured Bifidobacteriaceae bacterium | reverse complement strand
GCTGGTGGCATTGACCACCAGGTGCAGGATGATGACCGCGGCCAAGGCCGAGGCCAGCAGCCAGCCGGCGCATACCATCCAAGGCGACAGCGGCCGAAAGACTCCCAGGCAAAGCATGGCCGGCCCGGATAACAGAGCCAGCCAGGCAATCCGGCCGCGGCTCGCCGGGGAGACCGGCAGCAGGTTCGCGGTGGCGGCGATGGCGACCAGTGCCCCCAACAGCAGGGAATCGGCCCGCGTGTCCAGGCCGACCATCAGCCGGTCCAGGTTGTCGTAAGTCACCCTGGAATCGCCGGCAAAGAGAAGTACGCGCACCGCCACCGAAATCGCCGCCCCCAGGGCCACCCAACAAAACAAGGAGGCGCGGGAATTCCGCCGCAGGAGGAAAAGCAGCAGCCACGGCCAGCAGAAGTAAAATTGCTCCTCCAGGGACAGCGACCAAGTATGCGCCAGTTGCAGCGTGGGCCCCAATTGCAGGGTCTTGGCCCAGTTGGTGAAATAGAACAGCGCCCAGAAGGCCTCGTGCAAACTTTCACTCAGCTTGCGACCGGACAGGGTGAGGAAGGCATAGACCAGAAAAGCGGCGAGCATCGCCAGCAACGCCGGCAGCAGACGCAGGGCGCGACGAAGATAGAAGAGCGACAGCTTCATCGAACCACCGACCTCGTATTCCTCGATGAGCAGGCAGGTGATCAAAAAACCGCTCAGTACGAAGAAGGTGTTGACCCCGATGAAGCCAAAGCCATCGCCCAGCAGTCCGCCGTGATCCGCCAGCACCAGCAGGATGGCCACGCCTCGGAGGCCGTCCAGGCTGCGGCGGTGACCAAGCTGGAACGGTTCGGTGGGAGACGTCATTGGGCAAACGGCGATTAACCGGGAGCATAGATTCTCCGGCCATTCGTGTCTGCCAAAAACCTGCGGAAGGCGAACTCCACCAACCACCCTCAAGGCGTGGCCACTGCCGCTTGAATGCGGCGCAGGTCCGGGTTGTTCACGGTGGTGGCATTGGGGACCAGTGTGAGCGTGCGGGGATCCTGCCAATGCCAATGTTCCACGTGCCCATCGGCAAAGGAGAGGTTGGCTCCCCGGGAATGCCAGATCGCCGGAATGTCGTTCCACGTGTCGCCCAGGACGCGCAGCGCAAAATACCCGTCATTGATGCTGAGCGTGCTTTCATCCAGAAACACCAGGGTCTGCACGGGCGCCGGCCGCACCAATTGGGTATCCGCATATTCCGACGGATAACCCGGAACGCCGCCGGCGGCTTGGGCATCGTAGCGCTGCCCCTTCTGGTAACAGGCGAGCTGGGATTGCATGCTGTAACTGCGGATATGCACGGTGCGGTCAGCCGGGCAACGATAAACGCCGATATTCGGGGAAAAGGGATAGAGGAGACCGATCTGGATCAAAGTGGCATTGGTGGCATCGTTCGCGTCGCTCATCTCACCGTGGACCCAACTGGGATCATTGGTGGTGCCCCACGGATCGTCCACGACCAGGCGGCCTTGGTTGTCTTCCTTGTACAGGGTCCAGCCCAGGAGCATCTGTTTCAGATTGCTGGCGCAGCGGGCTTGGTAGCCTTTTTCCTTGGCGGCGCTCAAGGCCGGCAGCAACAGCGCGGCAAGAATGGCAATGATGGCGATCACGACCAGCAGTTCGATCAGGGTGAAGGCGCGCCGCCGGCCCGGCTGGAAGCACAGCCCGGCGTTGCTTGAATCAAGTTTTTTCGGCTTCATATGGAGACTCCTGCAACCCAGTACCGGGGCCGGCGCACTTCCTTACAAAAAAAAGTAACTTTTTTGATTTAGCGTGGCGCCGGGCAGCCTGTTGAATGGGTAAAGGGAGGTGTCGCGGAGCGACTTTGGATATTAGCCAGACACGCCAGTGTCTGGTCTCGCGCCAAACGAATTCATGCGTCCTGA
>CAYTJG010000584.1:0-1927 GCA_964437865.1 uncultured Bifidobacteriaceae bacterium | reverse complement strand
AACGCAGGCGACTTCGTGGTGGTGCTCGGACCCGGCCCTATCGGCTTGCTGGCCGCACTGACAGCGCGCGCCGCCGGAGCCCGACACGTGGTGATTGTGGGAGCTCCTGTCGATGAGGAAATTCGCCTGAAGAAGGCCCGGGAGTTGGGCTTTGAAACTGTCCTCAACGCGGCCCAGGTGAATCCGGTGGAGGCGGTCCGCGATCTCACCGAAGGCTTGGGAGCCGACCTGGTGATTGAGTGCAGCGGCGCGGCCCCGGCTATCGCCTCCACCGTTGACCTGATTCGCAAAAAGGGCCGCATCTGCGTGATCGGTTTGACCGGCAAAGACAGCATCCCGTTTCCCTGGGATAAAGCCGCGTTCAAAGTCTGCGACGTGGTCTTTAACCTGTCGACCAGCTACACGAGCTGGGACCGCACCATTCATTTGATTGCCAGCGGCCGTCTGCCGGCGGGCCAGGTGATTACGCATCGGCTGCCTTTGAGCGATTGGAGGACCGGGTTTGATGGACTCCAAGCCCACAAGGAATTGAAGGTACTCTTGATTCCCGAGTGAGGAAACGATGACCAACGATTCAGGCCTGGGTTTTGGACTGCTGGGGACCGGACTGATCGCTCCGTTCCACGCCAAGGCGATCCGCGCCGCCAGCGGGCCGCGCCTGGTGGGGGTGGCGGATACGGACGCTGCTCGCCTGGCAAAGTTCACCGCCGAGTTTGATGTCCCCGGATACTTTACGCTGGAGCAGATGCTTGCCGACCCTGCGATTCAAGTGGTGAATATCCTGACCCCCAACCACCTGCATACGGAGGCCGTGGTGCAGGCGGCCCGGGCAGGGAAGCACATCCTGGTGGAAAAGCCCCCGGCGATGTCGTTGCGCGAAGTGGATACCATGGCAGCCACCTGCGCCGAGGCGGGCGTCAAGATTGGAGTGGTGCTGCAATGCCGGACGCGCCGGTCCGTGCAGGCCATTCGAACGGCGCTTCAGCAGGAAAGGTTTGGCAAGGTCTATCAAGCGGACGCCATCATGAAATGGTTCCGCTCGGCGAATTACTACCGCCAGGATGCCTGGCGCACCTCACGACGTTCCGGCGCCGGCGTGACCATTCAGCAGGCATTCCACTACCTGGATCTGCTGCAATACCTGGTGGGCCCGGCGAAATCCGTACACGCCCAAATGACCAACCTCGCGCATCCCGGCATTGCGCTTGAAGACACGGCCCTGGCCTTTGTGACTTACCAGAACGGTGCGCAAGGCGTGGTGGAAGCTTCCACTGCGCTTTGGCCGGGAACGGACGTCCGCATCGAGGTGAACGGGGAAAACGGCACGGCGATTGTGGTCGGCGAACGCATGGACACGTGGAAATTCAAGGATGACCGGCCGGAGGATGAGGAGATTCGCCATCTGGGAAGCGCTGCCGTGGCCACAGGCGCAACCGGCGCGGCCGACCTGGGATTCCTCGATCACCAGGCCGTTATTGAAGACATGGTCCACGCCGTCGCCGATGGCCGCGAGCCCATGATCACCCTCGCCAGCGTGCGCCCCACCCTTGAGTGGGCCCTCGCCATGTACCAATCCGCCAAGCAGGGCACGTCCGTGGAATTACCAATCCTCGATGAAGACGCCGTGTGGTGAGCACCGCAACTGTCGCAAGATTCGGTAATAGCCTTAGCGACCACCCGTTCAGAATTGATTATCGGCCGTGTTGAGTAACCACCCGGAAAAGCGCGTGCCGTTTGGTTGCATCATCGGCGCCACCAGAGTGTTGCCCGAGAGGTGAAGGATTCCAATTCCCCAAGGGCTCGAGATGAAGATCTCCGCGTGGCCGTCACCTTCGTAACTGGCCGCGGGGCCCAGGTGGTTGTCGGCGGTATTGAGCAGCCACCCGCCGAAGCGCGCGCCGTTCGGCTGCATCATGGGCGCTGCCAT
>CAYTJG010000583.1:0-1927 GCA_964437865.1 uncultured Bifidobacteriaceae bacterium | reverse complement strand
CGCCCAGAGTGTTCTTTTTCTGGCGATTTTTTATGGCATTGGCGTGATCTGGGAACGGGATCTGGGCGTGATGCACAAGCTGCTCGTCAGTCCGACCCCGCGCGTGGCGCTGGTGCTGGGCAAAGCGCTTTCCGCCGGTCTGCGCGCCTTGGTGCAGGCCTTGTTCATCTACGCCCTGGCCTGGTTGCTGGGCGTGCGCATTATCTGGCGGGTGCCGGAACTCCTCGGGGTGGGGGTGGTAGTGGTCTTGGGGGCCACCGCCTTTTCCATCTTCTCCCTGATCATCGCCTGTGTCGTCAAATCGCGGGAGCGATTCATGGGCATTGGTCAGGTGCTGACCATGCCCCTGTTTTTTGCCAGCAATGCCATTTACCCCATCGCCATCATGCCCGGGTGGCTCAAAGTCGTCGCCCATATCAATCCGCTCACCTATCAAGTGGACGCGTTGCGCGCCTTGATGGTGCAAGGCGGCACGAGTCATTTTGGTCTGGGGTTGGATTTGGGTGTGCTGGTGGGAACCGTCACGCTTTTGACCGCCATCTGCACCCGGCTTTATGTGAACCTGGTGCGATGAACGTCCTGAACCAAATGAAAGGAAGATACCTATGACCCAACTGCCCGTTGAAAACAGCAGCGAAATACGCCAGCCCGATGCCCCCATCCGGGCCGACGACTGGCCGCAAACCGTCGTCCGTTTGGTGAACTCGGTGAAATATGGGTCGGTGCAAATCCTGATTCAGGATGGCCGGATATTTCAAATTGACAGCACGGACAAGATTCGCTTCGAGCAGCCCCGCAGCCGGAACCAATACGGCCACAAGCCGGCCGCGTCGCGCGGTCAATGACCGTCACAAAAGTTGATTTATCAACGCGCGAAGCCAGTCATTTATGCCCACTTGGAATCCCGACCAGTACCTTTTGTTCAAGCAGGAGCGCACCCAGCCTTCACTCGATTTGATTTCCCGCATCCACTTGGAAAAGCCAGCCACAATATTGGATCTCGGCTGCGGCCCGGGCAACAGCACGGCCGCGTTGCGCCACCGCTGGCCGGAGGCCAAAGTGACGGGACTGGACAATTCCCCGGAGATGATTGCTGCCGCCTTGCAGGATTATCCCGCAGGGGAGTGGGTGCTTGCCGATGTGGCGACCTTCCAGACGGAGGTGCAAAGCGACCTGATTTTTGCCAACGCCACATTGCAATGGCTCCACCATCATGAAGCGCTGGTGCCCCGGCTGTTCAGCTTTGTGAGACTGGGCGGCGCCCTGGCCGTGCAGGTGCCCGCCAATGGCGATTCACCGCTGGCCCGGGCTGTATTTGCCGTGGCGGCCCGGCCGGCCTGGCACGAGCTCACCGCCGGTTGCGAGCGATTGCACAATTACCGCACGCCGGAATATTATTTCAATATTCTGCGCACCCGCGGCTCGCACTTTGAACTTTGGCAGACGACCTATTACCACATGCTCGCCTCCCAAGCAGGACTGATCGAGTGGTATCGCGGCACCGGCATGAAGCCGTTTTTGGATCGGCTTCCGGACGACGCGGCCCGCCAGGCTTTTCAGGCGGAAGTGCTCGCGGAAATTGCTCCCGCCTATCCTGCGCAGGCGGACGGGCGGGTCTTGTTCCCGTTTCAACGGAATTTTTTCACCCTCTACAAATGATCCGCCGGCTTCAATCATGAACGTTCTCGCCATCAACGGCAGTGCCCGCGAAAACGGCCATACCGCGCTGCTGATCAACCAGGAAATCCTGTGAGCCTGCGTCCGCCAACCCCATTGGCAAAAGCCGAAATCGTCGCCGAGGCCAGGCGGCTGGGCGCCGTTTTGGTCGGTTTTGCGTCCGTCGCACGCTGGGCCGAGGAGGGTGATTTATCCTGGGAATTTGATCCGCAACGGCTCTGGCCGCTGACGAGGACGGTGATTGCCATGG
>CAYTJG010000582.1:0-1927 GCA_964437865.1 uncultured Bifidobacteriaceae bacterium | reverse complement strand
CAAAGTCGTTCTGGATCCAGCTACTGATCCCGGTGCGGACAAGCGCGGACTCTTGTGGTCCGGCCAGGTCCCCTCCAACGGAAAGGACACCGGAGGAGCCTGCTCCCTGCCGACCTCCCGGAATCGCTCCCGAAAAGGCGCTGGCGTAGGCGCGGCTCAACTCATTTAGTTTATCGGTACTTGTCGCGGCGGTCAAACCTTCAGCCGCGCACAGAGCATCCCAGTCGCGGAATGCCTGCGGCGTAGAGACGCCCACGGCGGGCGTCGCCACCACGGTCCAGACCGGTTCAATGTCCGGCAAAGGATAGACCTGCTGGCCGCGGTCAAGGCCCAGCACCGTTCCGCCCACCAGGAACAGCGGCACATCGGAGCCCACCTGGGCGGCAATTTCCAGCCGCCGGGCAGACCAAAGCCTGCTGCCCGCAATGCCCAGTTCTGTCTCCAGCCCCACCAGCGCCGCCACGGCGTTGGCCGAGCCAGCGCCCAGCCCGCCCTGCACCGGCAGGCGCTTTTCAATGTGGATTTCCACCTCGGCGGCGAGGTTCAACTCCTTCAGCGCCAGCGCAACCATCTTCCACGCGGTGTTGCGGGCGTCGGCAGGAACGCGCTTGTCATTGGACGTCAGCCGCAGCGCAGTCGCCGCCGCGGGCCGCGCCGTCACCGTCACCAGGTCATACAGCTCCAATGTCTGGTAAACGGTGGCCAGCGCGTGAAACCCGTCCGGGCGCGGGGCACCAATATAAAGGCCAAGGTTGATTTTCGCGTGCGAGCGTACGGCGGTCGGCATACCGGTTCATTGTAGAGCGCAGCCGTTCAGCCGGTTCTCTCAAACCGCCGTGGCGCTCCGAACCAGATTTGCGGCGGCGCGCAAAGCTGCCACCTGATCGCCTGTCGGCATGAATTCCATGGCCACAACGTGGTGATAGTGCAACTCTGCCAGCTTGCGATAGATGTTGGCGTAGTTGATCTCGCCTGTGCCCGGCTCGTGGCGGCCCGGCACATCGGCCACGTGGATGAGGCCGATCACGTCGATGTGCTTTTGCAGCTTCTCAATCAGGTTGCCCTCGGCGATCTGCTCGTGGAACAAGTCGTAAAGGAACTGCACCTGCGGATGGTTCACTGCGCGCACCACGTCGATGGCCTCCGCGGCGGACGCCAGAAAGTATTTCGGATTCTCCTCGGGGTCAATGCATTCCAGCAGCAGGCGCACGGGCTGGCCGTCAATCTGGCGGCCCTCAATCATGGCTGCGGCCCGCTTGAGCGTTTCGATTGAGGCTTGATGCTGTTCCTCGCGCGAGAGCCCCGGAACCACATTGCCTGAAAGCACGATCATCGCCGGTGCGCTGAGGGTTTCCATCGGGACCAGCGCCTGGCGCAGTTCAGCCAGGAAGGCGTCGCGCGTAGCCGGATTGGCCACGCCGTTTGCGAGTCCCGCGGTGGCGTCAAACCGGATGCCGAGCCTCTTGCGCGCCGCGTTGATGCGGGCAAAGTCGGCCTGGGACCAGTTTTGCGCATGATATTCGCCGACCAACTCGACGCTGTTGTAGCCGGCTTCGGCCACCTTGGCCAGCCGTTCTTCAAACGGCAGCCCTGTAAAAACAGTCCACAGCATCACTGAAAGCGGATAGGGCGCGGCTGCCGGGCTGCCGGCGCGTGCCGAAAGCGGCGGAACGACGGCGCTCAGGGCGGCCGTGGCCATGACTTGCGAGAAGGTGCGGCGATTCATACGTGTCTCCTGAATGGTTCCCTATGATTTGGTTTCGACCTTGCCTGCTTTGGTTCCAGGCTTCCCTGACCGGCGCAGGGCCTGCCAATCTTTTTCGGTCTGGTCAGCGTAGAGCGAACCGAATTTGCCTAGCGCAGCGGCAAAACCATCGCCTGAGCCCATGTAGCCGGCAATCGCCAGCGGATCGCCGGACCGGGCGTG
>CAYTJG010000581.1:0-1929 GCA_964437865.1 uncultured Bifidobacteriaceae bacterium | reverse complement strand
ATTCAGATGCATTTGCCCAACGCCGCCAAAACCATTCGTCATGCCTCAGCCGGTTTGTTCGGCGGCCGTTAAT
The DNA here is from genome assembly GCA_964437865.1 of uncultured Bifidobacteriaceae bacterium. Lineage (GTDB taxonomy): Bacteria > Verrucomicrobiota > Verrucomicrobiia > Limisphaerales > UBA11358 > UBA11358. The sequence goes on along the minus strand of CAYTJG010000581.1, from coordinate 1,856 downwards.
GGCATTGACGCGTATCCGGTGGAAGTGGAAGTGAACTCCGGCTTCGGGGATGCCGTGATTGTAATGGGTTCTTGTACTCTCCCCAATATTTCGACTCCCTATGATTTAGCATGTTGCTGACTTTCTTTTGGACGACTTTTGCCGCCGGGTCAGGTCTTGGGCAGGCAAAGACGGCCTGCTAACGGAAACGAGTTCGATTTCGGACCGACTTTACCACGATCCGCAAAGATAAGTTTCAAAAATGCTTGTTTTCCTATGGCTAATATGGTTTAGTCAGCGCGTCGCCAGCATCCCTGGTTTCAGAGCCGTGAGCCCGCTATATTGGCAACATAGAAGTCAGACGTGGATCCCACAGCCAAAGGAACCATGAAAACCACATCGTTTGCCGTCTTGGCGGGCAGCTTCCTCTGCGTCATGAACCTCCTGCCGGCCGCCGCGTTGGCCCAAGGCACGGCCTTTACTTATCAAGGCCGTCTCAATACCGGCGGCAGCCCAGCCAACGGAAATTACGACTTCGCTTTTACGCTTTGGAGCACGAACTCCGGCGGCAGCCAGATTGGCGGCGCTTTCACGAATGCCGGTGTGGAAGTGGCGAATGGACTATTTACGGTCATGCTGGACTTCGGCTCCGGTATTTACACAGGTCAATCCGTTTGGCTGCAAGTCAATGTGGAAACCAACGGAGTGGGGCCCTACGTCCCCCTGACACCGCGCCAGCCGCTCACTCCGACGCCTTATTCCGTTTACGCGGCGAGCGCCGGCGGCGTGACCAACGCCAGCATTTCTGCCGGGCAATTAAACACGCTTGGAGCCCCAACCAGCGGCCAGGTGCTGATCTTCAACGGCAGCAGCCTTGAGTGGACGAATTCCGTATCCGGCGGCTCTGGCTGGAGTCTGACTGGCAATGCCGGCACCACGCCCGGCACCGATTTTCTGGGTACGAGCGATGATGAGCCGTTGGAACTATGGGTGAACGCTGAACGGGCATTTCGGCTGGAACCGGGAAATGGCAACCCTAATGTGATCGGTGGTTCCGGCAGCAGTGCCGCTCCCACAGTCGCCGGGGGAACCATTGCTGGTGGCATCCAGAACTCAGTCAGCAACGCGTATCCTACGGTGAGCGGCGGCGAGTACAATCATGCCACGGCCAACGGGGCATTCGTTGGCGGCGGTTACGACAACAGTGCGAGCGGCGAGGAAGCAGTGGTGGGCGGCGGAGCGCATAACTCTGCCTCCGGGCCGGGCGCCTTCGTTGGTGGTGGTGGTTATGACGGAAACATCTTGAGCGGCAACTCGGCCAGCAATCCGGCCGCGACTGTCGGGGGCGGCTTGCAGAACGCCGCCAGTGGTTCCTATGCAACGGTGGGCGGAGGTTCCTTAAACACTGCCAACGGTCTAAACGCCGCAATCCCAGGAGGATACTTTAACACAGCGAGCGGGGCCTATAGCTTCGCCGCCGGTTACGGCGCGGAAGCTCAGAACCCCGGGGCGTTTGTATGGGCGGATAACTCGGGCAGCTTTTTTTCCTCGACCGCCAACAACCAATTCAGCGTCCGTGCTTACGGCGGCGTGAAAATTGTGACGGGTGGCGCGGGCATGACCATTGACGGAGTGCCTGTATCCACCGGCGGCGGGAGCGGAGGCGGGTCTGGATGGAGCCTGAGCGGCAATGCCGGCACAGACCCCGGCGTGAACTTCCTGGGCACAACCGACGACGTGGGCTTGGAACTACATGTTGACTCGCTTCGCGGGATCGGATTATACCCGACGCAGCAGGGTCCGCAGGGTCCCAACAACGATATCGACGCGGGCATCAATGTGACCGGCGGCTTCTGGGAAAATTATATTTCCTCCGC
>CAYTJG010000580.1:0-1937 GCA_964437865.1 uncultured Bifidobacteriaceae bacterium | reverse complement strand
TTTAACAAGGTCAAATATTGACTCGCGATCGTGGCCCCCAGCGGCGTGCTGATCAAGGGTTCCGCCCCCCGGCTGAACAGGCAGTTTTTGACCGTGACATAACTGTTGATGCCGCAGCCGCCACTGCCGTAACCGCTGTTCTGGATCTCAATGCCGCCAAGGCAGTTGACAAACTGGGAGTGCGACACCGACAGGGTGCCCACGTTGACCACCCGGATCGCCTCCTGCGCATAGCGAAACACGAACCCGTTAAGGTTCAGCACACTGGACACCGCCAGTGCCGGGCTGGCGTAACCGCCGGCCTTGATTTTGCCCGTGTAGTTCGTGGTCACCCCGTTCATCGTGTCGCCGATGGTATCGTCATCCACGCCGGTAAAGACCGCGGGCCGATACTGGCCCGTTTTGCACGTCAGGCTGTTGTTCAGGGTGATGGAGGCGCCCTGTTTGTACTTGAAAACCACCCCCCCCTTCGACCACCGTCGGGGAGTTGCAGGAAACGGCGGCACTGACATAGTATGTCGTATCCCCCTGGAATACGATAGTCGGGCCGCTCATCGCGCCCCCGATGTTGGCCACATAATCCACCACCACCCCGCGCCGTGGCGGCAGGCGTCCCGCCTGCCGTAGAGCCGTGGCGTCCCGCCCGGCGGCCCCTCCCCCCGTACCGGCAAACTGACCCTCACCGCCCTCGGCCGTGACCCGGGCCCCCCGCCGCTGAACCCCCCCCGCCCGTTCCCGCCCGCTCGCCGCATACCGGCGGCCGGGATGCGGCAACCCCGCATAGCCATTGGTGCCCGCCCCCTTCACCCGCCCCACCACCGGATGACACGGCGGCAGCGCCTTCAGCCCCGCCGCAATGGCCGCGTACGGCACCGACTCCACCAGAAACGACCTCCCGTTGGTAACCACAAACTCCTTTGAGACGACGGCGGCAATTCCGTTTGGCACTGCGTCACTTTCCTCCACATACGCCGAGCCCTGGGTCATCACAAACCTGCCAAAGCCCAGTTGATAATCAATTGTGTCCGGCACGGCCATTTCCGCTCTCACCGCAGGGTTCTCCTCCACATAAATGGGCCGCTCCAGTTCGTCCGGCGTGGGCGGATTATAGAACTCGGTGATGATCTGAATGCGCGAATTGGTAGAAAACCCCCAATCCGAAGGGTCCAGCGCCCCGGTGAATTCCACGTCCTGTTCGAAGCCGCCGGCCGCGGTCGTGTAAAATGTATTGGCGCAGACGCCATTGAAGCAATCTGGAAAGACTACCGAGTTGGTCGCGATTAGCTGACCAATGCTGTTCTTAATCGCGCCGATCACCCTGAAGGCGCCGGTTCTAGGTTCAAAGAGTCCAATGGCCACGGGCGTGGAGTTCAGCGTGAGACCGTCCGGGGTGACGACCGACACGGCGTTGGAAACACACAAATCACGCGCCAGATGCGTTTGGTGCTGCAGCTTGAGCGCGGAAAAACCATCCCGGTCTGGCACGAGGGTCGGGTCGCTGGCCACCCATTGTTCCCCGTTCCAGAAATTAAGACCATCGGCGAGGGTGACAATGCGGTGGGTGCCGGTTTTGGTGGCGCGAAACGCGGTTGCGTGGTTGGGCCCGGCTGCAACCGCTGGGTCGTCTGCAGATAAAAGGGCGGATTCATTCGCCGCCCATTGTTTTTCCGTGATCCCGCCCGGCGGCGAATGTTGCGCCCGCGCTCCGACCAGCCCTGCCAACAGGACCACCAGCAACCCCGTTAATTTAAAGAATTGACCGCTAATTTTCATAGAATTTCCCCGGTTGATTTGATTTTATGACGATAACGCCCGCCGCTTTCCCTGCCTGTCCGGAGGCAGGCCAGTTTCTGCTTTTGCTTTTGGCTTCCCCGCCCTCCGCCCTCCGCCCCTGGCTCTTTTCCTGCCGGGAAAAACTGAGGGGAAGGGTACAACCA
>CAYTJG010000579.1:0-1975 GCA_964437865.1 uncultured Bifidobacteriaceae bacterium | reverse complement strand
ACTAGATATGTCAATAAAAAATAAGGCTCTGTATCTAGTCAGAGCCAAACTCCAGGCCCTCTCCTGGAGGAGAGGGCCGGGGTGAGGACGGTCTCCTTTCAGCCGACGACAGGAGGCTCAAACCAAGTTTTAGGGACCCAAACATTCAACATTCAACGCCCAACCTTCAATTCCATTGGCCAGATTTGTGCTGGCGTCAATGGCCAGGAATTATTTTTAATCGCCGACCGATGCGGACTCAGCCAACGGGAACCCAAATTTCACGGCGGTGATTGCACTCGGATTATTCTCCAAGAGAGGAGCGGTGCAACTGGTAAATCGTTGCCCGGATTTCGTCGAGGGTACCAACGACGAGATCGTAGTCGTAGTCCAATACCGAGTTATTGAGCAAGGCCTGCTGTTGCACGGGGGCAAGGTAGGAGGTGGAGCCATCCGTGGCCTCGTGGCCGGGTTCGCCGGAGCGGCCAGCCAGGAAGCGGGTGCATTGGGCATTGTAAACCGCCAAGCCCCAGTTTTGGCTGTCTACAAACGCCATCCAGTGTTCGGTGACATGATCATAGGAGCCCCAGAAGCCGCTGGAAAGATTCACGACCGCCGGACTCTCCAAAGGGCCGTCTTGAAAGGGCTTGGTCCCCTGATAGGTATAAAGTTTGTTCAGGGCGGAAATGGGGTAAACGGCCGGGAGCTCCTGGTCGTTCTGGATGCCTTCGCCATAGGGATCATTGGTGCGATGGCAGGTGAGGCGGTTGTGGACGTGGACAACAGCAGCTTGCAGGGTGGTCCATTGTTCCATTTCGGCCTCGGCGGGGCGGTTGTTCATGTCCCAAAGCAGGGGGAGGCACTTGATGTAGCAGGTATGAGCATCGTTGGTGGCCGTCAGAATGCGGGCGCGATGGCCAAAAGCATCCCCCGCCTGGATGGGATTCCAGGGCCAGGGGGACCAGGCCGGTGATTGCCCCTCGGACTTCCGGTCGAGGCGGTGCCCGGCGTAATAGGATTGCTGGATGTAACGCCCCTCGTCGGCCACGTTCACGAGGTTGCGGGGCGATCCTGATTTTGAGACCCAAGCGATGGCCCCACCCCGGGAGAGGTCGAAGGAGACGGTGATGACACCGTTATCCAGCCGGCTCAGATTGGTCGTTTGTGCCGACGGGGGAAAATTGCCGGGGGCAGGGGCGCCATCGTTGGCCAGGAGTTGAGTCAGGCCGGGGGCGGCAACCAGAGCCAGAGAAAACAGGAGGGGGGTTATGGTTTTAGACATGCGGCGATTGATTTAACCGCAGATGGACACAGTTGGACATATCAAAATGAATGTGCGCCACGCGGCCTCTGCCCCTGCAATGGGCGTGGGTTGACAGACTCCGGATAACTTGGTGTATTAGGGAGGTTGTTGGAGCACTTAGACCTTAACCCTGGAGAATTTATGATAACCGAGCGCATATTCTTTGCCTCCCGCCAAGGTCATTCGTTTGGCCCAGCCGGTTTGATGGCGGCGGCATTTTTGACTGGCACACTGACGGTTTCAGCCCAGACCGGCCAATACCTATTCACCGGATCCATGACGAATATCGCCCTGAATCCGGGCACTTACGACATCAAGGTTTATGGCGCCCAAGGTGGCTTGTTCTACGACTACATCAGTGGCGGCGGGGCTCAAGGGGCGGAAATGGAGGCCCGCTTCAACTTTGCATCCAATGTCAACCTGACGCTGCTGGTGGGGGAGGCTGGCGGGGGCGGCGGTGCGGATTACAATCTCAGTTGTGCGGGCGGCGGCGGGGGCGGCAGTTTTGTGGTGTTGGGCAGCACGCCCCTGGTCGTCGCCGGCGGCGGCGGTGGGGCCGGCTTTTATAGTCAAGCCGGCAGCGGCGTCGTTGGCACCAACGGTGATTATGGCGGCGGCAGCTCCCCGGTCTACGGCGGCATTGGTGGTGCCGGGGGCGACTATGCCACGGGCTCGTTCTACGGTGGCGGAGGC
>CAYTJG010000578.1:0-2006 GCA_964437865.1 uncultured Bifidobacteriaceae bacterium | reverse complement strand
GGCAGTAGCTGCATTTGCTCATCCGCGTTTGCCACGCGCCACACCCGCATTGCCGCTTCCGGTGTCATGTTGTGAACTTGGAACTGTAACGGCGTGTACTGCAACCGCTCGACCAGCGTTTGCGCCGCCGCCTCATTCAGAATGCCTTTATCCAGTCCCCCGCGCAACTCCGCAATTGCCTTCGGCTGCTGTCCGGCTTTGATGTCCCGGACAACCTGCTTGAGTAGCTGGCTGCGGTCGTAGCTTGCTTGCGTGCGTGGCTCGCTCGGCATTGCCGCCGCCGTAATCTCGGCCGCCAGTTCTTGCGCCGGGGTCATGTTCATGCGCGACGGCACGGGCGTCACGCCGAAGAATGGCGCAACCTGCTTCCAGGCCGGGGTGGAGTCCTCCCGCAACTTCATCGCCCCGCTCACGCTGAACGGAATCATTTCCCGGCCCGCCCATTCCGCAACCTCGGTGCCCTGCTTCCAAATTGGGTCGTCGGGATTGTGAATTCGTACATCGTAAAAGTCCCGGTTTTGTAGCAGGTCCATGACCGAACCAATCATCGGGTTGAGGGAATGCCCAAAGCTCGTGACCGGGTGTTTCCCGTACGCCATCGCGTCTTTGACGTAGCTGGGGAAGTTCACGCGCAACGGATTCCCGTTCTGATCCACCCCGCCGATCCGCGGCATGAAGTAGTCTTTCCCGCGCGGGCGTTGGCCTGTCGCCAAATACGTCACCAGGCCGCCCAGAAGTCCCACCAGCAGCGGCAGCGCCATGATATAAGCCATGCGGTGAGTGAAGTCTGGACGCTCGCCGTGGGCACCGTGCCAGGCCGCCTCCATGGTGTCGGCCAGGCCACCGAAGCCCTCGCGGTATTTGCCAAGTTGCCAACCATAGGCACGCCACGTCAACAGCGTCACATCTTTCAGCCCCCGGTTGTAAAACAAGTTATCGTACACGACTTGGCCCATCCGATTGTCCACCGAGTCCCAAGCCTTCCGCATCGCCTCCCGGACATCTTCCGGTGAAGCATTCGGACCCAGCGCCAGCAATTCCCGCTTGGCCAGGTCCGCGAATACGCCCAGCTTCTGCCGTGGCACGACGTATTCCATGATTGGCCGCATCATCTGCTCAACCAGCGCGAACGGCGCGTTCAATACGCCCGTGGCCATGCCCGTTGCCGTGCCCTGGTGGAACGCCCGCACCATGCGCCGCGTGAATTCCGTCTGCCAAAATTTGTCCTGGCCAATGCGCCCGCCGCCTGCCTCCAACGCTTTCACCAGTTTGCCGATTTCGCCGTCCGTGATGTCCGATAACACTGCCGTCCGCAGGCGAGCGCCCGCCATGATGTTCGTGACCGGCGAAAACGGCACGCTGGCCAGCGTGCGCAAGGCCATATACCCGCGCCCGGCCATCGCGTCCTCCATGCCGATGGCCAGCCGCGACACCGCCGCGTCCAGACTCGTAAAGCCCAAGTGAAACGCCGACATGCCAAGCTGGATGCCGTTGAGAAAGTGGCTCGCCTCCCGGAGCGTCCGATACCACAAATGCGGATTCAGGCCGGGCGACAGGTAATTGTTCACCACCCGCGCCGCCGCGTCGGGCATGTAGTAGTCGCCCAACTTCACCAAGCCGCCCACGTTCTGTTCTGTCTCGCCCTCGCCCATGCGCAGGCTGGGGCGAATGCTGTTGATGATGGAAAGCTCAGGATGTGCCGCCAAGAACCCCTCGAACGCCTTCTTGATCGTGGGGGCCGTCTGCTCCATCAGCTTCGGCGCGTGGAGATAGGCTTGCAGGATGACCGCCATTTTCTCCGGCCAGGACCGCACGTACCGCTTGAAGTTCTGGCTGGGTTGCTCCCCCTCCCACCGCAGGTCGGCCAGCTTCCGCAATTCCTCGTCCATCTGGTCCGTCGCCGACACGGTTTTCCGCAGGTCGTCATAGCGGTTGTCCAGCACGTGCCCAAGCTCATGCCAGATCATCCAGTCATCCCCGCCAAACTTCGTGGTAATCCGCTCGCC
>CAYTJG010000577.1:0-2028 GCA_964437865.1 uncultured Bifidobacteriaceae bacterium | reverse complement strand
CCGCGACGATTGGCCATTATCATTGTTGACGCGAGCGCCGAGCGAGACTACGGCTGGGATTCGAGGGACCGGACGCTGGGACTGGGAACCGTGATGGGATCCGTAGCGCAGATTACCGGGAATCGCTATTCGTATGAAACCATCGAATTGTTCAAGGAAGTTTCGGCGCGCCTGGATCGCGAACGCGCGGCCGCGCGCGCCCAAGGCGGCGATGCGCCATCCGGCAAAATTGAAACCTACATCGTGGAACTGCATTTCAGCCAGTTGGCCGACAAATCCGACCGCCGCTTTTTCAATTCCGTGCCAACCAAGTTGCAACTTCCTGCAAAGACGGTGGACCATTTGTGCCAGTTGGCCGACCGCCAGCTTGCGGATAACGTGGAATTCAAACGATTGGTGTCTGACCTTCGGAACCAGTCAATCAAATCGGATTTAGCGGCCCAACCCTCCAGTGCAGCCGCGAAAAAGGCAATGCAAATGGCAAACCCATGAACACCACACGTATGAAAAACACACTTGAAGTAAAGCAATCTCTCGTCGAACGTTACAATTGCGGACCGGTCCAATTGTCCGGCGAGCCCAATGCCTTGTACGAGCGTCATTTCACGTTCGACCAAGTCCTCACGGAAACGGAAACCACCGCCCGCGACAAGTTTGAAGCCATCGCGCATTCCGTGCGCGACGTGCTCTCGCAACGCTGGCTCAAAACCGAGCAAGCTTGCCGGCAACGCAACGCCAAGCGCGTTTACTACCTCTCGATGGAATTTTTGCTCGGCCGCGCCCTGGCCAACAACACCGCCAACCTCCTGATTGCTCCCGCGGTTCAGAAATTCTGCCAACAGCACCGGCTCGATCCGCTCCAGATCATCGAGCAGGAACCGGACGCCGGGCTCGGCAACGGCGGTTTGGGCCGGCTGGCGGCGTGTTTCCTCGATTCGATGGCAACCCTTGGTATCGCCGGCATGGGCTATGGCTTGCGCTACGACTACGGCATCTTCAAGCAAAGCGTCCGCGACGGTTGGCAGGCCGAACAACCCGACCACTGGCTCGCCCGGCCCGATCCGTGGGAAGTGGCGCGGCCGAACGAAGCCGTGGAAGTGAGGCTCAACGTGTCGTTCGAAATTCGTGGCGGCGCGCTGCGCATCGTCGAAGGCCGTCCGTCCTCGCTGATCGGCATTCCGTATGACCGGCCCGTGGTCGGCTATGGCGGCAAAACCATCAACACCTTGCGCCTCTGGGCGGCTCAAGCACCCCGTGATTTCAATTTTGCCCAATTCAGCAGCGGCGATTTCGTCGGCGCGCTCGCCGAAACGCTCACCGCGGAAACCTTCACGCGCGTGCTGTACCCCGATGATCACACGATGGAAGGCAAAGGTCTGCGATTTTTCCAGGAATACTTTCTCGTGGCCTGCTCGCTGGCGGATCTGGTCCGCCGTTTTCGGGCTGCCGGAAACGATTGGTCGGCATTGCCCGAGAAGGTGGCCATCCAACTCAACGACACGCATCCCACCATGGCGGTACCGGAGTTGATGCGATTGCTGTTGGATGACGCGAAATTGAATTGGGACGAGGCCTGGAATTTAACCCGGCTCACGCTGGCGTACACGAATCATACGCTGCTTCCGGAAGCATTGGAGAAATGGCCGGTACAGTGGTTCAAGGACATCCTGCCACGCCATCTCGAAATCATTTACGAAATCAACCGCCGCTTTCTCGAAGACGTCCGCGTCCGTCATCCGGGCGACGAAGCCTTGATTGCGCGGGTCAGCCTGATCGAGGAAGGTCCCCTGCGCCAGGTGCGCATGGCGCACCTGGCCATCGTCGGTTCGCACAGCACCAACGGCGTGGCTGCGCTGCATTCGGAGTTACTGAAGCAGCGTGTCGTGCCGGATTTCGCGGCCATGTTCCCCGAGCGCTTCAGCAATAAAACCAATGGCGTCACCCCGCGCCGCTGGCTGTGGTTGGCCAACCCCTCGCTCGCGGCGGTCATCACCAACGCGATCGGCGATGGCTGGATCACCGACCTCG
>CAYTJG010000576.1:0-2037 GCA_964437865.1 uncultured Bifidobacteriaceae bacterium | reverse complement strand
GAGTGCTCCAGTCCTCTGGAGCTGTGGCCCAGCGCGAATCTTGCCAACCAATGGGTGAATGGATTTTCCCCGAGGCGCGGCTATTGGCGAACGGCTCACGGCTCACGCAAAGCGACGGCCCGAGCAAACCAACCATGGTGGCTGGGGTTGGCAGACGAGAACGTGTTCCAAAGCGGTGGAGGGCCACCGCACTCCGACGACGCTGGCGCGTTCGCCCTGCGCCTTGCCATTGCGAAGGGTCCCGGGCGCTGCGACGTGATTTTGCACGATGCCATCACCCAGCAAGGGCTCCCCAGAACGAAAGGCCGCTTGGCCCCGCCTCGCTCAAATCTCCCGCGGCCCCAACGCCCGCACGTCTCAGCGGCCGAGACGGCCGCGGACCGGAAGCGGATTCGTTTGCTTTGCCTGTCCAGTTTTTCCATCGGCGGCTACTATGGGTAGGTGAACGAATTAACCGAATCGCAACTGCTCCGCGCGTACGTGGACGACCGTTCGGAAACGGCGTTTGCGGAATTGGTGCGCCGGAATGTGGATTTTGTCTATGCCACCGCCAGGCGCCTGGTACAGGACGGTCACCTGGCACAAGATGTGGCGCAAGGGGTCTTCGTGGCGCTGGCCCGCAACGCGGCGCAGCTCCGGGACCGGCCGGCGCTGGCGGGCTGGCTGCATCGCACCGCCCAAAACATCGCCGCCCAAACCGTGCGCACCGATGTGCGCCGCCGCCGGCGGGAACAGGAGGCTGTTGCCATGAACGAATTGCTCGGCTCCGACGCCGAACCCGCCTGGGAATCCATTGCCCCGCAGCTCGATGACGCGCTCAACGAACTCAGCGAAGCGGACCGCGACGTGGTGTTGCTGCGCTACTTCGAGAAGAAGACGGCCCGGGAGATCGCGCAGATCGTCGGCGGCAGCGAGGAATCGATTCACAAGCGGGCGCAACGTGCCGTGGAGCGCCTGCGCGAGGTGTTTGCCCAGCGCGGAATTGCCGCCAGTGTCGGCGGGCTCGCCGCCGTGATTTCCGCCCAAGCGGTGCCAGCCGCGCCGGCCGGTCTGGCCGCGGCGTTTACCTCGGCGGCCCTCAGCGCCGCCGCCTTGCCCGCCATCGCCACGAGCACTGCCCTACTTACCTCCACCAAGACCATTGCCATGACTATCGTACAAAAATTCGTTGTTGCCGCCACTGTGTCCGTACTGGCCGGGGCGGGTATTTATGAAGCCTGTCAGGCCGCGCATTTGCGCCGGCAAAACCTGGCGCTGGAACAACAAAAAGAGCAATGGCAACGCGAGCGCCCCGCCGCCACCGCTCCGGTGGCGGTCGCCTCGGCACCATCGGCGCCGGCCCCTACGAACGACAATAATGAGCTTCTTAAATTGCGCGGCGAAGTGGCCGTGCTGCGCCAGCAGGCCGATGCCGCCAATGAACAGGCGCGCGCGGCCAAGCAAAAGCTGGCGGCCGAATTGGACGCCAAGGAGCAATTTACCGCCCACCAGGAAAACGTGATCAATACCACCAAGTTTGTTGGCCTGGCCATGCGCCTGTTCTCAATGAACAACAATGGCACCTACCCCACCAACGTGATCCAGCTCACCAACTCATTGAACACGACCAACTTTGTGGTGGCTGGCATTGATCTATTCTCGTTTGAATACCCGGATGTGAATGGCCTGGTGCCGGACCACCCCAACGCCGTGGCCATGCGCGAACGTCTGGCCCGGCAGGCGCCGGACGGTACCTGGCAGCGCATTTACGGCTTTACCGATGGCAGCGTGCAAACGGCCACGAGCTTTAACGGCGATTTTTCGGGCTGGGAAAAGGCCAATACGTATATTCCGCCCACCGATCCGGGGCAATAGACGAGGCCGGGCTGCGCCCGTCTCGGGCGCTGCGACGGGATTTTGCACGATGCCGTCACCCAACCGAACGCGCCGCAACGCACGGCCGCTTTGCCCCGCCTCGCTCAAATCTCCCACGGCCGCACCGCTCGCACGTCTCGCGCCGCGCAACCAGAGGGACGACCGTGAAGCGCGCCAGCGTCG
>CAYTJG010000575.1:0-2040 GCA_964437865.1 uncultured Bifidobacteriaceae bacterium | reverse complement strand
AATGACCTGCTTACTCAGACCCCTTCGGTGTCTTTTTTCAATGAGTCAACGGGCCGGTCAAGATGACCTGGCGACCGACGTGTACGGTCAGGGTGCTCGCCATCTGGAAAACCCAGACATCATTCGGACCACCATTAAGAGTAAGATCCACCGAGGAGATGTCATACGCGCCCGATGGGGAGACATAGACGCCAGCGGCGAGGGTTTGCCCGCCAAGTTCGGCACCGACATTGATCCCGCCCGGAAGTCGAGCCGGGCTGGCGGCGATAATGGCGGCGTTCAAATCGAGTTGCGCCTGGGCGGCGATCGGGCCACCGTTGTATATCGTCCCGTTGATTTGTCCGGGAGGGATGCCCTGCGAACCAACCGGAGACAACCCGACATCGCCATTAATGACGCCGCCACCGGTGGTGGTGGTCGTGGCGGTGGCCAGAATCGCGAAGTGGGCGCACGATCCCAAGTCAATTGGTCCCGGACCTGCCGCCAACGTCCGGTGCGGGATCATAAAGGCCAGCGCAAAGGCAAGGCCGATGAGGATCGGTTTCGTTTTGCTGATTTTTCGTGCCAAGGAGGTGCGGATGACAAAAAGGGCGTGACTCATGAGGCTATTTTAGCCAACCGCGCGTCGCTTCTCTATGGGGTGAAACCCTGAATTGTTTCCGCCGCACCTCGTTCTCACTACTGCGCGCCCAGCGTGAACGGGTTCCAGGAAAGTGGAATTTCATTTATGGTCTGCGCCCTCATACTCACTCTTTTAGGATAATAAGGCTCGTCTTTGGGGAGGGCATGAGGCAGTTTTTGCGCGGGAATGGAATTAACCAAGCAAATACTCAATGAAGACTCTACTTATATGTGCCGCCAGTCTGGCGGCGACCCGGCTGGTTGCAGCCGGGGTGGACTGGAGCCAGTTGCCGCCGACGGCCACCAAAACGGACGTGACGTTTGATCAGGACATCGCGCCGATCTTCAAAGCCTCCTGCGTGCAGTGTCATAGCGGCGACCGGCCGCGGGCCCAGCTCCGGCTGGATTCGCTGGCGGGTGTGCTGAAAGGGTCCAAGGATGGTTTAGTGCTGAAGGTGGGTGACAGCGCCAGCAGCATCATCGTGAAAGCGGTTTCCCAGCTTGACCCGCAATCGGCGATGCCGCCGAAACCGCGTCGCCCCGGTTTTCGGGGCACCAACGCGCCGGCGTTCCAGTCGCCCCCGGGAGGACCGGAAGCGGGCGGGCCGCCACCCGGCGGGCCGGACGGACCGCCGCCGGGCGGCTTTGGGGGACCGGATGGGCAACCGCCCATGGGTGGTGCCGGCGGACCGCCGCCGGAAAGGTCCGGCACGAACGGTCCGGGGCCGAGGGCCCAGGAGCGACGGCCGATGGGACCGCCGCCCAAGCCGTTGACGCCCGAGCAAGTGAGTTTGGTGCGGGCTTGGATTGACCAGGGAGCCAAATAGTTGGTTTTCGTGTGAAGGAAACAGCATCGCCGCGCCGGGTGCAGCCCGGCGCGGCGATCTTGGTTGAGGGGGAAATGAATTCGCGGAGCTTTTGCGTGGCCCAGGTGTGGAACCGGGTGGCGACCGCGCTCTTGACACGATCGCCGACGGAAATAATGGCGTCAAGATTGCAGTGCTGCGCGGACCGGGACACCAGCCGGCTGCCCTCCTGGCGAACTATTGAGAATTCCTTAATAGTTGCCGGTGGCTGCAGTTCGCCTTCCCATGTGCCAGCACTTCTTACATGGTGCCCTACAAGGGTTTCGAGCCCAACGAAGCGAAGATCACTCGTCACGTCGTGCCCTACAAGGAAAGGCTGAAAGCTGAGGGCTAAAACATTCAACGCTCAACATTCAGGTCCCGGAGCGCGGAAAACATTTGAGCTCGGAGGCCGGAGTGCGGAATACCGGGGCCATACGAAGCGTTGAGAATACATCCAGGCCGCGCCTACGGCGCTTGAGATTATTTTCGTTTCATTTCTACAAATAGATCGCGCCTACGGCGCTGGGGCGGGCGATGTTGCAGGTTGTTGCACCCCGGTTGCTGCGAATGT
>CAYTJG010000574.1:0-2059 GCA_964437865.1 uncultured Bifidobacteriaceae bacterium | reverse complement strand
CTGCGCGTCCGACAATTGGCGCGGTTCGGCCGCCGCCAACCGATTCGAAAGTCCCGCATTGTCCGCTTTCAATTGCGCCAGCGCTTGCTGAAGCAATTCATTTTCATGGCGCAAGCGGTCCTGGGTTTGATGTTGCAGTACGAAGGCGGTGGTGGCGCCGGCCACCAGCAGAACGCTGAGGCCGATTTTAATTTGGGTGGCAGTCATAATTTTTAAGAGGGTAAGGGTTCCGGTACCGACACCGCCGCCAGCCATGGCTGCGGCGGTGAAATTCGCTGCCAGGCCCGCCGGGGCAATTTGGACGGCATTCGCCGCGAGCAAAGCCGCCAGCGTGGAAGAGGTGGCCACGCCGCGTTTGAGGAGAATGCGGCGCAGTTTCTCCACCGCGCGGTCCACGCGCATGCGGGCCGCATTCTCGCCCAGGCCCAACGCCGCCCCCACCTCCTGGAGGCTCCGGTTTTGGAAGTAGCGCAACAGCACCGCCAGCTGGTCAGCCTTGCCCAGTTCGTGCATGGCGTCTTCCAAAATTGGCCGCAAGCGATCCCAGTCCGGTTCGGGCGCCGATTCACGCAGCAGTTCATTCATGGCCAGGGCTTTTTGTTCGCGGGCGTTGCGCCGTTGCTCGGTGCGTATCGTCCGCCAGGCAATCAGGCGGGTGGTGGCGTAAAACCAGCCCACCGGGGCCGGATGCCGCGCCAGGCGCTTCGCCTTCCGCGCACACTCCACAAACACCTGTTGCGCCACATCCTGCGCCCGGTGCGCATCGCCGTTCATGAGCCGCAGCGCGGCCGAAAAAACCAGGTCCACCTGCCGGCGAACCAGTTCGGCAAACGCGGCGTCCGAATGTTCCTCGGCGTAGCGGCGCAACAGTTCGGTGTCTTCGCTCATGACGTTTCCCAAGTTAATGCCCGCCAGACCGAAAACCGCACAAATAAAAATCAAAATTGACAGCGGGCCATTTTTCGTCCACAGTACGGTCGTCGACTGCGATATTCCCCTTGCCGATTTGAGTTAGTGTTCAAGTCGGTCAGTAAATTCAATTTGAACTTTTCCTGACGCAGCCCGTCCAATGCGGGAGAACTTTCACTACGCATTGCCGCTGGCAATTGGAATCCGGTCGCCGATCAAACATACAATTTACATATATGCCCAGAGTAGCCACCAAGAAACCTGCGGGACGGAAGTCCGCCAAAGCCGCGGCTGCGGCCGCCGCCACGGCACCGCTCATTCCGGACGCCGAAACGCCCGCCGCCGAGGCGTCCCCTACTGCCCCGCCCGCTGAAGTGCCCGCCCCGTCCACACCGGCCAAGCTGCATGCGCCCGCAAAGGCCCATGCGGAACGTCGCAAGTCCGCCGCGACCACGGCCGCACCCGCGCCCGTTACCGCTGCCACTCCGGCCCCCAGTCCCGCGCCCGCACCCGTCCGGGCTTCAACCCCGATGCCGGCCCCCATCCGTACTTCAACCCCGCCCCCAGCGCCGGCTCCGGCCATCGCCGAGGATACGTCGGATCGCACCTTGGACAGCGTCAATGCCTCCGCCCAAGCGGTGGCACGGGCAGAAACCGCCGCCAGCTCCTTGCCGAGCACCCCGGACGAACTCCGCCCGCCGTCAGCACCCGTGGAACCCACCGAAGAGGACATCCGGGCCACGGATCGCCGGGGCTATCAGCGCGATAAGATCGCGGCGTCGCTGAACATTGCCAAGTTGCAGGCCATGAGCATGTCCGAGCTCAACAACATGGCCAAGGAATACGCCGTGGAAAATTTCGGCACGATGCGCAAGCACGAGGTGATCTTCCACATCCTGGAAAAGAACGCCCAGCGCGCCGGCGTGCTGTTCTCCGAGGGCGTCATCGAAGTGCTGCCCGAGGGTTTCGGCTTTCTGCGGTCGCAGAGCTTCAACTATCTCCCCTGCCCGGAAGACATTTACGTTTCGCCGTCGCAAATCCGGCGTTTTGACTTGCAGACGGGCAACCTGATTGCCGGCCAGATCCGGCCGCCGAAGGAAAAGGAGAAATTCTTCGCCCTGCTCAAGGTGGAGGCGGTGGACGGCGAGGA
>CAYTJG010000573.1:0-2060 GCA_964437865.1 uncultured Bifidobacteriaceae bacterium | reverse complement strand
TGGCGGCGTGTTTTTGGTTTCCACCGCTACTTGAGGCCCAGGAGGCCACGGCCGGGGCATCCACCAATTCGGCCTCCGGCTCGCCGGCCGAACAAATCGCGGCGCTGCAGTTGGGGCTGACCAACGCCTGGCAGCAGGTCCTTCAAATTGTGAACCAACCGGTGAAGGCCTATGTGCGGTCCGAAAACACGCCGGCCTCGGTTTACAGCCCCGGCTGGTTTCACGCCGGAGCGTCCACCCCCGATTTCAACACGGTGGACGTGCGCCAGAGCCAGGAGCTGATCTATGCCGCCCATACCTATGTGACTTCCGACCTGAATCCCGGCGTGGTCTTTCTGGGGCGTGACCTCGAGTTTAACTCGATGACAAAATTATTCTATGTGGACCGGTCGCTCCCCAAGCACAAGTTGAGCGAGGCGGAGATGCTCGAAATCAATCGGCTCTACCGGATCATTGGCCACTGCCGGGCGGAAATCGCCCGCCTGCAGACGCCGCCGGAAACCGAGGCGACCGCCGCAAGCCAGGACGGAACCAATGTGGAGTCGCCTGCGCCAGCCGGACTGGTGGGCCGCATCGAGCGCATCCCGCGCGAGAAACGCGCTTTCTATGGCGGCATCGCGGTCGGGGTTTTGATCGTGATCGCCGTGGTCGGCCGGCTGGCCAAGCGCCGCTCCGACTGAAATACGCGGCGGCAAATATCTTCGCCCATGATCCACTATCACTGCAGCGAGTTGTTCGCCGTTTAGAACAACTTCGGCAAATCCATTCCTCCAAAGCGGAGGCGGAGGAAAATTAGCTCGTTCGCGGAAATTCGGTAAAACAAAGGTAGTTTCGAAACTGGGGAACGGAAAAAGAACGAATCGCGTCCGGCTTCAAATCCCGGCGCCCCGAGTCTGGCTCCGGGCTTCTGCGGCGATCTGTCTCAACCTGGCTACGCTACCGGGGCGATATTCTCCAGCCATGGCCTCGTCAATCCACTTTTGATCGCGTGCGTTCACCATGGCGGTCTTGATTTCGAAACTTCTTGCCATGCTCCCCGAACCTTTCTGGTTCTGGCTGCGATGGTTTTTATCCGCGCTGGCCTGCCATCGCGCGCGCAAGGCTTCGGAGGGTCCATTGATTTGAATGAGCCTACCCATGTGGTTACTCATAACACAGACGATTCAACTGTCAAAAAAATCTATCGATCTGATTGAATTGATTTCAGCCAGCGGGGAATTGATACCGCCGAAAAGGTGGGGCGGCCGTTCTGGTAAGTGGCTACCAAGTGATACGGGGTCGCCAAATTGTCGTTGTCAAAAATGAGGACGCAAGGCAACTCGGCGATCGCCTGCTTGAGATTGGCCAGGGTGCGGGGGAAGCGGGCTTTCAGTTTGTCGGTCGGCACGTCGTGTCCGCCTTGGCTAACGCGCATGGCGACCCGTTCCTCAGAACGGGCGGGGCCGGTGATGCCGATGAAGCAGAGCACCACGGAATAACCGCGGCGCGCCGCGTTTTTCAAGAAGGCCAGCTTTTCGCCCGCGGGATC
This sequence comes from uncultured Bifidobacteriaceae bacterium, assembly GCA_964437865.1. Taxonomy (GTDB): domain Bacteria; phylum Verrucomicrobiota; class Verrucomicrobiia; order Limisphaerales; family UBA11358; genus UBA11358. Next base: position 532 of record CAYTJG010000573.1, on the reverse strand, counting down.
GGAAAACACAGTCTCAAAAACAAAGCTTTCCCCTTGGTTGACCAATTCCTGCCGCAGCTTGGCGGCGATGGCGGCCGCCTGATAAGCGTCCAACTCCAATTCTCTGGCGAGGATGTCAGCGTTGAGAAAGCGCAGGCCCGCGGGCTTCAGATGGGCCTCGTAAAACGTGGATTTACCGGCGCCGTTCGAGCCGGCCACAGCGACGATCACCGGCCTTTGATCCAAGGCCGGAAGATGCCAGGGAGCCGCGGCTTTGAGCGATGGTTTTTTCAAGGTCAGGCCCGCGGTAGGACCGGTTTCGCGCTTTTCTTTACCATCGGCAATTTTGCCTGAGACCGCCCGGAGGGCTTCACGGGTTGGAATTGCCGATTCACAAACCGACCCACCGTGCGCCGTCCGTTCGCTTCGAGACGCACCAGGAGGCCCGGCGAGCCGGCGGCAGCTTCATAATGAGGAAAGGGGCGGCTTTGAAGATATTTAACCACCCGCTCCCGGCCAGCCGGAGAATCCACCGAGGCCAGGCAGGCGGAGA
>CAYTJG010000572.1:0-2061 GCA_964437865.1 uncultured Bifidobacteriaceae bacterium | reverse complement strand
ACTCATCCAAGGTTAGCCGCCCGGCGCCAAATCGGACAGGCAAAGTGCTGGCCAGTAAAAATACTTTAAACTTTTAGTTAAAGTATCAGCGCAACTTGCCGATGCCCGAATATAATCTGAAAGAGCGAACCTTGGCTTGTTGTCGTGGAGAATTGGAACCGGGCTGCCTCCGGCAGCGCGGTTTACGTTATTTCGGTCTCACCTATGAGCAAAACTATCAGTCTTAGTCCAGTCACGCGTATTGAAGGTCATCTTGGGATAAAAGTGGATGTCGAAGACGGGAAGGTTGCCAGGGCCTATGTATCCGGCGAGATGTTCCGAGGGATTGAAAACCTGCTGCGCGGCCGTGATCCGCTGGATGCTCAGTATATCGTCCAACGAATTTGCGGGGTATGCCCCCTGGATCATGGCATGGCCTCGGTGCTGGCCCAGGACATGGCCTATGGCATCACCCCACCCGACAACGGCCGGATCGCCCGCAATCTGGCCCAAGCCGCCAATTTCATCGCGTCGCACATCACGCACTTCTACCTGCTGTCGGCGCTCGATTTCGTGGACATCACGATGCTCAGGGAATATCAGGGCAAGGATCGCGCCCTGTTGGATTTGCAGGCCTGGGTAAAGTCGCAACAGGCCTCGCGCCAGGTCTATCCGGCGGCGCCCTTTTTGCCGCGGTATGACGCCAAATACCTGACGGATAAGGAGGCCAATTTCAGCGCGTTGAAGCATTATACGGACGCCTTGGAGGTGCGCAGCCAAGCGCACAAAATGGCCGCCCTCTTCGCCGGCAAAGTGCCCCATGCAGCCAGCTTGGTCCCGGGGGGCATCACCGTAAAGGTCACCAGCCTGAATCTTTCCCAATACCGCACCCTGCTGGAAACGGTGCAGCAATTCATCGACGACGCCTATTTGCCGGATGTCGCCGCGGTGGCCGGGTCCTTTCCTGAATATTTTTCCCTCGCCCGCGGCTGCGGAAATTTGCTGGCCTACGGCGCGTTTCCGGAATCCGCCGCGCCCAATTCCGGATTCTTTCAGCCCGGCGTGCAACTCAAGGGCCAATGGCAGGCGCTCGATCCGGAAGCCATCACCGAGGAAGTCGGGGTATCCCGCTTTTCTTCGGGGTCCGGGCTTAAACCGTACGACGGCGAGACCGTGCCGGCCCCGCAGAAAAATGGTGCGTATTCGTGGCTCAAAGCCCCGCGTTATCATGGCGAACCCATGGAAGTGGGCCCGCTTTCCCGGGTCCTGGTGGGCTACCAGAGCGGGCACAATCCGGATTTAAAAACGGCCGTGGACAGCTTTCTAAAGGTGGCCGGGCGGCCCGCCACCGATCTGCCGTCGGTCATGGGCCGGCACGCCGCGCGGGCGTTGGAATGCAAGTTACTGGCGGATCGCTGTGCGGTCTGGTTGGATCAGCTCAGGCCGAACGCCCCGACCTTCGAGGATTTTTCCGTCCCGGCCAGCGGCCGCGGCTTCGGCCTCACGGAGGCGGCCCGCGGGGCGCTGGGACATTGGCTCGAAATCAAAGACAAGAAGATCAGCAATTACCAATGCGTGGTGCCCACCACCTGGAATTGTTCGCCGCGAGACGACCGGGGCGTGGCTGGTCCGGTGGAACAGGCGCTGGTCGGCGTGCCCGTGGCGGACGCCGCCAACCCGGTGGAAGTGGCGCGGGTGGTGCGTTCGTTTGACCCCTGTCTGGCGTGCGCCGTGCACTGATCGAAAACTTATGAATGCCATCAACCGACGCGCCTTTCTCAGTCTCAGCACCCGCTTGAGCGTGGCCCTAGGTTTAGGGGCCGGCGCGATTCCGCGCGTGGCGGAAGCGCTCGACGAACTATCGCAGGGCCTCGCCCCCGTGCTCTGGCTCCAAGGCCAGTGTTGTTCCGGCTGTTCCATCTCGTTGCTGGATTCCGAGGCCGTCAAACCGGTCAAGCTGCTCACCCATTATCTCAGCCTGGGATTTCACCAGACCCTTTCCGCCGCCACCGGTTTGGTGGCTGTGGACGTGGTCAACCAACTCATCAGCCAGGGCGGCTACATACTCATCGCCGAGGGCAC
>CAYTJG010000571.1:0-2066 GCA_964437865.1 uncultured Bifidobacteriaceae bacterium | reverse complement strand
TTTCATTTCTATCAGTAGGCCGCGCCTACGGCGCTGGCATGACGGTTTCGCAAGTCGTCATAGGCGAGAGTTTTGCTCCTTATTTAAGCGCCATTCGCCGTGCCGGACCACAGAAGCGATCCTCACTGGTCACTGTGGAGCAGCTTGGCTTCGCACTCGGGGCAGATGCCGTGGGTGATCTTGGTGCGGGAGTTGGCGGTGATGTATTTCTCGATCTGGTACCAGTAACCGCTGTCGTTGCGCACTTTTTTGCACCAGGCGCACACGGGCAGCAGGTTTTCCAAGGCCTCGATCTTGCCGGTCAATTGCCGCGTGCGCCGCTGGGTGGCGAGCGCGTCGGCGCTGGCGCCGAGGAGCATGGAGAGCAGGCTGAACGCCACCTCTTGCGCCGGCGCCACCTCGCGCCGCAGCAGGCCGCAGAACATGCCCAGCACCTGCTGGGAAATGGCGAGCGAATGCAGCACTCCGCGCTCCGGATCCGATTGGTTGCCCAGCAGAAAGAACACCGGCGTGCCCTGGCGCAGTGCGTAGGCAAAACGCCCCGCCTTGATCTGGCCGTCCACGATGCTTTGCAGGATCACGCCATCCGCTTCGTTGGCCGCGTATGAGAGTTCAAAATTGAAATCCTGCGTGTTCACGGTCCAAAAGCCGGCCTTGGAAAACAGGTTCAAACCGCCCAGATAGCCTTGGGTGACGTGGAGAATGCCCTTCACGGTGTCCTGCTCATGCAGGTCCCGCCGAAAATGTTCCAGCGCGGCAAACAGTGCCGGCAGTTCCCGCTGCGCGCCGAGCTGGCTCAGTTTTTCCAGGCCCGTGCGCAGAAAATCGGGATAGACGGAATCGAAGGATTCGGCCATGGTGTTACTCTTCCTTTTTCAGAAAGGCTTCCTCCACGGCCAGGACCTGTTCGTCGATCGCCTCCACAATCTTGTCCAGCGCCTCGATTTCCAGGCCCACGAGATTCCAGGCCTTTTCATCGAGTGGCGGGATGAACTGTTCGCCCGAGGAGCCGATGCCCATGGCCACGATCAGGTGATCGGCGATGTGCACCACGCTGGTCTCGAGTTTGGCCACACTTTGACTGGGGGAATGGTGAAACGCCACCGCCTGCACGAGGACCGGCGGATAGCTCCAGCTCTGCAACAATTCGGCGGCAATCTGCTGGTGATCGTAACCGAGCACCCGTTTCTCCGCGTCGCGCAACTGGATGCGCTCCCGCTGAAACAGCTCAAACACGGCCGGCGCCCATTCCGTCGCCTGGGACAGCAACACCAGCCGGCCGACGTCGTGCAGGAGGCCCGCCACGAAAAACTTATCCGGTTTGGGCAAGCGGCGTTCCATGGCCACCAGGCGCGCGGCAATGCCCACGGCCAGACTGTGGCGCCAGAACGAATCCTTGTTCACGTACTTGTCCGGCACGCCCTTGAACTGCTCCAGCACGCTCGAAGCCACGATCATGTCCTGGATCTGTTGGATGCCCAGCAGGCTCACGGCCTCGGCCACGGTGCTGAGGCGGTTCGCAAAACCGAAGAACGGACTGTTCGCCAGTCGCAGCAGCCGCGCCGTGAGGTCCGGATCCTTCTGGATGGCGTCGCCGATGGTGCTCAAATTGCATTGGGTGGACTGGAGCGCCTCTTCAATTTCGTTGAGGACCGGCCCGTAGGAACCGAGGCTCCGGGGCACGGCCTGGACCATGGCTTTGATGGAAGGTGGCTGGTTCATGAGGGCGGATTGAGGAGGCGGCGCGCCTGGCGCAGGAGCATGATTTTGTAGATCGCCGCCGGCACCGGTCCAAATTCGTCCGGCTTCCAATAACGTGCCCGCAACTCGGCGGTGATGCGGGCCAGGGTCTCCGGGGGCAACTGCGCCAGCGGATCGTGGGCCTTGGCCATTTCGGCGCCGGCCTCCACTTCCACTTCCGTCACGCCCCAGGCTTGGAGAATGCCGATTTGACGTTCACTTAACTGGCAGCCCAACGGCGCCAATAACATGCCGTCGATGTTTTTCACATCGCGGGCCACCACCATGCCGGGCTGCAACGCCTCTGACTTGACGCGGATCACGTT
>CAYTJG010000570.1:0-2070 GCA_964437865.1 uncultured Bifidobacteriaceae bacterium | reverse complement strand
ATGCGATCGTGCCAGCGGGGGTGACCTCCACCAACTACACCATCAGCTTCACCGATGGCACCCTGACGGTGACGCAGGCGCTGTTGACCGTGACGGCCAATAACGCCAGTCGGGAGTACGGCGCACCGAATCCGGCCTTCACCGGCACCATCAACGGCTTGTACAACAGCGATCCGATCACGGCCACGTACGCCACGACGGCGACGCAAGCCAGCCCGGCCGGCACCTACGCCATTGTGCCCAGCCTGGTGGACCCGAGCAACAAGGCAGGCAACTACGATGTTACGCTGGTGTCGGGCGTGCTGACCGTCACGGTGGAAGTGAACAACCCCACCGGGACGAATATCACGGGCTTCTACGTGGTGGGCGACGTGCCGGCGGCGATCAATACCAATGCGTTGATCGCTGATGGCGGCGGCCTCAATTACAACGGCGCCAAGCTGGTGGTGACGATCATCACCAACGGCACGGCGGAGGACGAATTGACGGTGTCTACGCAAGGCACGGGCGCGGGTGAGATTGACCTGACCGGCACGAATGTGACCTACGGTGGAACGACCTTTGCGAGCATGGCGGGCGGCGCTGGCACGGAACCGATCCAGTTCGTGTTTAACGCCGAGGCGACCACGGCGGCGGTCAGCAACCTGCTCCGCCAAGTGGCGTTCTACACCAGCAACACCAACACGGCGTTCCGCACGTTGGAAGTGGCGCTGACCGTGGCCAGCAACACGGTGGTCTCCTACGAGACCCTCATCCTTGACCGTCCGCCGGTGACCGGCCCGAGTGTCATCACCGCCACGTTCGGCGTGACGCTGCAGATTCCGTTCAGTCTGGTCCTGACCAACGACTATGATGTGGACGGCGACCCCCTGACGATTACCGATTACAGTGACCTGTCCGCCTACGGCGGCCGGATTACCAATTCGGGCACGGCGTTCATTTACGCGCCGCCCGCCAGCCAGACCAACAGCGACCTGTTTGCCTACATCGTGAGTGATGGCCGCGGCGGGTCAACGGTGGGCACAATCAACCTGGAATTCCTGGTGCCGAATGAGTTGAAGATCAGCTTGGCCCAGTTTGCGACCAACGGTGCGCACCTGAGTATGGCGGGCGTGCCGGACCGAACCTACCTGATCCAAGCCTCGACCAATCTGATTACTTGGACGAATTGGGGCACGGCGACGGCGAATACGCTGGGAATCATCCAGATCCAAGACATGACCGCCACGAACTACACCAAGCGGTTCTACCGCGCCGAAGAGCAGTAAGCAGCGGCGGGCTTTCAGGACGGTGGCCGGAGGCACAACCTCCGGCCACTTTTTTTATCGGCCAGGGGTTCCTTGACACGGTCGCTGCCGGCCATACGGAGCCCGTTTTGTGGAGGTGCTTTTCTTTAAGAGGCACAGCCGGTCCGCGCGGCCGCGGACGATGAAACATCAACTCCTTGGTCCGACCCCAGCCTCGCGTGTCCCTCGCCCGCCCCGCCGCGTCGCTCGCACCCAACGCGGGAATCACGATTTCCTTCTCCCGGGGGGAGAAGGCCAGGATAAAGGCGATTGTGAATCTTCAGGTGATCCTTTGTCTGGGCTCCGATGCGGTTTGAGAATTTCCCACAGCGGCGATTCAAAGTCGCCATACCCCGCCAGCAGGTCTTCGAAAAACTCGACGCCCAAGTACGCCAGGGCCTGATCAAATAGCGGGCGATGCCGCTGCGCGAGCTGGAGCCAACGATTCCGTTTTCCGGGTAACATGCGCGCGATCTGCAAGATCAAAGCCGCAAATTCTGCCACTTGGTGATCCCCATGTCTGACCAGGGTCTCAAGGCGAGCCACATTCCTGGCCGAGATGAAAGATTGATTAAGGAACCCATGTAATTCGTCCAACAGTTCAATCCGTTCCCGCTCGTTGCCCGGCAGCCCCTGGCATTTCTTACAGACGTGAATGCGATGCCCACGCCCGCTGAATTGCTCGTTAGGACGCGATCGACCGCAGATCCGGCAATAATGTCCCATGCACTTCGAGGATGTTAAGGCGTGCCGCGGGCGGTTGCGCTGCCACGAGTCCTTATTT
>CAYTJG010000569.1:0-2095 GCA_964437865.1 uncultured Bifidobacteriaceae bacterium | reverse complement strand
CCCCCGAGGAGAGGGAGACGTTGTTTCCGCGTCGTTGAAAATACCCGCGCCGATATCGCGCGTGCGGCCTCCGCAAACCCAAGCGCGTGCCACGTGAAAGTGGACGGGGCCTCCTCTCCATTCAATGCACCGGAAACAAAATATTCCCCGTTGCGTTATTGGTCGGGTCCATCCCGCCGCCGTCCACCAAACACACGCCCACTGAGTAGACCACCTGATGGCTCGGCGAATAACGCAGTGGCTGCCCGTCAAATTCATCGAGCGGCACCGCTGCCAGATAGTCCGGCACCAACTCAGCCAGCGACGTTGCCGGCCGGTGTTTCTCCAGTTCAAAGGCCCGCAACGCCAGCACCACCCGGGTCGCGCGAACCATCACGGTATTCCGGCATTTGCGTGTCAGCATGGGACGGTAATCGCCTGCCTGCATGTCGTTGAGGATCGCGCCCACGATATTCCCCCGCCAGAGGCGCCTCCCTATCGAAATGTTCGTGTTCACCACCGGCAATAGTGAAACGCCCGGCGCGTAATAATTCGTCAGCGCCCGCATCGTCTGCAAGAGATCGACGGCCAAATCCCGCTTGCTGCGGTCGGCACTAAAGGCAATGCCAATGTACCCGATGGGATTGGTGTTCAACTCATCAAAACAGTTCGCCGATAGGCCGTACTCTGTCCGCAGCAGATTCCGCAACACCACAGGATTGGGTTCGAAATCGCCGAGTACCTTGGCCACAGCCACCAGATTGCTGGCCGGCAACGTGGTCTCCGCTGCGAAGTACCGCAAGTACTCCGCCCCCAGGGTGATCAGATTCCGGCCGACAAAATAATGTATCTGCGCCCCCTCGGCCCCTTCAATCCGTTGGCCCAATCGCATCACTTGCATCACCTCATCAAAGCCATCTTGCTGGCGACCGAGATCAAAAGACCGGTGGGCCTCCAGCAAAGCCAGCCGTCCCAATCGGCTCCACCCGCTGAGATACGGAAATTCCTGCGCCTGGTTGGTCACCGCCTCCACCTGAAGGGAAGGCTTTTGCCAAGCTTGGCGCTCAACCTCGAGGGCCGACTGATTGGCCCTTAACAGCCCGTCCGCCGCCACATCATCCCAGTTCGTGTAGCGCCGGAGCACCGGCGGGTCGTTTGAAAACGACAGCAACGCTGCCGCCTGCATCAGGAGCGCATACCCGTTCGACTCAGCGGGCACCAAGGCGCGCTGGGGTATCAACTCCCCCAAATTCACCGTCTCCCGGTGCGGCTGGGGCAGGCTGGACACGAGCAGGGCGAGGGCGACCATCAGCAAAATCCCGCCGATCGCAATCGCCAGGCCCCGTTTCATATCCTCACACGTAGTTCTCCATGCCCACGCAGGAACAGACGGGATTGCGGTCGCCAAAGACGTTGTCCACGCGGCTCACGTAGGGCCAGAACTTGTATTCCCGCAGGCTCTTGGCCGGGAAGGCCGCCTGCTCGCGCGAATAGGGCCGATGCCAGTTGTCACCGGCAATCTGATCCGCCGTGTGCGGCGCGTTTTTGAGCAGATTGTTCTTGGCGTCCACCGCGCCGGACTCGACCGCGGTCATCTCCGCGTGAATGGCAATCATGGCGTCGCAAAACCGATCCAGCTCGTACTTCGATTCGCTTTCGGTGGGTTCCACCATGAGCGTGCCGGCGACCGGGAACGACAGCGTGGGCGCATGAAAACCGTAGTCCATGAGCCGCTTGGCCACGTCCTCGGCGGTGACAGCGTGGAAGGAGCGCAGGTCGAGGATGCACTCGTGCGCCACCAAGCCCTGGTTGCGATAGAGCGTGGGGAAATACTTCTCCAGGCGCTTGGAGATATAGTTGGCGTTGAGGATGGCGTACTGCGTGGCGGTGGTGAGCCCCTCGGCGCCCATCATGGCAATGTACATCCACGAGATCGGCAGGATGGAGGCGCTGCCCCAAGGCGCGGCGCTCACCGGGCCGATGTGATGCCGGGGCTTGGACTCATCCAGCCGGGCGGTGAACAGCGGATGGCTGGGCAGGAACGGCACCAGATGCTTGGCCACCCCGATGGGGCCCACGCCCGGTCCGCCACCGCCATGCGGAATGCAAAACGTCT
>CAYTJG010000568.1:0-2096 GCA_964437865.1 uncultured Bifidobacteriaceae bacterium | reverse complement strand
CTTGATGGGCCATTCCAGTTCCGCGTATTCCTTGCTGGTGGTGAAGCCCAGCGGCAGCGTCAGCGCCGCCGCCACGATGATGAGCTGCCAGCCCCAGAAATTAAACCAACTCAGAAAATCGCTGAACATGCGCGCCTTGCACAGTCGTTGCAGCGAGTAGTAGACGCCCATGAATATGCCGTTGCCCACAAACGCGAAGATCACCGCGTTGGTGTGCAGCGGACGAATGCGCCCGAAGGTGATGAACTGGAAGTTCAGGTTGGCGCCGGGGAAAAACAGCTCCACCGCCGCCAGCAGGCCGACCAGCATGCCCACGATGCCCCAGACCACGGTCGCAATCGCGAAGGCGCGCACGATTCGGTTGTCGTATTTGAATGTTTCTATGTTCATATTTGTCGTTGATTGAGGTTACGGTTCCCGCCGGGCAGCGCCGCCGATCGGCCGCACTGCCCTGGCTGACCGCTTAATCCGCCCGCTGAAATCCACCGCCGCCCCCGTCAAGTTGGTGGTCGTTTTCATTTTGGGTTCGTTTCGTAATTTTGCCCGGTGACCGGCTTGGCCCCCGGGGCGCGGGCGGCATCAGCTCCGGTGGGCGGCAAATGGGCCTGCGGCGCGCTGTCGTCCAACAACACCCGCATGGCGGGCGTCAAGGTGTCCTCGTACTGCCCGCTGCGTACCGACCACACAAAAGCCACCACAAACACCAGTCCCACCGCGAGACTCGCCAGCATCAGAATGATGACGACACTCATGGCCGATCGCCGGGGTTGGGGTTGATGGTTGAACGCATGATTCAGTCACCGGCCGGGATGGAATGAGGGCGTTTCACAGGCTAGTTATTGAACCGTGCGCCCCGATTTTGCGCTACGCCTGGATTTTGATTTTCTTGACCTGGATTGTGTCCCCCCAGCCGGTGCCGGAATTCGGTGGGCGAACAGCCAAACTCCTCCCGGAAGGCCCGGTTGAAATACGGAATGGACTCAAACCCCGCCTCGAACGCCACGTCGCTGATGCGCCGGGCGCTGTCGGCCAGCAGCGTGCGCGCCTTCTCCAGGCGCTGGCGCACGCGATAGCGGCTGAAGGTGAGACCGGTCTGCTTCTTGAAGACCGCACAAAAATGGCACGGGCTCAAATTCACACTGGCCGCCACTTCCTTGAGCGAGACCTGCCCCTCGTGGCAGCTCGCCAGGAACGCCTCGATCTTTTTCAGCATGGGGGAAGCCGGCAGGGTCTGCGCCTGCAGGTACTGTTTGCCCGCTTCCTCCAGGTATTTGGCGAACATGCGCAACAGCGTCTCAGCCGCTTGGCACTTGGCGGTGGTCAGGTGGGGGCTGTACTGCCAGGCCGTCTTTAGCTGGGCCGTGCGGCCGCCCAGGCCGGCCTTTTCCAACTGCGCCGTGAGCCGCTCCAAACGCCCGGCATCGAGCGCCTCCACCGCCAGCGGCCCCGCCAGCAACAGGCCCGCGTGCCGCCCGCCGATGAACACCGGCACCAGGATCTTCAGCAGCCCCGAAGGACAGGAATATTGCACCGGCCCCAGCCGCGTCACCGCGCGCTTCTCGGCCTGCAACAGCTTGAATAGACACGTTTCCCCGCTGTGCCCGCCCAGACAGCCCTTGACGCAAAAAGTCCCGTCCGCCAAGGCATGCTCGCTCGCCGGCGAGAGGGTCAGCGGCACGCCGGTGGCGCAGGTGAAGGCCACCTGCTGTTCGCGTACCGTGGGCGAAGCCGCCAGTTTGCGCCAGGCTTCAATTTCAGGATAGTCAGGTGGGTTCATGATTGGGAATCAGGCGGGCGGACCGCGGAGCCGGGACCGTCCCGGTGGCCGAGAGCAAACCCAGGCGGCGCGCCTGCCACGTGGTGGCGCTGCACGCAAAGAAAACCACGCTGGCCGAACTAACCGGCATCAGGATGGCGCAGATCATCGGCTGTAACAACCCCGCCGCCGCAATGCTCACGCCGATGACGTTGTAAACGGCCGAAATGGCAAAGCCCGTCCGCACGATGCGCACCGCGCGCCGCGAGAATTGCAGCACCGCCGCCAGCCGCGGCAGTTCCGCCGCGTCCAAAATCACGTCGCTGGCCGGCGAAAACGC
>CAYTJG010000567.1:0-2106 GCA_964437865.1 uncultured Bifidobacteriaceae bacterium | reverse complement strand
GACGTGAGCCGCCTAAGTAACTAAAGTAACCGGCATTATGTCTTACGCTGATACGCTGCCTAAACAAAGAGGCTTCGGCGAAACGACCCGTCCCGACGTCTGGTGGCTCCAGCCACTCGTCGTGTTCCTGGGTTTTTCCGCCTTCATTGTGTACTCCACCTGGGTGGCCTTCCAGGGGGTCGCCGACCTGCATAACCACGTGTGCCACTATTGGTATGGCGGCGAGCACGGCGAGAATGGCGGGGCTAATTACCTGTCGCCTTTCTTCTCCCCGGAGTTCTGGGGCAACTCGCCGCATTCCATCGGCACCCTCCCCGGTTGGTGGCCCGCTTGGGCGCCCTTCTCGCCGGCGTTCCTGGTCCTCTGGGTTCCCGCCGGATTCCGCTTCACCTGCTACTACTACCGGGGCGCCTACTACAAGGCGTTTTGGGCCGACCCCCTCAATTGCGCCGTGGGCGAAGCGCGCAACAGCTATCTCGGTGAGCGCTACCTCCCGCTGGTATTCCAGAATGTCCACCGCTACTTCATGTATCTGGCCATCCTGTTCATCTTTCTGCTCTCGCATGATGCCTGGCTGGGCATGTGGTTCACGGACACCACGGGTGCCCAGCATTTCGGCCTCGGGGTGGGCACCATCGTACTCAGTTTAAACGCCTTCTTCCTGGCGATGTACACCTTTGGCTGCCATTCCCTCCGGCATCTCACCGGCGGCTACCTGGATTCCAAATCCAAAGCCTCCACCTGTGGGCGGATCTATGACGGCGTCAGTTGCCTGAACCGCCGCCACATGATGTGGGCGTGGATCAGCCTCGTTTGGGTCGGTCTCACCGACGTGTACATCCGGCTCTGCGCGACCGGGCACCTGCATGATTTGAGAATATTCTGAACCCAGCGATGACCAACTGCCTGCCCCGCCTCGACGCTTTGCGCGTGCTCCGGGTGCGGCTCTAAAGCTACCAATTAACATGGCTACCAATTACGAAACATTTGAATACGACGTGCTGGTGATCGGCGCGGGCGGCGCGGGACTCCGCGCGGCCATCGAAGCGTCCGCCGCCGGCGTCAAAGTCGGGCTGGTGTGCAAATCACTGCTCGGCAAAGCCCACACCGTCATGGCCGAGGGCGGCATGGCGGCGGCGATGGGCAACGTGGACGACCGCGACAACTGGAGAGTTCACTTTGCCGACACGATGCGCGGCGGCCAGTACGTGAACAACTGGCGCATGGCGGAACTGCACGCCAAGGAAGCGCCGGCCCGCGTGCATGAACTCGAGGCTTGGGGCGCCGTCTTCGACCGCACGGCCGATGGCCGCATTTTGCAACGGAATTTCGGCGGACACCGCTACCCGCGCCTCGCCCACGTGGGCGACCGCACCGGCTTGGAGCTCATCCGCACCTTGCAGGACCACGGCATCCATCAGGGTATCACCGTACACATGGAACACACCATCGTCGCCCTGCTGAAGGACGGCGACCGCGTGGTCGGCGCTTTCGCTTACGAACGCGAGCGGGGACGATTCCGGCTGTTTCACGCCAAGGCGGTGGTTCTGGCCACCGGCGGCTTGGGCCGCGCTTACCGCGTCACCAGCAATTCCTGGGAAGGCACCGGCGACGGCGTGTCGCTGGCGTACCAGGCGGGCGCAGAATTGTTGGACATGGAGTTCATCCAATTTCATCCCACGGGCATGATCTGGCCGCCGAGCGTCATGGGCATCCTCGTGACCGAGGGCGTGCGCGGCGAAGGCGGCGTGTTGCGCAACAAGGACGGCAAGCGCTTCATGTATGATGACATTCCCGACAATTACAAGTCGCAGACCTCCACCGACCCGGAGGAAGGGTGGCGCTATACGCAAGGCGACAAGAACGCCAAACGCCCGCCGGAGTTGCTGACGCGCGATCACGTCGCCCGCTGCATCAACCGCGAGGTCAAGGCCGGTCGCGGCAGCCCGCACGGCGGCGTCTTCCTGGACATTTCCTGGATCAAGGAAAAGCTCCCCAATGCGGCCGAGCATATCAAGAAGAAGCTTCCGTCGATGTATCACCAGTTCATCCAACTGGCGAATCTCGACATCACCAAGGAGCCGATGGAAATCGGCCCGACCACGC
>CAYTJG010000566.1:0-2110 GCA_964437865.1 uncultured Bifidobacteriaceae bacterium | reverse complement strand
GGACCAATCGAACTTCTATCATTCCATTTGGGCCGCGGGTGGTTCATAATGGCCCGTGTCCTCCGCCCGTTTGCAACGCAGTCTGCGCGCCACCTTTGCCGGCCTGGCTGTCAACGTGACGCTTACGGCCGCCAAATTTGCTGGCGGCATCCTCGGCCATTCCCAGGCCCTGATCGCCGACGCGGTGGAATCTCTCTCCGATATTCTTAGTTCGATCATCGTTTGGCGCGGGCTGGTGGTGGCGGAAACGCCGCCGGACGAAGATCATCCTTACGGTCACGGCAAAGCCGAACCGCTCGCCGCCGCCACCGTTTCGGGCATGCTGCTGCTGGCCGCCATCATGATCGCCTATCACTCGTTTCGGGGCATCATCGAGCCGCGCGCGGCACCCTCGGCCTGGACGCTGCTGGTGGTGGCCAGCGTCATCGCCATCAAGGAAACCCTCTTTCGGTTTGTGCAGCACGAAGCCAAGCACGTGGAAAGCTCGGCCGTCCAAGCGGATGCCTGGCACCATCGCAGCGACGCCATCACGTCCGTGGCGGCCTTCATCGGCATCAGCATTGCGGTCGTGGGCGGCAAGGGCTATGAAAATGCGGACAACTGGGCGGCGTTGGCGGCCGCTTGCGTGATTGCCTTCAACGGCTGGCGGCAGTTGCAGCCCGCCTTCAACGAATTGATGGACCGCACGCCGGATCAGGCCATCATCGATGACATCCGGAGGGTGGCGGCCACCATCCCGGGGGTCGAAGGCGTGGAAAAGTGCTTCGTGCGCAAAATGGGCTATGAATACTACGCCGACCTGCACGTGGAAGTGGACCCGCAGATGACGGTGGTACGGGCACACGAGATTGCGCATGCGGTGAAGGACACGGTGTGCGCCAAACTCCCCACCGTGCGGAATGTGCTCATCCATATTGAACCCGTGCGCCGGGCGGCCAAAAGCGTGACGCGCGAAACGGAAAAACCAGCCGCCCCGGTCGAGCCGGCGTGAACCCCAACGATGCACACCGATGCACGCCGACCACGGGGCTGAGGGGATTTTTCGCGAGCCCCGAGAAAACATCGCTCCGCCGGCAGCCTGGCCGTACTGGAAAAGGAGCCTTCCTCGTGGCCGGTGAAAACGTGATCCGCAAACAATTACCGATGAAGTTTGAAACGCATTTCAAGGGCTGGGCCAAGCCGGGACCGGTGCCCCCCGGATTGGCCGCCGCGGGCGCCCCGCTGACCATTGAACCCCACGAAACCCTCGACGCCATCAGCGGGCATTTCCGGTTATTCCAACTGGCGGACGGCCATCGATTCTCCACGGACGACATCTTGACGGCTTGGTACGGGACCAGTTGGTGTCCCACGGCGCGGCGGGCGCTCGACCTGGGCAGCGGTATTGGCACGGTGGGCATGATCTGCGCGTGGCGGCTGGCCGGCGCGCGATTGGTGACCGTGGAAGCGCAGGCGGAAAGCGTGGCCTTGGCCCGCAAATCCGCCCGCTACAACGGGCTGGAAGACCGTTACGAAATTCGCGAGGGCGATTTCCGGTCCGCGGCGATGCTGCCCGCCGGCGAGGAATTTGATCTGATCACCGGCAGCCCGCCGTATTTTCCGCCGGCTTCCGGCATCCAGAGTGAGCATCCGCAAAAACTGGCCTGCCGCTTTGAATTGCGCGGGACCATCGCCGACTATTGCGCCACGGCGGCCCGCCACCTGGCGGCCGGCGGCTTCTTTGCCTGCGTTTTCCCGCATGAGCCGGCCCAGCTCAAACGGGTGGAAGCGGCGGCCCGGCAAGCGCAACTGGTAATCGTCCGCAAGCGCCCGGTGATTTTCCGCGAGGGCGATCCGCCCATGGTGGCTTTGTTTGGCCTGATGCGCGCGGCCGATTTACCCGAGTGGATGCGCGGCCAGACCTGGGTGGAACCAGAGCTCACCATCCGCACGCGCGAAGGAAAGATCCACCCGGAATATTCAGCCGTAAAACTGGCCATCGGATTTCCGCCGTAGCGCGTGGAGGCGCTGATTTTCTCGAACTGCTCGCCGTAATCCGATCGCGCGACCATCGCGGTCACCGGAAATCCGTTGCCAAAACCCTTGCCGAGGGTAACGACGTCGGGCACCA
>CAYTJG010000565.1:0-2115 GCA_964437865.1 uncultured Bifidobacteriaceae bacterium | reverse complement strand
CAAGGTCGTGGACTGCACCATCCGCGACGGCGGCCTGATGAACAACCACCATTTTGATGACCGGCTCGTCAAGCTGGTCTTTGACACGTGCGTGGCGGCCGGGGTGGATTACATGGAGCTGGGCTACAAGGCCTCGCGCAAGGGCATCACGGCAGGCGAACACGGCGACTGGAAATATTGCACGGAGGAATCGCTGCGCCGCATTGTGGAAACCCACCCGACCACGCTGAAGCTTTGCGTGATGGCTGATGCCGAGCGCTGCGATTACAAGGAAGACATCCTGCCCAAGAAGGATTCCGTGCTGGACATGATCCGGGTGGCCACCTACATCCACCAGATTCCCACCGCGCTCGACATGGTGAAGGACGCGCACGACAAGGGCTACGAGACCACGGTGAACTTGATGGCCGCCTCCATCATCCCCAACGCCGAATTGAGCGAGGGCTTGGAAATGCTGGCCAAATCCGAGGCCAAGGTGATTTACGTGGTGGATAGCTTCGGCGCGTTTTACAGCGAGCAGGTGCGCGCGCTGGTGCGCAAATACCTGGGCTACTGCAAAGCCAGCGGCAAGGAAGTGGGCGTGCACATGCACAACAACATGCAGCTCGCCTTTGCCAATACCATCGAGGGCATCATCGAAGGCGCCAATTTCCTGGATGCCACCATGGCCGGCCTCGGTCGCGGCGCCGGCAATTGTCCCATGGAATTGCTCCTGGCATTCCTGCACAATCCCAAGTATGAACTGCGCCCCGTGCTCGATTGCGTGCAAAACCACATCGAACCAATGCGCGCCAAGTTGTTGTGGGGCTACGATCTGCCCTACCTCCTCACCGGCATGCTGAACCAGCACCCGCGCACCGCCATCAAGTTCAAGGAAGCCGAGCTCAAGGGCGAAAAAGGCGACATCCTCAAGTTCCACGACACCGTGACCGACCAGGAATAGCAGGGAACGCCGGCCTTCGCAATTTGCATTGGTTCGGCGGCCGGTTCCCATTAATGTGTTGGCATGGATCATGGCCTCGTCCACGACATAGCCATCTGCATCATTGCCGCCTGGGCCGTGGCGGTGCTGTCTCAATTGGCCCGCCAACCGCTGCTGCTGGCCTACCTGGTGGCCGGCTTTGCCATCGGGCCCCACGGCTGCCAGTGGGTGACCGATCCGAAATCAATCCAGACCATCTCCGAAATCGGCCTGGCGCTGCTGCTGTTCATGATCGGGCTGGAGATCGACCTCAAGACCATGCTCAGTGCCGGGCGGGTCATCACCCTCTCGGCGGCCGCGCAAATCCTCGGTTGCGTATTGATTGGCTGGACCTTGTTTGCCCTGGTTGGGCCGGCGCAAAATCATCTGGAAGCCCTCTATCTTGCGGTGGCTGCCGCCATGAGCAGCACGGTTATCATCGTCAAAATCCTCTACGACCAGCGCGAGTTGGAGACCCTGGCCGGGCGCATCACCCTGGGCGTGCTGGTGCTGCAGGATATCGCCACCATCCTCTTTCTCGCCGTACAGCCCAACCTGAAAAACCCGTCGCCCGGCGTGCTGGGCGGGGCGCTTGGGCACGTGGTCGAATTGCTGGCCGTGGCCTTCGTCGCCAGTCGCTTTTTGCTGCCGCCCGTTTTCAAGTTCATTGCGCGGCTGCCGGAACTGGTGCTGGTGGGCGCGCTGGCCTGGTGCTTCGCCCTGGCCGGATTCGCCGATTACCTCAAGCTCTCCTCCGCCATGGGCGCGCTCATCGCCGGCGTCATGCTCTCCACTTTTCCCTACACGCTGGATGTGGCGGCCAAGGTCACCAGCCTGCGCGATTTTTTTGTGACCCTCTTTTTCGTGGGCCTCGGCATGGAGATCCCCATCCCCACCGTTTCGTGCCTGGCGTGGACGCTCTTCGTCTGCCTCGTCCTCGTGGGCAGCCGGCTGATCACGGTTTTTCCCGTGCTCTATGCTTTGCGCCAGGGCTTCCGCGTCAGCCTGCTGCCAGCCCTCAACCTCTGCCAGATGAGTGAATTGTCCCTCGTGCTGCTGGCGCTCGGCCGCACCAGCCACGACGTCTCGGACAACGTCATCGGCATTGCCGCCTTTGCCTTTTCCTTCCTGGCCATCGGCTCCACCTACGCGAT
>CAYTJG010000564.1:0-2149 GCA_964437865.1 uncultured Bifidobacteriaceae bacterium | reverse complement strand
AATAGTCGGCAATCCGGGTCACATACCAGCCGAAAGCCAGCGTGGCCGGAAACCACAGGAATGTCCCGGCGACGGCCCCCGGCGCAACCCACAGCCAATGTTCCTTGCGTTTGGTGCCGAAGTGGTACAGAACGGTCAGCACCGCCGTGCTGGTGGCCAAAGCCACCGCCCAGCGCACCAGCCGCCACGAAACCAGCACCATGGCCCTCAACTCGTGTTCGGAATTGTCGATCATCCACGCCTCGATCTGGTGCCCGAAGACGATCACCAAGGTGGCCAGCGACAGCGGAACCAGCGCAATGGGTACCAGCAGCAAGGCCCGGACGCGCCGTGCCCAAAAGCCCCAATCCTCGGGCGGAATCCGGTAGGCGCGGCGAAAACCCTCCATCAGCGACAGCATCATGCCCAGACCGGCAAACACGGTCAAGCTGGCGGCCGAGAAGATCACCTGCACGGAGTGGATGCGGCGCGTGAGCACGTAAGACTGCAGCATGTCCATCGTATCCGCGGGCAAAAACTGCTCGAAGGAGGCGCGAATCTCGCCGACCAGCGTGTTCCCCTCCGGCACCTGGGCCAGCAGCGTGGTCACCACCAGCAGCGCGGGGAACAGCATGAGCATGCCGGAATAGGCCGCCGCCTTGGCCGTGTTGACCACGTCGTTGGCGAGGGCCTGCCAAACTGCTTTCTGAAGCTTCACAAAAAAGTTGCTCATGCGCGTCACAGCCAAGAGTAGAGCATATCCCAGCGTCCGGCGACAGGTCTTTGCGCTTCCGCTGAACGCAAAAGCGCAAAACGGCGAAAAACTGCGGCAACGGTGTGAGAATACACCGTTGCCCTCGAAAACGCCGCCGCGCGCCCTGGGTCTCTAACCGCTTGCTGTTATACCAACCATGGGTGCCCCATCCTTTTCGCCTCCTTCTGCGAAAAGGGTGAGAAACCAGGAGCCAATCGCCCGCGTCAATCATTCATCGGGCGGCGGCAGGCCGGGGCTGAAGCTGCCCCAAGCCCTTCTTTCGATTCAAGTTGCGTCCCGCTTGCCAGCGCCATCCTTGCCTGCCAAAAGCGCCTGACAGCCGCGGCTCAAACGGTTTATCATGGCCCAGCCATGAAAACCACCGCGCATCGCCCCCTCCGCCTGCTTTTCCCTCTGCTGTTGTTGACCAGCCTTGCCGCACTTCCCGCAACCGCCCAGACCCGGCCGGTTCCCAATCCGCAACTGGCATCGAGGGAACTGAATGAGCGCGTCAATGCGCTCCTGAGCAAAATGACACTCGACGAGAAGATCGGGCAGTTGGTGCAGTATTCCGCCGGCTACGCCACCGGACCCGGCGCCTCCAATCTCCGCTACGACGAACTGGCGGCCAAAGGCGCGGTGGGCTCCATGCTGAACGTGGTGGGCGCCGAGGCCACCAACCACTACCAGCACATCGCCGTGGAAAAGTCGCGGCTGCACATTCCCATCATCTTTGGCCTGGACGTGATCCACGGCCACCGCACCACCTTCCCGGTGCCGCTGGCGGTGGCGGCCAGTTGGGACCCCGCGGCGGCTGAGACGGTGGCCCGCTGTGGCGCCGTGGAAGCCCGCGCCGACGGCATCCCCTGGGTCTTCTCGCCCATGGTCGACATTGCCCGCGACCCGCGCTGGGGACGCATCATCGAGTCCAGCGGCGAAGACCCCTACCTCGGCTCGGCCATGGCCCGCGCCTGGGTCAAGGGCTACCAGCAGGACGATCTCTCCAAGCCCGACTCGGCAGCCGTCAGCGTGAAGCACTTTGCCGCCTATGGCGGAGCCATCGCCGGGCGGGACTACAACGCGGTAGACATGAGTGAAATTTCGCTGCGTCAGGTGTATTTGAAGCCCTACCATGCCGCGGTCGAGGCCGGCGCCGCCACGCTGATGAGTTCCTTCAACTCCATCAACGGCGTTCCCGGCTCCGCCAATCCCTTCACCCTGACCCAGATTCTGCGCCACGAATGGGGCTTTGACGGCTTTGTGGTCTCCGACTGGGGCGCGGTAGCAGAGCTGATGAACCACTCCATCGGCGACGGTCCAACCGTGGCCCGCAAAGCCCTCGGAGCCGGAGTGGACATGGATATGGAGGGCAATCTCTACGGAACCGTGATCGCCTCCCAGGTGCGGGCGGGCAAG
>CAYTJG010000563.1:0-2167 GCA_964437865.1 uncultured Bifidobacteriaceae bacterium | reverse complement strand
CCAAATCACCGAGCTGGATGGAAGTTGAGGACGACCGCGATGTTGATGGGCAGATTGAATGCAACGGCGAGGATGGAAGCCTTTGACAGTTTCACCAGCAACCGGAAGATGAACCATGCGGGCCGAAGGGCGCTGCCCTCCTTCCTGGCTTTGTTCGCCCTACTGTGCCTGGGCGCAAGCCAGGCGTCGGCGCAGAACACCTACACGGTGACGCGCTTTGACGACACGGCCTCCGCCAAGGACTTGAGGGGGTTGCCAGGGCTGGGCGAGGGCAACGCCGGCGATCTGCGCTACGGAATTCAGGAGGCTATCGCGGCCGGTGGGGAATGGACCATCAACTTTGCCTCTGGTTGCACCACGGCCAACCCCTGCACGATTACGCTCAGCAATCCGCTGCCGCCGATCGAGTCGGGCGCGGATGTGGTGACCGAGTCCCAGAATGGCTGGGATATCGGCTCCAACCCGGTCTACGCGGCCGGAACCATCACCGCCAGGAATCAGCCTCCGGCGCTGACGCTGACCATTGACGGCGGCACGTTCGGCCAGGTGATTCTGGACGGCGCCAGCGCCCATCGCGTCTTTTTTGTCGATAGCGGCACGGTGACGCTGAAGAACTTGCAGATTCAGAATGCCCGCGCGCAAGGTGGTGACGGCTACTATGGCGGCGGCGGCGGCCTGGGCGCTGGAGCAGGTTTGTTTGTCAACCATTCATCGGCTCAAGTGACTGTCGAGAACACCTACTTCCTGAAGTGCGCGGTAGCCGGCGGAACTTCACAATATGAAACATTCAAAAATGAAATAAATGGATCTATTAGTTATGTCGGCGGCGGCGGCGGTATGGCGTATGGCACTGCATGGGGCAATCTCAATGCTTTCATTGGCGCTCAGATACTATTACCACCCGCCGGCGGCGGCGGCATTTTGTCTCCAGGAGGAAATGGGGTTACAAACGCAAGCCTATCGAATGGCGGCTTCGGCGGCGGCGGCGCAGGATATGGATCCACCGACGAGGGCATCGGCTACGGCAGTAATGTGGGCGGCTCCTTGCCGACTACACCTTCAATTTTTATTAAAGCCAGCAATGGCGGCTTCGGCGGCGGCGGCGGCGGCAATAATCAATCCAACGCAATTTCCGCACGTAAAGTAGCTGCGGCAGGTGGCGATGGCGGCTTTGGCGGCGGCGGCGGCGGTAGTGTTTACATTAGTGACTCAATGGACCCCGCTCATTCAATAGCATACTTCTCCGGCAAGGGCGGCGCGGGCGGCGGCGGCGGCGGCGTTGCAAACACTGGATGTGATGGTTGTACATTACAAACAATCTCGAACGGCGGTAAGCTCGGAAATCTCAGCGGCGGTTCAGGAGATTGGAATCAATTCTATGCTCATGGCGGCGGCGGCGCGGCGGCTGGACCGGCGGTCTTTGTCAACCAGGGCAGCGTCACCATTGTGAACAGCGGCGCCAGCGGTATGAGCGCGGTGGGTGGCGCGGCCGGCGGGAGCGGTAACAGCAGTGCGGCCACGGCTGGAGGGGCCAGCTCCGCGCCGGTCTTCAACTATGAAGGAAAGGTCATCGGCGCCCTCTGCGGCAACCCGCCTTCGTCCGGGAGCTTCGCTTCGCTCGCCTTTGCCTCTCCCTTCAATGCGGCCGCCATGGTGAACGCGGGCGCAAGCAATAGCTTCACCGTGAATGCGCTGGATACGAATGGAGCCGTCTATCTCGGCTATAGCGGCACGGTGGATCTGACCACCACCAACCCGCTCTACTCCTTCTCGTCCAATCCGCTGTCGATTTCCTGCGGCTCGGGCACAGCAGCTTTTTCAATGGACAGCGCGGTCTCCGGAAATACCTATTCGGTTGAAGCAACTGACATCGTCAATTCCGCGAATTCCGTCACCTCGGGAGCGATTACGGTCAATCCGGCGGCGGCCAACGTTCTGGCCGTCTCTGTGCCTGCGGCGGAAGCGGCAGGAACGGCTTTCTCCGGGATCACGGTCACCGCGTATGACAAGTACGGCAACCTGGCCACGAGATTCAATGACACGGTGAGCTTCACCAGTTCCGACCCCAGCGCTGCTTTGCCCACCGCGACGACGCTGACCAACGGCACGGGCAGCTTCTCCGCCACGCTGAACACGCCGGGCAGCCAGACCATCACCGCAACCAGTG
>CAYTJG010000562.1:0-2173 GCA_964437865.1 uncultured Bifidobacteriaceae bacterium | reverse complement strand
GCAGGCCGGTGTGGCGGAGTTCCTTGTCATAAAGCCAACGGACGCGCCGGGTGTGGAAGATGTCGGTGGCGATAATGGCGCGCTTGATCCGATTGGTCCGGGCCCAGTCCCGCAGGACCAGGGATTCATCGAAGGAATTGAGGACATAAGTCCCCGGCACCACGATGGCGCCGGCGGGCACGCCTTTTTTCAAAAGGATGCTGCGGGAAAGGTCCGCCTCCGTGGGGACCAGCCCCAGCTCAGCCGAGGGGGCCGGCCGGGGATTCATGAGCAGAATCTTGGGGGCCAGGCCCAAATGATAAAGCCTTGCCGCCTCGAACGGCCGGGTGTCCAGCCCGCCCCCGAGGACCACGATGACATCGGCGGGCGCCAGAGGCTGATTGACGATCCACGCGTGGGCGGCGCCGCGCAACAGGGATACCCGGCAGAAATAACCAACCACCGCGGCGGCCAGCAGGCAGAGCAGGGCCATCCCCAGCCATTTTATCCGCTTGAAAGGTTTCATCGGCTCGTAGAAAGGGCGACCGTGGGCCGACTGGGCCGGGCGTTCTTGGGGCCGCGCAGGAAGGCTGGGCAGACTTCGTCCCGGTCAATTCGCACGCGCCTTTGGCGCGCACGATCTACTCGTGTCAGTGTGTCTATGTTCATTGCCTGGGCCGCGCCGTGGACGGCGGCGGCACAATCCGGCGGCCAAATTTAATTTAACGGCCGGGCCGGGGCCCGAATCTTTTCGTCTCCTGTTGTACAGGGTGGTGCCGGCCGGAGCCAGCCTCAACCATCCGATTCCACCCCGGCGCCGTTATCCCGCGCATAATACTCCGCGTACTTGTAAAAGTGATAGGAACGGGACGTCGGGCTCGCACGGTTCAAAATCAAGCCCAGCACCGGCGCCTGACGCTGGAACAATAATTCCAGGGCTTCGTGGATGATCCGGGCATGGGAAAACTGGCTGCGCACCACAAACAAGCTGCCGTCCATCAGGGGTGCGATGGAGGTGGTGTCATCGGCGGCAAACACCGGGCTGCTATCGATCAAAATGTAATCGTAGGCCTGGCGCGCCCGGGTGAGGAGTTGGGCAAAGGCCGGGCTCAAGAGCAAGTCGCCGGGATTGAGCGTTCGGTTGCCGCGGGCCAGGAAGGAAAAATTGGCCAGATCGGTTGGTTGGATGAAATCTGCCAAGTCGCCGTTCTGGCTGAGCAGGTCGCTCAGGCCGGGTTTGGATTGCAGCTCCAGCAACGAGTGCAGGTGGCCTTTGCGCAAATCACCGTCGATCAGCAGCACTTTGGAGCCGCCCAGCGCCATGGCGCGCGCGAGGTTGGTGGCCACCGTCGACTTGCCTTCCGCCGGCACGGCACTGGTGATGAGCAGGAGTTTGGGGCGCTGGCCGTTCACCGCCAGGTAGAGCAGGGCGGACCGGAGGTTGCGATAGGATTCGGCGAAGACATGGCGTTCGTCATTCCCCATGAGCAGCGCCACCGGTTCGGCCTGCGAAAGACGCGGCACCTCGGGCACCTGGCCAAGCACGTTGTCCCCAAATCGCTCGGTGACTTCCCCCAGGGAGCCAAACCGATCGTCGCGCATGGCCAGCAGCAAGACCAATCCGAAGCCGACGCCCAGCCCCAGGATGATGGACTGCGCCAGTATGGTCTTGGCCTCGGTGTAGGAACGCCGGGCGGGCGATGCCTGCTCGAGAATTTCGAGCGTGTCCTGCTCAATGTGCTGGCTCACTTGCACGTTGTCGCTCAGCGTGGTCAAGCGGTCGTACATCCGTTGTTTGCTGGCGACATCCAGTTTTAAATCATCGGCCTCGGTCAGTCGCTCGTTGGAATCGGCCACCCGGGCTTCCAGGTTGGTGATGGCTTGGGTGACGTTCTCGATCTTGATTTGCAGGGCCTGCCGCAGGGCCGCCACTTGGTCATGGTTTTGCTGGTGGAAGAGCTCGATGAGCTTCTCCGCGCGCGCGATATCCGCGTCCAGTTTTACAATTTTTGGGTGGGTGGCGCGCAGGTTCTTGAGCAACCGCTCGCGTTCCAGCTTGAGCAGTGCGAGCTGCCGGTCGGCCTCCTGCGGGCCGGCGATGGGGGCGGCTTGGTTGCCGGAGTTGCGCAAGGAATTCAACACGGATTCGCTCGCGTTGCTGACGGTGAGACCGGAATCGGCCTCCAATTCCTTG
>CAYTJG010000561.1:0-2187 GCA_964437865.1 uncultured Bifidobacteriaceae bacterium | reverse complement strand
CGTCGATGTCGAAGGTCACCTCGATTTGCGGCACGCCGCGCGGGGCCGGCGGAATATCCGTCAGTTGAAATTTGCCGATGGTCTTGTTGTCGCGCGAAAACTGGCGCTCACCTTGCAGCACGTGAATCTCCACGCCGGGCTGGCTGTCGCTCGCGGTCGAAAAGATTTCCGATTTGCGCGTGGGAATGGTCGTGTTGCGCTCGATCAGGCGCGTGAACACGCCGCCGAGCGTTTCGATGCCGAGCGACAATGGGGTGACGTCCAGCAGGAGCACGTCCTTGACCTCGCCCTTGAGCACGCCGCCTTGAATGCCGGCGCCCACGGCCACCACTTCATCCGGATTCACTCCCTGATGCGGGGCTTTGTTGACCAAGCTATGCGCGGTTTCCACCACCTTGGGCATGCGCGTCATGCCGCCCACCAGCACCAATTCGTCGATGCTGGCCACGTCGATGCCGGCGTCTTTCAGACAGGCGTGCACCGGCTTGATGGTGCGCTCAAACAGGCTGTCGCAAAGCTGTTCCATCTTCGCGCGCGTGAGGGGTTTTTGAATGTGCTTGGGGCCGGTGGCATCCGCCGTGATGAACGGCAGGTTGATTTCATAGCTCTGGGAGCTGGACAGGGCGATCTTGGCCTTTTCCGCCTCTTCCTTGATGCGCTGGAGCGCGTCGGGCTGCTTGCGCAGGTCCATGCTGGTTTCGCGCTTGAATTCGTCGAGAATCCAGTCCATCAAGCAGTTGTCCCAGTCGTCGCCGCCCAAATGGGTGTCGCCGTTGGTGGCTTTCACTTCAAAGACACCGTCGCCGATTTCCAGCACGGAAATATCGAACGTGCCGCCGCCCAAGTCATAGACGGCGATCTTCTCGTCCTTCTTTTTATCGAGACCGTAGGCCAGCGAAGCGGCCGTGGGTTCGTTGATGATGCGCAGCACTTCCAAGCCGGCGATGCGGCCGGCGTCCTTGGTGGCCTGGCGCTGGGAGTCGTTGAAATAGGCGGGCACCGTGATCACGGCCTGCGTGATCTTTTCGCCCAGGCGAGTCTCAGCATCCGCCTTGAGCTTGCTCAAAATCATGGCCGAGACTTCCGGGGGCGAGAATTGCTTGGGCCGGCCTTCCACTTCCACTTCCACCGCGGCGTCGCCGTTGGAGGCGCGCACCACCTTGTAGGGCACCCGTTTGATTTCCTCGGACACCTCATCAAATTTACGGCCCATGAAACGCTTGATGGAATAAACCGTGTTGCGCGGATTTGTCACCGCCTGGCGTTTGGCCGCCTCGCCCACCAACCGTTCACCATTCTTGGTGAAGGCCACCACGGACGGAGTCGTCCGCTTGCCTTCGGAATTCTCCAGCACCAACGGTTCGCCGCCTTCCATGATGGCCATGCAAGAATTCGTAGTGCCCAAGTCGATGCCTAAAACTTTTGCCATAAAAATCTATTGGTTGATTGCTAAATTTAAAATTTCTACACGTCTTCCAGTGCAACTATGGTGCCGAAGTTCGAATTCGACGCCGAAAGTGATTATTCACTGTAAAATAAGGGGTTAATTCATTTTCAACCGCTCGCCCGACGGCCTCAAGACTGTGCCGCGAGTGCCATTGTGGCGCGCAAGAGCGCCGTCTTGGCACTATTTTGGAGGCGTTTGTTGGCACTTGGTTGAACAGGGCGGAGACGAGCCTGCCGGGGCATGGGATACTGGTCCGGGAACACGGTCGTAAAGCCTGCCGGCAACGAGGTCAATGCTGACCGGACCGGCTGGGCGGGAAATAGAACCAGCGGACGGTTTTTTCGCCGGCTTGGTCGGAGGCTTGGTAGAGGCCAAAGCAGAGCGATACCTTGCGGCTGGTGGGGGTGGTTTGCCGGTGATAGAAATTCCACAGCAGCGATTCGTTGCGGGCGCGGGTGGCCGCGTTGTACTCGGTGCGCCAGAGCGACCAGAGGGGCGACCAATTGCGCTCGATCCCGCGGTTATCGGGCACGGCCGGTTCCAACGGGGCCAGGACTTGCAGCCGCTCGTTGCCGTTGAAATCGTGATGCCAGACAAAGAAGGGCCACATGTCCACGCGGAGGCGTTCCTTGCCGGTTTCCGTGTTTTTGACCGCCAAACGGGAATAAAGGTAGTACAGCACCCGGGTGCGCTGCTGGTCCAGGGGATCGGCATGCGTGCGCGTGTACCCATACAGCGGC
>CAYTJG010000560.1:0-2192 GCA_964437865.1 uncultured Bifidobacteriaceae bacterium | reverse complement strand
GGGTAGGCCAATCGAATTGGCCAACCCTGGGCTGGATGATTGCCATCCCTTCAGGATGTCCGGAGTGACATCCCGTTCAAAATCACGTCCCAGCGGCCGGGACGGCCGCGGACCGGGCCTTTCCCCCTTTAGCATTCAGCATTCAGCCTTTAGCCTTTAGTCTTGGTTCGGCGGCTGTGTGGGCGGCAATAGCGCGGCCCGGGGATCGCCACTTTGTTGAAAAGCTTTCCGCTGCTCCTCGATGGCTTTCATCTGCCGGGCGGCCGCCATGACTTGATCCTCAATATTGGTTCCGCCCTGGTTACCGCTGCCAGTGGCCGCCTTGCGAAGGCTCCCGCTGAGATCGGGATTGGCGCCGGCCAAGCCCCGCCCCAGCATCCGCGGATTCCGGCGACCCGAGTCCGGCTTTTGGCCGTCCGGACCGACGCCTCCAGACCGGCCTCCCGGGCCGGGTCCGGTGTCCACATCCTTGCTGGCCACCAACGGGAGTTCCTGAATGACACCGTGGTTATTGAACGTAATGATGTCGATGTCGTGGTCGATCTTGACCACCTCGATATCGTCCTGCCGTTCGCCCTCGGCCAGCACATAGGAACTCTCCTTGGGCGCCTGACCCGATTTCGGTTTATCAGGAACAGCACTGAAAAGCGCCTGATCCCGACCAAAAATGGTCATGATGCCGGTAGGCGTGATCTTGGGCGGCGGATCGACCGGGGGCAGGCCGGCATTGGGGTCCGGCGGTGGGATGGGCACCAAGGCAAACATGTTCCGCGCGACGATGCCGGCATAGGGGGAATCGACCGGTGAGGTCGGGGAACTTGGGGTGTTAGCAGGTACCACGGCCGCTGCCAGAGCGGGTGCATCGGCGGCAGGCTTGGGCTGTTCTTGAGCCCATAAGGTCACGGGCCAGAAAATGGCTGCCATGGCAGCAAAGATGTAGCCGGCAACGTTCATCGGTTTGTTGCAAAATCAATACCGCGCGATGCTTCACAGCGCAACTCCTGCGGCGTCAAATCGGGCCAACGAACTACGGCGTAGGAAAACCACCTTCGCTACTACCGCTACCACCACTGATCTGGTTAACAAGTGTTTTGGATTCGCCTTGGGTCGGCGGCAACAATCTTGCCATGGGATCCCCTTGGTCTTGAAGAACCTTCCGTTGCGCTTCAACCAAAAGCTCTTGCTGATCCACAGTCATAGCCGTCGAAGCCTCTTGGGATTGCGAGCCACTTCGGCCAACGCCCGTCGTTCCGCTACCCAGGGCTGAATTACCTAGACCACCTCCGCCTATGCCTCCCCCGCCACCTCCGCCGCCTCCGCCAATTTGGCGTGCGCCGGCAAATCCAGAAATTTGGCCTCGGCCTCCTGCGCCGCCGCCCATATTGGGGCGGCCAGGTCCGCCGACGCCCGGCCCGCGACCCGGTCCGGTGCTCGGCCCGGCAGCAGGCCCGCTGTCTTTGGCCGCCACCAAGGGCAACTCTTGAACCACGCCGTGATTGTTGAAAGTAATGATGTCGGATTCGTGGTTGATCTTGATCACCTCAATGTCATCCTGGCGTTCGCCCTCGGCCAGCACATAGGAGGCATCCTTCTTGTCCTGGCCCTGTTTGGGCTTGTCGCTGACGGCCGTAAAGAGTGCCTGATCGCGGCCAAAAATGGTCATGATACCGGTGGGGGTTATCTTCGGCGGTGGATCAGGTGGCGGCAACCCCGCAGTGGGATCAGGCGGCGGGATGGGCACCAAACCAAACATGTTCCGCGCCACGATGCCGGCGTAGGGGGTATCGGCCGCCGGATTTGGCGCCGTGGCCGGCTCCGCGGCCGGCAGCGCCCCATCCGCCGGCGGGGCGGCGGGCTCCTGCGACCAAGCGGTGGCAGAGCAAAATACCACGGCCACCGCGGCAAACGTGAGGCTGGCAACGTTCATCGGTTTAAAGTATAGCACCGGTAATGGTGAACACCAATACCAAAGGAAAGTTGCGATTTAACCACGGATGGACACGGATGAACACGGATTCGAAAACAAAAACGAGAAACAAATTGCACGAATTGGCACGAACCGGGGGAAGAATTTTAACCGCGAATGGACGCCAATGGACGCGAATAAAATTTAAAACCCGAGCGGACGACCAGAAAGACCGCATCCCTGAAGGGGATGAATCATCCAGCCCAGGGTTGGTCCGATGAATCGG
>CAYTJG010000559.1:0-2213 GCA_964437865.1 uncultured Bifidobacteriaceae bacterium | reverse complement strand
ATCACAATTGGACGAGGCCAAGGCCGGAATGAACGCCGCCCTGGCCCTGAATGAGAAGGATAAGGAGCAACTGGCAGACTTGCAGAACCAACTGGCCGACCTGCAAAAAGAAAAAGAGGCCGTCACCCAAAATGCGAAGGGGCTGGAGGATGAGATGCGCTCCGATCTGGAGTCCAAGGATGTCACCATTTCCAAACTCCAGGGCAAACTCACGGTGAACATTCTGGACCGGATCATGTTTGATTCGGGCGAGGCTATTTTAAAACCGGCGGGAGAGAACGTGATGCGCAAGATCGCGGCTTTGCTCGCCGCGCATCCTGAGTTGAAGATCCATGTCATTGGCCATACCGACAACGTGCCCATCCGCAGCCGCTTCCCCAGCAACTGGGAACTGTCGACCGCCCGCGCGCTGGCGGCGGTCCATTTCCTCACCGAAAAAGCCGGCGTTGATCCGCGGCGAGTCGGCGCGGTGGGTTACGGGGAATATCGCCCCATTGCCGACAATGCCACCGCCGAAGGCCGGGCCAAAAACCGGCGGATTGCCATTACCATCCTTTCGGACGAACTGGTCGGCGCTGATGCCCCGTCGCCCGGCACCGGCGTGCAACCCAAACCGGACTCGGCGCCCGCCCCATCCGCGCCGCTGCCATCCGCGCCCGTCCCGGCTGAGCCGCCCGACGCCGGTCCGCCAACCGAGCCACCGCCCCAGCAAAATTAGATGCCCGGAGGCAGTCGCGGTTAAATGCACTTATCACTGCCGCAACTTCGAACGAATGGGATCTTCGGCGTTCGAGGTTGAATATTGAGCGTAAGTACTAAAATTGGATCAGGACTTGACCCGAACGCGGTAAAACATCTGCGTCCCGACCGGAGGTATGGTTACGGGTGAGGCCGTGGAATTCGTGGACCAGGGGCCGGCCAAGTTGGTGGACTGCATCAATCTGCCGTTGCCAGGCCAGCTCAGAATCAGGTTGCCGCTGCTCATTTGGTTGGTGAGGGTGACATTGTAGAACAGGCCGGTGGCGGCGCTGTACAAAGTGGCCACCTGGTTGGTCGTGAGCGCCTGGGGATACAGGGTCACATCCGAAATATAACCGGTGAAATAGCCGCCACCGCTGGCGATGCTGCCGA
This sequence comes from uncultured Bifidobacteriaceae bacterium, assembly GCA_964437865.1. GTDB lineage: Bacteria > Verrucomicrobiota > Verrucomicrobiia > Limisphaerales > UBA11358 > UBA11358. Next base: position 1,082 of record CAYTJG010000559.1, on the reverse strand, counting down.
CGTGCAGGGTTGTTGAATTTGTGCGCACCCCGGTCGGACCGTTCACGCTGCTGTCTTTCTCACCATCGATATAGAGGGTCATCAGGCCGGTACCGGCATTGCGCGTGGCGATGATCTGGTGCCAGGCAAAGTCGTTCACGCTTTTGATCGAGGTCAAGGTGGTGTCGGGATTACCCACGCCAAAACCAATCTTGGCACCCACCAGGGCCACGCCAAAATCGCCGGTGGTGCCAGCCAAGTCCCCGTCCACCAAGCCTTCGCCGTTGTACCAAGCCGGGCTGCCGCCGCTGGCCGAAGTGCGCATCCAAAACAGGATGGAGAAATTTGTCCCACCAATCAGATTGGGAATCAGGGTATAGCCGGAGCCATAATAATAGGCGGCCCGATGCGGATTGGGAAATCCCGCTGCGAGTTCACCTGACGCCGTCAGCGAGACCCCGCCGGTGTAAGTTCCGTTGCTGCCCGCAACCAACTCATGCGCCACCGTCCCGGCCGCCTCGTTCAGCGGCCAATAAGCCACGGGACCGGCGCCCATGGCCCAACCAAGGTAGGAACCCGGCTCCACGCTGACCGGACTCGAGTTGGTGCTGGCGCTGGCCTCGCCCGCAGCCGACACCACAAAATAGTACGTGGTGCCGTTGGCGAGACCGGTGGCCGTATAGGCCGTGCCAGGCACGCTGCCAACCGTCACGTAACCGCTGCCGCTCACGGTGGACTGTTTCACCTCGTAATTGGCCGCCCCCACGGTGGGCTCCCAGGACAACTGTGCAGTGGCGTTCGTGCCCGGTATCGCCGCCAAGCCGCCCGGCGGCAGCAACGGCAGGCTGCCGGACAGGCCACTCACCGCCAAAATGGCCGTGGTTTCGGTCGAACCGGCGCCAGCCGGATTCGTAAACGTGATCGAAGCCACGGACTTGGCCAGTCCCAGCGCCGCGAGGTTCACCGAGGTTTCATACAGATTTGGATTGGCATCGCCATTGTCCTCCACGGACCATCCGGTGCCCAGCCGGAGACGCCCGAACCCTTGGATGGCCACGTTGGTGACCGTGTAAAACCAATCCTGGGCATTGAAGGCAATCGCG
>CAYTJG010000558.1:0-2219 GCA_964437865.1 uncultured Bifidobacteriaceae bacterium | reverse complement strand
AGGGCCGGGGTGAGGGCGGTCTCATTTCAGCCGACGCCAGGAGGCTCAAACTCAATTTTAAGAAAACATTCAACATTCAACCCCCGACATTCAATCCCTTAGCCACTTTGGCGTTGAGCGCTGAATGTTGAGCGTTGAATGTTTTGGTTCAAGCGCTCTGGTTGGCAAGCGGGACGCCCCTAAACCTCAGCCCTTATGGGCCGCTTTGGCCCAGGTATCCTTCAGCGTGATCGTCCGGTTGAACACCAATTTCCCCGGCTGGCTGTCCTTGTCCAGGGTGAAGTAAGCGAGCCGCTCGAATTGATAGCGATCCTCCGGGTGGGCGTCCTTCAGGGATGGTTCCAGCTTGGCGGTGATAACCTCCAGCGAATGGGGGTTGAGCGTGGATTTGAAATCCTCCTCGGCGCCGGGATCGGGCACGGTGAACAGACGGTCGTAGAGACGCACCTCGGCGTCGATGGCATGCGCGGCGCTGACCCAATGAATGGTGCCCTTGACCTTGCGGCCGGCCGTGGCGCCGCCGGTCTTGCTGTCCAGGTCGGCCGTGCAGCGCAGTTCCACCACGTTGCCCGCGGCGTCCTTGATCACTTCATCGCACTTGATGATGTAGGCGTACTTGAGCCGCACCTCGCCGCCCGGTTTCAGGCGGAAATACTTCGGCGGCGGCACTTCGGCAAAATCGTCGCGCTCAATGTACAGCTCCCGCCCGAACGGAATCGTCCGGAACCCGGTCTCCGGTATTTCCGGATTGTTGACGGCGTTGAGCTCCCCGGTCTCGCCCGCGGGGTAGTTGGTGATGACCACCTTGAGGGGGCGCAGCACGGCCAGCTTGCGCCAGGCGCGCCGGTTCAAATCCTCACGGATGGCATGCTCCAGCACGGCCACATCGGTGAGCCCGTTGTACTTGGTGATGCCGATGTTGTAGGCAAAATTGCGCAGGGCCACCGGGGTGACGCCGCGGCGGCGGATGCCGGAAACGGTGGGCATGCGCGGGTCATCCCAGCCGGTGACGACCTTCTCGTTGACGAGCTGGAGCAGCTTGCGCTTGCTCATGATCGTGTAGCCCAGGGCGAGCCGGGCGAATTCGTACTGGTGCGGCAGGGGCCGCGGCAGCTCGAGGCTTTCGAGAATCCAGTCGTACAGCGGGCGGTGCACCTCGAATTCCAGCGTGCAGATCGAATGCGTGATGCCCTCGATATAATCGCTCAGGCAATGCGCAAAATCGTACATGGGGTAGATGCACCACTTGCCGCCGGTGTGATGGTGCTCGGTGTGGCGAATGCGGTAAAGCAAGGGATCGCGCATCCAGATATTGGGCGCGTTCATATCGATCTTGGCGCGCAGCGAGTGGGCGCCATCCGGGAATTCGCCGGCGCGCATGCGTTGGAACAACGCGAGGTTCTCGGTCGCCTTGCGGTTGCGGTACGGCGATTCCTTGGCGTTGCGCCGGTACTCGTCGGTTTCGTCGGGCGAGAGATCGCACACGTAGGCCTTGCCGCGCTCGATCAGTTGCTCGGCGTAATCATAAAGCTGGTCGAAATAATCGCTGGCGTAAAACGGCTCCAGTTTGGCGCTGGCGTGTTTGCGCTCGGCCTCGGACGTGCCAAAAATGGCCGGCAACTGAAAATCGCGGGCGCCGTTGGCGGCCACGGTTTCCGGGGTCTTGCCGGCGGGCTTCAAGCCCAGGCGATCTTCCGCCCAGGCGCTGATGAGCCAGTTCACATCCGCCTGGATGGATTCCACGTATTCGACGTCCTCCTTGGTGGGGTTGGTATCGTCCAGGCGCAGGTTGCAAATGCCGCCGAACTCGCGGGCGATGCCGAAATTGAGGCAGATGCTCTTGGCGTGGCCAATGTGGAGGTAGCCGTTGGGCTCCGGCGGGAAACGCGTGTGGATGCGCGGATATTTGCTCGCCGCCACGTGCGCGGCGACGATGTCGCGAATAAAATCGGTGGGCGCGGCCGGGGCCGGTACAATGTTTTCCAAGCTCATAAACTCCGGCCAGCCTAAACAATCCGGGCTCTTTTAGCAAACCGTGCTTGCGCGGAGCGTGGGCTGCCGAACCGGGCACCAAAATCGGGGTTGCGGATCAACGATGCGCAGCTCTCATTTGATGGACCCATAACGCAGGTCGGCCGGAAGCAGCCGATGCGGAACGCCCGTAGCGGGGAACCGGCGTTCGCCGCCACCCCAATCAAAGAAAGCAGGGTGGACACGAA
>CAYTJG010000557.1:0-2221 GCA_964437865.1 uncultured Bifidobacteriaceae bacterium | reverse complement strand
AACCCTTGCACCTTGTCCTTGAGCAGCCACTTGGCCCATCGATGCAGGCGTTTTTGATAATCGGGGTGATGCTTGCCCAGCAACGCCCCCAAGACCAAGGCGGCATGCTCCATGGCATGATAAAAGTCGACAATCTGCACGCTCTCCTTGAAGCCGTCCCGGCCCATGTGTTCCAATCCCGCCGCGCCGTCAATTAACAAGACCACCTCCTTCACCGCGCCCAAGCCGCGCCGGATCGCCTCCCGGCGCAACCGCGGCCCAAATTCGTCAATCGGCTGGAAACTGGAAACGTAAGTCGTGGATTCATAATCGCGCACCGGGTGGCCCTCGGAATCAACCTGGTGCTGGGTGAAAACACAGCCCAAGTAAGCCTGCCGGGTTTTGGCTGTGCCGTCAGGCTGTTTGCCCCGCCGCCCGGGCCACCATGGGCACGCCCGTGCCGTCGGCGCTGACGTAGAGGATTTTGGCGTCACATTCCCCCGGTAGGGCCGGTCGTTCCTGCCACGCTTGGGCCTGGGTTCCCACGCGCTGGACCAGCCGCTGGATTTGCCGCGCCGAAACCGCAATGCCCCCGGTTTGTTTCAAATGATTTTCGGCTTTCACAAAGGCGGGTTCGTCGGCCCCCTCCAGGCAGATCAGCTTGGCCAAGGCGGGGGTATGGCTGCCTTCCAAGCCCAGCGCCGCGTCGGCAGGAGCGTGCCCGAACGACTTGGCCGGCTGGTAATAGTAATCCCGTTCCAAAGTAAAACAGCCAAAAATGCATTGGTGTTTGGTTTGAGTGGTTAAAGTTTGGCGTAGAGGGTGCGTAGCTGGAGCAGGGCTTGCGGCAGCGAGGTGGGTTGATGCCAGTGGGCGCGCAGCCAGCGGATGAGTTTGAACGTCGCCTGGGTCAAGCGCTGTAGGATGCGGTAAACCAACGGGAGGCTCTGCCCGGTTTGCTTGAGTTCGCTTTCCTGTCGGGCCAGGCGTTTTTGGCGGCGCTGGATTTCCGCGGTGTTTTCCACGCCGTGTTGCTGGTGCCAATCTTGCAGGAGCAGCAGGAGGTTGTGGACGATGGCCACAAAATGGGACTGCATCTCCTTGGCCGTGGTCGTGGTGGCCCAGGATTTTTTCTCCTGCAACTTGGTCTTGGTTTCGTCAAACACCTTCTCGATTTCCCAGCGCGTTTTGTAGAGCAAGGCCAGCAATCCCGGTTCCAGGGTCATTTCGGAGGTGAGATAGACATACCCCTCGCCGTCGCGCGGATCGCAAAAGGTGATTTCCCGCACCCGAATCCCGCGCCGGTCGGTGACCAGCCGGTCGGCGGTGACGCCTTGATTGATCGGCTGCGCCAGATCAATGGCCCGCTCCTGTTCGACGGTCAGGCACATGCCTTCTTTGCGCAGGGACAGGAAGTAAATCCCCGACGCCTTGCGGTCCTGCCAGAAGGGCAGATCCACTCCGGCCTTGTCCCATACCCACATCACCTTGCGGCCCTTGCCCGCGCCCTGACGTAGCAGCGCCACGCTCTGGCGCTTGAGCGCCCGGAGATCGTGCTCCTTCTTGCGTCCGGCCAGATCCGCCAGCGCCAGCGGAAAGAGACTCTGGCTTTTGAGGTTGAGCGCAAAGAAGTGGCCCGTCGGCCAGCGGGTTTCCTCGATCATCGGATCGTGCGTCGCGTGTTCCAGGTAATGACCGTCCCCGGCATAGAGGTCAAACGCCGCGAGGGATTCAAACGGTGAAAGCGGCGAGGGCCGGAGCGCATCCACCCGCCGCCGCAGCAACCGGGAACATTCCGCCACCATCCCGAGCCGTCGCGGGCTGGCCAGCGTTTCAAAGTACGGTCCGACCTGGAGTTCACGACGCCAAAACATCTGGAAGGTCTGGAGAAAATCCCGTCCGCTGCGCACGTTGGAGAGCACCCGGTCCACCCCCTTGGTCAACCAGTCCCAATCCGATTCGGCGGGACAGTTCCGAATCGTGGTGGCGTGAAGATACACCTCGTTCAAGGGTTCAAGAAACTGGTTGCGCACTTCCGAAGAAGTGCCCGGCAAAGGAGATCGTGTGATGGCCATTAAAATAATTTTTTGGCCAACCTCACCAGAGCAAGCTTATTCGCAATCAATCGCACGACCACGCCATTTTCCAGCTCAAAGAGTCATCCGCGAACCCCAGACATTTTCAACCCCGCCAACCCACTCCTCACTTCACCGCCGCCACGCCATGCTTGCCTGCGACTCAT
>CAYTJG010000556.1:0-2227 GCA_964437865.1 uncultured Bifidobacteriaceae bacterium | reverse complement strand
ACAAAGATAAACAAAGATAAACAAAGTTGGACCATGATGGACCAACGAAAATTATTGGCTTAAGCCCCGCCGGTGGCTTTGGTCCATGAAATTTGCTCGCCCGCCGGGGCTTTTCCCGGTTTAATTCCCGCTGCATGAAACAAAAAGCCTACGCCGCCGCCGGCGTCGACATTGATTTGGGTAACAAAGTCAAAGCCACCCTGCCCCAGTTGCTGGCCTCCACGCACCGCCGCGAGGTGCTCGGCAAGGTGGGCGGCTTCGGCGGACTCTTCGCACTCGACCTCAAGAAATACCGCCAGCCCGTGCTCGTGAGCAGTGTCGATGGCGTGGGAACCAAACTCAAAATCGCCTTTGCGATGGGCCGGCACGACACCATCGGCGCCGACCTCGTGAACCATTGCGTGAACGACATCGCCGTGCTCGGGGCCGAGCCTCTGTTTTTCCTGGATTACCTGGGCACCGGCAAGCTGGAACCGCACGTCTTCACCGATATCATCAAGGGTTTCGCCCGCGCCTGCGCGGAGAATCATTGCGCGCTGATCGGCGGGGAAACGGCGCAGATGCCCGGCTTCTACCAGGCCGGCGAATATGACGTGAGCGGCACCATCGTGGGCGCCGTGGAAAAATCGCGCATGCTCGACGGCCAAAAGACCGTCCGCCGCGGCGACGCCGTCATTGGCATCCAGTCCAGCGGTCTGCACACCAACGGCTATTCCCTGGCCCGCAAGATCTTTTTCGAGCAGTTGAAACTCAAGCCGTCCAGCCGGGTGACGGGCCTCGCAGGCAGCCTCGGCGAGGAACTTTTGAAGGTGCATGTCAGCTACGGCCCGGTGGTGCAGAAGTTGATCAACCGCTTTAACCGGCCCGCCGGCAAGGCGCCGGCAACCGCGGTGAAGGCCTTTGCCCACATCACCGGCGGCGGATTCGTGGATAACATCCCCCGCGTGCTGCCCAAAACGCTCGACGTGGTCATCCGCCAAGGCACCTGGGACGTCCTGCCCATCTTCCAATTCATCGCCGAGAAGAGCGGTGTGCCGGATGAGGAATTGTATCAGGTATTCAACATGGGCATCGGCATGGTGGCGATCGTGGCGCCGGACCAGGCCGACGCGGCGCTGAAGCTCATCCGCGCACAAAAGCACAACGCCTGGATCATTGGCGAAGTCGTCAAAGGCCGGGGCGAAGCCCGCGTGGAGTAGTCATCCACCAGCCGGCAGGCGCCGCCGGTGGGTTCCACTCATGGCGGCAGCGTTTGCCGCCGTTCAAGTCCACGCGCAGGCCGGACTCTGCAATTGCGCGAGCAATTGCGCGTCGGCGGCGGGGAATTGATATCCGGCGAGGCCGGCCTTTTGAACCCATTTGACCGCCGCGCAATCGAGCGGCTGCGGTTCGCCCGCGAGCAGTAAGCAGCGGAAAAACTTCAGGTGGACGGCTTTCTCGGGGTAAGTGTGGGACACCTCGGCAAACAATTCGCCCACCGCGATGGTGACGCCCAGTTCCTCCCGAATTTCCCGGACCAGGCATTGTTCGAAAGTCTCGCCGGCTTCCCGCTTGCCGCCCGGAAATTCCCAGCAGCCGCCCAAGTGCGACTTCGCATGCCGCTGGGTGATCAGCAGCCGGCCGCCCCGAAAGATGAGCGCGGCGCTAACCTCAATGAATTTGCGGTCGCCGCCCGCCGATGATTCCTCCGCGCCGCCGACGGCCTGGGGATGGGGTTGCGGTTCCACCGGCATCCAACCATCAACGGCCCACGCTCTTGTAAATCCAGCCCAGTTTCTCCATTTCGACGGGATCAAACAGGTTGCGGCCGTCGAACATGATCGGATGGGTCAGCCCCTTCTTGGCCCGGGTAAGATCGAGCTGCTTGAACTCATCCCACTCGGTGGCCACCACGAGCGCGTCGCAGCCTTCGGCCACGGCGTTCATGTCGTTCAAATAAGTCACGCCCTGGGGCAGCAAGGCCTTGGCCTTGTCCATGGCCTTGGGGTCATGCACCCGCAAGGTGGCGCCGTCCTTCACGAGCCGGTTGCACAAATCAATCGCGGGCGAGGAACGCACGTCATCGGTGTTCTGTTTGAAAGCCAGGCCGAGCACGCCAATCTTCTTGTCCTTCAACACCCACAGCGTATCGGTGATCTTCTTGAGGAAGCGGTCCATCTGGTCGGAGTTGATGCGCTGGACTTCCTTGAGGAGCTTGAATTCATAGCCGACCTGCTCGGAAATCTTG
>CAYTJG010000555.1:0-2239 GCA_964437865.1 uncultured Bifidobacteriaceae bacterium | reverse complement strand
CCGCGGAGGGTCAGCACCGCGAGTTCGCCCGCGCGGCGTCCGAGCTCATCAAAATCCACGACCATGCCGCCCACGGTGCCGTTGCCAATGGAACCCCCGCTCATGACATACACCGGCACGCTCGCCACCGGCACCAGGGCACGGGCGATCTGCGCTGTGTTGACGGGGGCGCCGGCGCTGTCCCGCTGCATGGTGCTGAGCAGGATCGCCGTATCGGGCGGCAGTTTCCGGGCCGCTCCATAAACCTGGGCCGGGGGGCGGTCGGCCCAATATTCAAAGGTCACGCCTCCGATGGACCGCGCCGTCTCCGCGATTTCCGCCAGCAAGGCGCGGTCACTCGGGGACGTGCCCCCCACCACGACGACCCGCTTGATTTCCGGCTGGAGCTGGCAGATGAACCGGAGGGTGCCCGGCACATCAAAGCGCTGGAACAGGGCGGTGAACTGCCGGATCTCGGGCAGGTTGGGGGTCTCCAGATTGCTGACCACCACAAAGACCGCCGGCACGTTGGGCAGACAGGTGGCCACCATCTCCCGGGTCGTGTCAAAATCCCGCCCCAGGAACACGACGACCAGATCCAGCTCCTGTCCGGCGTACTTGCCTTGGATATAATCTCCAAAGAGTTGGTAGTGTTGCACGCTGGGGAAATGGCCGGTATCCAGGCTTTCAATATAAAACTCCACCCGATTGAAGTGACGCAGGATTTCCGCCCGAACGGATTGTTCCATGGAGACATTGCCGGGTAAATCCCGGGACTCGCTGAACAGGAGCAGGACTCGCCGCGGCGTTTTTTGACTGCCCAGGGCATTACTTTGGGCCCGGCTGTCCGGCAGGCTGACCCCCAGCAAAGCGGCCACCAGGAACGTGGCGAGGCAAGCCTTGACAACCAAATGCCGGAATGGACTCGTCTGGTGAATCAACGGCAACAGCCTAACTGCGAGCGCCGCATTTTCAAGCTTTTCGGGGAGACCGTGGCTGGGGGGCGGTTGCTGGCGCTTGCGAAAGGTGTTTAGCGGGTCCGGGTGAGACCGAATTTCTTCATGCGCGCCAGGAGGGTGGTGGGCTTTAGGCCAAGCAGTTGGGCGGCGCCGTCCGCACCTTTTATCTTCCAGGCGGTTTGGTCCAGCGCCGCGCGGAGGTTTTCCAGTTCGTGGGCGCGCATTTCCGCCTCGCTTAGAATCAGGCCGGCCGGTTTGGCGACCGGGCCATGCTTGGGGGCGGGCGCGACGGCCGCGCCGGCGACCGGCAGGTCGAAGTGCAGGGGGCCACCGCGGGCCAGGATCACCGCGCGTTCGATCACGTTGCGCAATTCGCGGATATTGCCCGGCCAATCGTAATTTTGCAACCGGGCAACCGCCGCCCGGGTCAACCGCGGGCGGGCGCATTTCAGTTCCTTGACCGAGAGCGAGATGAAATGCTGGGCCAGCAGCGGAATATCGTCACGGCGCTCCTTGAGTGGCACCACGGTGATGGGGAAGACATGCAAACGATAAAACAGGTCTTCGCGAAAGCGGCCGGCGGTGACGGCCTTCTTCAAATCGCGATTGGTGGCGGCAATGATCCGGACATCGGCCTGGCGGGTGCGGTCTTCGCCGACGCGCTCGTAGCGTTTCTCCTGCAACACGCGCAGGAGCTTGCTTTGCATTTCCAAGGGCACCTCGCCGATTTCATCCAAGAAGAGCGTGCCCCCGGCGGCGGTTTCGAAGCGGCCGGCCCGGTCTTTGATGGCGCCGGTGAAGGCGCCTTTGGTGTGGCCGAAGAACTCGCTTTCAAACAGGTCTTTGGGAATGGAGGCGCAATTGACGCGCACCAGCGGACCGTTTTTGCGCAGGCTGCGGCGGTGGATTTCATGCGCCACCAGCTCCTTGCCGGTGCCGGTTTCGCCCAGGATGAGCACGGAGGCTTCGGTGGGGGCCACCAGGTCGATCTGGCTGACAATTTGCCGCAAGGCGCCGCTTTGGCCCACGAGGTCGCCAAACGCCCGGGCGGCCACCACTTCCTCCTGCAAATAGGTGTTATGCAATTCCAGTTGGGCTTTCAGCCGCTGGATTTCTTCAAAGGCGCGGGCATTGGCAATCGAAGCGCCGATATGGTCCGCAAAAATCTGTCCCCAGGGCAAGGCTTCGCTCGGCAGGCCACTGCGCACAAAGGCGCAAATTACCCCGAGTATTTCGCCTTGGAACATAATGGGGCAGCCGTGGAAACCGCGGATCTGCTCCGCAACCAGCCAGTCCAGGCC
>CAYTJG010000554.1:0-2243 GCA_964437865.1 uncultured Bifidobacteriaceae bacterium | reverse complement strand
CGACCTCCGCGATGAGTACATGTTCGGTCCCGCCTTCCTGGTGGCTCCGGTTACCGAGCAGGGCGCCACCAGCCGCAAGGTCTATCTGCCGGCCGGGGCCGACTGGTACAACTACTGGACCCAGGAACGTGTGAAGGGCGGCCAGACCATCACCGCTCAGGCGCCCATCGACACGCTGCCGCTGTTTGTGCGGGCAGGTTCCATCATTCCCATGGGTGCGGCGGTCGAAAGCACGCATCAGACGCAGGCCATTTCCAGGGTGCGCGTCTATCCCGGCGCGGATGCGAACTTCACCTTGTTTTCCGACGACGGCACAACCTATGCCTACGAGAAGGGCGCGGGTTCCGTCACCCGGCTGCATTGGGACGAGGCAAAGCGCCAGTTGACCCACCAGGGCGCCGCGGCCTGGAGCGCGCCAGACAGCGCCATTGTGGAAGTGATGGGGCATTGAGAACGGGGCTTCGAAGCCGAACGAAATGAATCAGCGAACCGGAGTGCCTGGAGGCGATACCCCAGGGCGCTCCGGCCGCGTCTAAGGCGTATCCGCGGGTTCAGTGAGACAGACGTTGGAGCGTTTCTCCTGAAGGTGCAGAGTTTTGGGCGCCCCATCCTCGCCGCGTTTTTGTTTTTTGCGGCCAGGGTGGGATGCGAGAGAGCCACTCTTCAGAAACAGGAGAAATGCTTTCGGCAAGGCCGTTGTCGACGAAGAAAATCCGGCTCGGAGGCAAGGGAAATCAGCCTCACGGCCCCTCTACGCAGCTTGCTGAAACCGCCGGAATGCTCATGCCCCAGCCGCCTGATTTACAATCACGGGGTAGGCAGGAAAGATCTGAATGAGGCTTTTTTTCATGAATTCAGGCCAGGCGCGCACGCGGTTGGTACAAGCGGGATCGGTCCTTGCGGCCGTAGTCATGGTTGCCGGTTGCGGCAGCCAGTATCGGCCGGTGGTAACGCCCATCAACCCCAGCGGCCCTGCTTCACAGCCGCAGTCGTATGCGGTGACGGTTTCGGCGCCTTCGCCGACTACGGCCGGCATCGCCACCATCATCGACTACGCCGGCGACACGGTGATGGCCACGGCCCCCATCGGCCCCGGACCAACCACCTTTACGATGGACGAAACCGGTTCCACGGGCTACACCGTCAACAGTGACGGCACCGTGACCAATTTCCCCATCACCAGCAATCTGCAGGCCAAGATGGTGAACTACTCCACGCTGTCGACCACAGCCAAGCCGGTCCAACTGTTCTCTCCTTCGGTTGGATTGTGGGTGGCCGATCTGGATGGGAACGTCGCGGACGTGCTGAACGGAACGCCAGAAGCCTTCAAGCTGGCCATTCCGGTGGCGCCCACGCCAGTAGCCATTATTGGTCCCGGCGTTTTTGGCCAGAGCAACTACGCCATCAGCCTGAACAACTCCAGCACTCCCACGGGCAGCATTGTCCCTTACAGCGACATGACCTGCAATACCGCAGCCTCGACGGCTACCCAAAACGGCGAAGCGGATGCGCTGGAGACTGCCAGCTACACGGTCGCGGCCAAGATTCCGTTGGGCAAGTGCCCGGTCTACTCCCTACCCACCAGCGACAAGAAGCGCTTGTTCGTGGTGAACCGCGGCAGCGACACGGTGACGGTGATCAACAGCCAGAACAACACCCTGGACGCCTGCACCCCGTTCCTCAACCAGGCCGGCCAGACGGTCACCTGCCATCCCAGCCTGCCGCTTTCCACCACGGCCGGGCTGGCGCAGGATGCCAACAAGGACGTTCCTGCCGTTGCCGGTCCGGTTTACGCCGAGTACAACTCCGCCACCAGCCAATTGGTGGTGGCCGACTACGACGGCGGCACGATCAGCGTCATTGATGTCAGTCTGGACGAGTACGGCAACGACAGCGCGACCTTCGGCACCACGTTCACCATCCCGGTGGGCAAGAATCCCGCCGCCGTGACCGTGCTGTACGATGGCAGCCGCGCCTACACGGCCAACCAGGCCGACGGCACGGTGACCATCGTGAACCTGTCCAGCCATACCGTGGAGAGGACGCTCGCCGTCGTGGGTCATCCGCGCACGGTGGTTTCCACGCAGAATTCCAGCTACGGCAAGGTGTATGTAGCCTCGCCAGACAGCCCCTACCTCACCATCATCCGCACCGACCAGGACATTGTAGATACCACGGTCCTGGTTGAAGGCAACATCGTGGATGTGCGGGTGAGCACCCAGACCGGCACCACTGGCAACGAC
>CAYTJG010000553.1:0-2253 GCA_964437865.1 uncultured Bifidobacteriaceae bacterium | reverse complement strand
TGAACGGCGCCGTATTGGTCTGGATCGAGGTCCAATGCGCCAAATCAGTCGTGGCCTGCACCACATACGTGCCACCGGTTAGACCTGTTACTTGAAAATCAAATTCCCCGTCGGCCGACACCAGCGGCGTAAGGGTGGCCGCCACGTCCGGCTGTTGGTCAATCTTTTCCACCGGATCGCCCTCGCGGGTGAGGACGTGTTTGGTCACGGTTGGTATCACCGTAACGAAAAATTGCCGACGTACCGTACCGTTGTATCGGTTGCCGTCGTTCACCGTCACGGTAACCAGTGCCGTACCCAAAAAGAGCGTCGGGGAGGTAAAGCTCAGCGTGGCCGTACTGGCCGGGCTGCTATACTCCACCTTCGGCTGGATGGCCTTGTTGTTGCAACTCGCGCTGACCGTCAGGCTGCCGCTACCATTGGTGGCACCGGAACTGATGCCGGTCAGTAAAATCTTCTGTTCGCCCGAGTTCGCCCTCACGGTCACATTGGAAATGGCCGCCAAGGTCGGCGGCACGGGGGGCACCACAGTGACCGTGAAACTTTGCCGGACTATATTATTGCTCTTGCCACCGTTGTTCAGCGTCACCGTGATCGTCGCGGTTCCGGTCATCGCAGGCGTCAGCCGCAGCGTCAAGGCGCCGTTGGTGCCGGGACTCGCATAGTGAATGACCGATACTGACGCCAGCCGGGAATTACTGGAAGTGGTGGTGATGCGGGCCGCCGATTTTGATCCGGTGGCGCCCAGGCCGATTCCAGTCAAGGAGACGGTCTCTGAAGTGGCGCCTTGAGCCAGACTCACATTAGCGATGGACCCCAAGGTGGGCAAGCCGTTGGTCAAGGCGTTATTTGGTGACGATCCGGCGGCAATTGCTTTAACAACAATAACATTAACGTAAAGGCTATAAACCGCATTCGATACTGATTTATTGATAATCGTTACCGTTATCGTGCACACGCCAACCGCATTGGTAACTGGCGCAAACGTCAGCGTTCCAGTGCTATTGGGGCTCGTATAACTGACGATGGGGGCACCAATAATTTCCGGATTGCTGGAGGTGGCAGAAACCACCAGAGCACCGCCGCTGGTAGAACCGGCGCTGATTCCCGTCAGGGCCACCGTCTGCCAGCCAGCGTTTTCGTTGACGGTCAGGTTCGTGAGGGCACCTAGCGTTGGGAGTGAATTGGTCGTGGTGGAATTGGTCGCGGTCGCCGACAAATTCGTGTCGGCGGCAGGGATCACATACGTTGCCTCGTTGCAGAAGGCGCTTTCGGCCCCGGATGCGGTCACGGTGGCCGCGGTAAAATAGTAGGTGTCACCCGCCACCAAGCCGGAAACGGTTACGTTGGTGGCGTCGCCCACCTCAACGGTATTGGTATAGACGCCGCTGGCGCCGCCATAATAGACCTTATAGCCCACTGCATTGGGATCTGTGCTCGCACTCCAAGTGAGCGTTACGCTCGGGTCCGCGCAAACCGCCAGCCGCCCCCAGACCAGCAACAGGACCCAAAACAGCCAGCGCTGGGCGAGCGGAAACCTCAAAAAGTTGACTGGCGAATGCAGCATCGCCAGTCGACATTGCAAAACTGCTGCCAATCAACCGCATCGCTTGCAAGTCACCTCGGGAAAAGTCACCAAAGAGCCGCATGACGACCCGCAGAAACGGCAAAACCCATTGAAAACAATGAGGATTGTGAGACTGGGCCGCCCGGCCCAGACGAAAAACTTTTTTCTTCATCGAAGCGCGCTCCGGCCGGAAACCGTTAGGCCGACTTCTTTTCCCACACACCGTGTATCGGGCGGTGTCCCGAAAGGGAACAGCCAGGCTTTTGCAAAGTCACCAGTCCTTCCCGGGCCGGAAACTCTGGGCTGGGAGCAAGCGCTAGCCAGAGTACGGGCTATTCCAACTTCTTCTTGGCGTCGTCGGCCACTTCCACTTTCGTGGTGCCCACGTCCTTGATTTCGGTCGTGGTGGTGCGGTCCATGTCCCGATCGTTTCCGTTGAAGCTGACCGTGCCGGTGACGTGGGTCTGGAACTTCACGAGTTTGCCGTCCGTCAACCAGAAGGTAACGGTGCCCTTGGCATTGCTCACATTGGGACCGCCGCCGTTGGGGCCCCGTCGAAAGGTCAGCAATGCCTTGGCGCCCTCCTCGGTAAGGTCGCCCGAAATGCCGTTGGTGCCGGCGGAGAGGTCCGGCCTGAGTAGCCAGCGTAGCGGCTTGGTCCGCGGGTGACTTGAAGCCCTGCGCCA
>CAYTJG010000552.1:0-2257 GCA_964437865.1 uncultured Bifidobacteriaceae bacterium | reverse complement strand
AAAAACGCAGCTTGAAAGGTGAATTCGTGGTGCTGGTGGCGCCGGAGAGCGAGCCTCGACCAGCCGTTGCTCCCGCGGCCTTACCCGTTTCAGTGTGAAACGGGGTGCGGAGCTGAAATCGCCTGGCCGCCCGCTGCCCGCCCGGGCAGCGGCCGTGATTTTGCCTGATTTTGGCTGACGCTGACTCGGGCGTTCGGCGCCGGTGGCTGGCCGGCATCGCCGCTGGCCGCCGCAGACTTGCCCGACAATAAACCGGAAAGCTCGTCGATGATCTGGCGCAACGTGTCCGCGTGCGAGTTCAGCTCGATAGCCACACTGGCGGTTTCCTCGGCATTGGCGGCGTTGGTTTGGGTGACCCCATCCATGGATTGAACGGAGGTGTTGAGCTGGCCAATGCCCTGGCTTTGCTCCTTGGAAGCGGCGGCAATTTGGCCGATCAATTCATCCAGACGCCGGGTTTTTTCACCGATTTCCTTGAAGTGGCTGGCGACTTCGGTGCTCACGTGGGCGCCGTTCCGGGTTTTTTTGATGGAGTCCTCGATGATCTCCGCGGTTTCGCGGGCAGCGACAGCGCTGGGGCGGGCGAGGCTGCCCACCTCCTCCGCCACCACGGCAAAGCCCCGTCCGGCCTCTCCGGCGCGGGCGGCTTCCACGGCGGCATTGAGGGCGAGGATGTTCGTCTGGAACGCAATTTCATCAATGGTCTTGATGATCTTGGCAATGTTGCCGCTGGCAGTCTGGATATCCTGCATGGCCTGGCTCATGTTTTCCATGCCCGCCACGCCGGTTTCGGCGGCCTTGCGCGTTTGGGCGGCCAGGGTGTTGGCGCTTTCCGCATGCGCGGTATTGGACTGGGTGCCGGAGGAGAGCTGCTGCAGGGCGGCACTGGTTTCTTCCAGGGCGGCGGCCTGCTCGCTGGCGCCGCTGGCGATGGATTGACTGCCGATGTTCAACTGTTCGGACGTACTGCGGACCTGGTCGGAGACGCCGGTGAGATCTTTCAAAACGCGCACCAGCGGCGCAATGATCTGGTAATGCATCACGAAGGCGGCCAGGGTGCCGAAGACGATCACTATGACCAGCGTGATCCACAGGCCGCCGATGATCTGGCTGTGTTTCATGCTGGAAATCGAGGCGGCCCATTCTTGCTGCGACTGTTGCAGGGACTCCGTGGAAAATCGGGCCATGAGGACGCCCGAGGAATCGCCCTCCCGCCAGTCCACGTGGCAGCGGAGGCAGTCGATCTGCACGAGTTGCGCGTGGTAGATCTCATAGCTGCCGTTGGTTTGCCGGGAGAATTCGGTAAAGTCATGCTGCAACCGCTCGTGTAGTTCCGCCGGCAATTGCCGGTTCAGGCAGGCATGGTCCGAGGAGTGCGTGATTACGCCATTCCGGTCATAAAGCGAGAATTCCAGCAGTCCCTTGGTGGCTTTCTGGTTTTGGAGCAGCATGGAAAACTTGTCCATCTCGCCGCGTTCCAGCGAGTCTTTGACCGCGCTCTCCGAGGTGGCGAAAATAGTTTCGGCGTTTTGTTGCTCCCGTTGGTTGAGCCGGGCAAGGTTGTCGTCCGAGAACTGACGGAGCTGCTGGCCGTTGCGCGAAAGCTGGATGGCCAGCGAGATCAGGAACATGACGGTAATGCCGCCGACCAGCCAGAGAATGGGTTTTAGATGGGTGTTCATGGCGGATCACACCTGCGTTTTCTTGGTTTGCGCAGCCCGTTCCTTCGTGATGAGCGGGTAATCGGCCTTGGCGCAGAAGTTGGGACTCCCGCAGCCGATGCACGGGGCTCCGGCACGGATGCATGAGTTTACGCCGCCGTTCCAACTGCGCAGATTGCAATCGGTGTAGGTGATGGGGCCGGCGCAACCCAGCTTGAACAGGCACCCGTCATCCCCGAATGTCCGGGCAAAAAACTCGCGTTCGTAATCGTTGAACCGCGGGCATTGCTCATGCAGCGTTCGCCCGTAATAGGCCAGCGGCCGCCCAAGGTCGTCCAACGGCGGCAAGCCAAACTTGAGGGTGTGTACCACCACGCCCACCAGCCAGTCCGGATGCACGGGACAGCCAGGGACGCGGAGGAGGGGCACGTCCACGCCCTGCTGTTTCAGGAAGGAGGGCACATTCATGGCACCGGTGGGGTTGTGTTCCGCCGCCGGCACGCCCCCGTAAGCGGCGCAAGTACCCACGGCCACCACGGCCTTGGCCCGGCGCGCGGCCCGGATGAATAGATCCCCGTAGTGCTCCTCCCCAAATT
>CAYTJG010000551.1:0-2265 GCA_964437865.1 uncultured Bifidobacteriaceae bacterium | reverse complement strand
GAGCATCTTCACGTCGAGTTTTCGCTCAATAATATTCCACACGAAATCGTGGTGGTGGATGACGGCAGCAAAGACGGCACGTGGCAAGTGCTGAACCAATTGCGGGCAAAAATATCCACGTTGCGGCCGCTGCAAAACGATGGCGAACACGGTTTTGGTCGAGCCATCACCTTCGGCCTGCGCAAATGCACCGGCGATGCGGTGGTGATCATGATGGCCGATGAATCCGATGATGCCCGCGATGCGGTACGGTATTGGAAGGTCTTAAACGAGGGATGGGATTGTGTGTTTGGCAGCCGTTTCATCAGCGGCGGGGGCGTCATTGGTTATCCCAAAGCAAAGCTGGTGATGAACCGGCTGGCAAATCTCTTCATCCGCGCCATTTTCGCGATCCCCTTGAATGATACCACGAATGCGTTCAAGGCGTACCGGCGCAGCGTCATTCTTGGCTGTGAGCCTTTGATCGCGCCGCATTTCAACCTGACGGTGGAACTGCCACTCAAGGCCATCGTTCGCGGCTATTCCTGGACGGTGGTCCCGATCACCTGGCGTAATCGGCGGTGCGGCGTGCCGAAGCTGAAGATCAAGGAAATGGGCAGCCGTTACATCTTTATCTGCGCTTATATCTGGCTCGAAAAATATTTCAGCCGCGGCGACTATAAACAGCGCAAGTGATCTTCCGCCTACGGAAGTTCCTTAATGCACGGTCCCGTCAGCCATCGGCGGCCCAACCCTTCAAGCCCCTCGTGATAAATCCATCACAGCCAAAGCGAGCAACCGGGAACCCGGCGAGTCGCTGGCCTGCGGTCGAAAAAATTCGCCACTGATCGGCGGGATATGGCACAATCCCCGTCCATGCAATGCTCCGTTGTCTCGCCAGAATTGCCAGCCGAATGCAAACCTTCGGACGGCCTTGGGTTTTGATCCCGTGACCTACCCGGAATCCATTCAGTTCCTTTACAGCCTCCGTTTATTCGGCGCGAAATTCGGGCTGGAAAACACATTCAAGCTGGCGGCGCTCGCGGGCGATCCGCAGGCCAAACTCCGCTTCATCCACGTCGCCGGCACCAACGGCAAAGGCTCCACCTGCGCCATACTCGAACGCATTTACCGCGCGGCGGGTCTGCGGGTGGGCTTGTTCACCTCGCCGCACCTGGTTTCCTTCCGCGAGCGCATCCAGGTCGACCGCGAATTGATTTCGGAAGTCGAGGTGGTCCGGCTCACGGCGGAGTTGCAGCCGCTGCTGCAGCAATTCCCGGCCGACCATCACCCCACCTTCTTCGAGGTGGTCACCGTAATGGCCTTGCGGCACTTTGCCGACCAGCGATGCGATCTCGTGATTTGGGAAACCGGCTTGGGCGGGCGGTTGGACGCCACCAACATCGTCACCCCGCTCGCCAGCGTCATCACCAACATTGCCTACGACCATCAGCAGTGGCTGGGCGACACCCTCGAGAAAATCGCCGCCGAAAAAGCCGGCATCATCAAGCCGGGCATACCGGTGGTCACCGCCACGGACGCGCCCGGCGCCCGGCGCGTGATCGAACAAACCGCCGCCGACCGGCAGGCGCCGCTCACGCACGTTGACGCCCGGGACGCCGCCCGCCTGGGCTGTCGCCCGGCCCTGATGGGCGATCACCAAAAGATCAACGCCGCCCTGGCGCTGGCCGTGGTCGAAGTCTTGCAGCCCATGCTCCCAGTTGGCCCCGAGTCCATCCGCGACGGTCTGGCGCTGGTGAGTTGGGCCGGACGACTGCAACTGGTGGAGGGACCGGGCGGCCAGATGTTGTTGCTGGATGGCGCCCACAACATAGCCGGCGCCACCGTGTTACGCGCGGCCCTGGAAAAGAACTTCATCGCGACACCTATGGTATTCATTTTCGGTGCGCTGGCGGACAAGAAATGGTCGGACATTTGTATGATCTTAGCTCCTTTGGCCGATGAGGTCTTTGTCGTGCCGGTCGCCAGCGACCGCACCGCGCGTCCAGCCGATTTGGCGGCCGCCTTCCGCGCCGCCAATCCCCGGCTGCGGGCGACGGTGGCCGCCGATCTCCCGGCCGCGCTAAAGGCCTGTAAGGACAGGCGTTTTATCGTGATCACGGGGTCGCTCTACCTGGTGGGCGAGGCGCTCGAACGGCTCGGATTGTCGCCCGCGGGCGCGGGCGAACGCGGCTTGAACGAGTGGACCACCCCCAGAAATCCGCGATAAGGCCTGATAACAACGCTCATAGTGCCACTTATACTTTTTCATGTTCGTTGACGTGA
>CAYTJG010000550.1:0-2271 GCA_964437865.1 uncultured Bifidobacteriaceae bacterium | reverse complement strand
CCAGGCGCGATATTCCCCTTGTGCGGCGCGACGGAGAATGCCCAAGGTGGTGGCGGCAGCGGGGTCCTGCACCCGGCAGCGATCTTCGCCACTGCTCACATCCAGGCGGTAATGGGTGCCATTTTCGATGCTCCAGTATTGGCGGGCCAGTTCGAGCAGGCGCTCGGCGGAGGCTTGCTCCGGGGTTAAGCTGGTGAGGAGCCAGACGGTTTGGACTTCCTGCCGCCCGTTGGCAAGTTCCCGGATGCGGTCCAGGCGCGCCAGTTGCGCGACGTGCGGGAAGCCCATTTGAGCGGGGGTGATGGCCAGCACTGTGATCCCGCGCCATTCCATCCGGCCATGGCCTTTTTCAACGTGCAGCAGTTGAGGGGGAAAAATCCTCCGGCAGGAAGTGTTGGGCTTGCTGGAGGAGGTTGGGTTGGTTGCCTTTGACCACGAGCACGAAATCCCCGCCGCCTTCTTGAACAATGGTGTGAGCGGTTTGGACTTGGGTGTGCAAGGCGTCCATGAGGGCGATGGTGCCCTCCAATTCCAAGCGGCCCAACAAGGTCTGGCCGGCGGGAATCTCATTGCTTTTGTCGGCCACCGTTTCGATGCCCAAGGTGCGTCCGCTTTGGGCATTGATCGCCCCGACCAACTGGGTGCCCTGGCTGCCGCGCAAGGCTTTGCCGTCCAGCACCAAGACGTTGCCGTCGCGTCCGCCCTGACGAGCTTGCTGCCAAGCCCAGACGGCCTGTTGGAACGCCAAGACGGGCACGGCCTTGAGCACCCGGTAAACGCAGTTTTCACTGGGCGGATCGTAGGTTTTGGTTTTCCGGTTGAACCAGCAACGCAGCGCCGCCCGTTGCGTGGGCGTCAAATCCTTCCCGAAAGCAGCCACCGCACGGTGACCGCCCTGACCGCCGCTGAGCAGGAAGGCAAAGGTCAAGGTCAGCACGGTGGCCTGCTTGTGACGCAGGCCGTGGACGCTACGGCTTTCGGGCACCTGCCGGTGGATGGTTTCCCAAAAACTGGTCAACTGATCGTTGGCCATTTGGCAGGAGGGGGCAATCTTCTGCTCATGTTCCTGGAGCGGTTCGGGCAGTCGGCGCTGCCGCAGCTTCCGCGCCGCATGTTTGGCCAGCTCGCGCACATAAAGCTGTTTGGGCCGGTCATGCAGTTCATAAAAATCCTCCGCCACGCGTTTAAAACCCGCACTCTGGCCCACCGCCTGCCAACCGGAGGCCTTATAGGCGGTGCCGCGAAACAACTGGGAGTCCACGAAACTTTCGGCCAGCACCACGGGGTGCCCATAAACCTGCTGCCAGTCGGCGGACAACCGCGCCAGATTCAAGCCCATTGCCCGGCTGGCTAAATTGGGAGCTTGCCCCAGTTCGGTGAGCAGGCAAAATCGGGCGTTGTTGGCCAGCAACCGCAGCCGCGCGCGCCGCTGGTTGTCGTTCCACCCGATCCATTCATCGCGCGCCCGAATGTGGTAAGCCGCCGCTGACCACCCCAGCAACGCCAGCCACTGGCCTTGGTATTCGACGACGTAACGCAACTGTTCACCGACCAATCGGGCGTTCTTGAGATAGTGATGCTGGCTGACCAATTGATCCCAGCGCTCCTGTTCCTGCGGTTCAATCAACCGCACAACGATTTGATCCAATACCGTGGCTTCCGCCCGGTCCGACAACTTGATTTGCTGGCCTAGCATCCCGACGAGCAAAACAAATTAAGCCCGCCATGTCCAGCACCTTGTTTAAGTCGTTCATTAATAGAGCCCAGATCAGCAGCTCATAACCGCCCTGCCTTGACCCAGGCCGATTGGAACCGGTCAGGAGGGCGTGCTCTCAAATGACGCGTCCAGCTTGTCCAGCACATCCCCATCCACGGCGGGGTCGAATTTTCGCGCGAACAGGCAGTCACTCTGCTGCAGCTTGTGGAGGTCCTGCATCTTCAAGATCACTCTGCGCCCTCAAGCTCGACTGAAAATGGGGAAAACCCATGGCTGTCCGTTTCCCTGATTTGTGGTTCAACTTCCGCCGGCCTACGCTCAGTCAGCTTGAATAACCGGCTGGAATAGCGGGGCCAGCATTCTCGCGCCTTCCACCGTCAGGTGTCCTCCGTCCATATACAAGACCTGGTCGTCCTTAACCACACCGTAAAGCCCCTTGCGATTGAGGAAAAAGGCGGTCGGATCCAAGACCTGGATACCCATTTGGGAAATGCGGTCGAAGGTTTCCGCCATATTTCGGGTTTCTGATTCAAGCCGCGCAGGCGTCACCCCCA
>CAYTJG010000549.1:0-2291 GCA_964437865.1 uncultured Bifidobacteriaceae bacterium | reverse complement strand
TTTTGGTCCAATCCAGCGCCATGTGGCTGGCAAAGGCGGCACTGGCCCCGTTGCCGATCATGAACTGGGTGGCCCCGGCCTGTTGCACGGTCCGGCTCAGGGCGGTCAGCCGTTCGAGCCCCTGCGCGGTCGAGCAAGTGTCAGTTCATGGCTACTGACAAAGTCGGAACTGAGCCGGTCCAATGGCGACCACGCGTTGGTGGGGCGTGTTTTCCGCAGATAAAACGGGTCGTGGCGGGGGTGATTTTTGCCTAAAAGGCCTGATTTTAGCGGTCCGGACCAAAGCCGTGCGGGCGCGCCTTTGGGCGCGCTGGCTCGACCGGGTCAAACCGCGCTGGCCGTTTAGGGGTCCGTGGGCATGAGCGTCCGGATCAGCCCCTGGGGATGGCGGTGGTTTTTGTGGATCCAGTCGGGGAGGTGTTTTTTGGCGTTGGGTCGGTACCGCTGCTGTTCATAGAGAAAAATGGCGGCCGAACGCATGAGGGAGAGATTGCGTGCGGTGACGGGGTGGCGGACCAAACAATGATCTTCCCGTTGGGTGTGGTCCCGGCGGTAATGTTGTTTGATTTCGATGGCCCAGTAGTCGCGCACCAGCTCCAAGAGTCGTTGGGGGCTGGCTTCGTCAAGCCAGAGACTGGTGACGCCGTACACGGACTCCGCCGTGGTTTTAATGACCCGGCCTTGGCGCAGGGTCTGGATTTGGCGATCAATGCGAAAGACCTGGGCGGCTCCGGCCAGGCCGAGGGTGGCCCCGTCCACGGTCAGCACCCAGAGTTTGCGGCTCTCAATGCGGCCATGGCCTTTATCGAGCGACTGGGCCTGAGGGGGGAAGGGCGCCCGGGAGCAGTTGCTGGGCTTTGGCCTGGGCCAGGGGTTGGTTGCCTTTCAGAAAGAACAGGTAGTCACCCCCGTAGTCAAAGGGGATGTGGTGGCAATTGGCTTTGACGGTGTGGGCGGCGTCCCCGATGACCAGCACCCCCAGCAGGTCCATTTTGGCCAGGTGGGCGGCGACGGCGGCTTCTTCATTGGTGTCCTGCGGCACGGCAATTTGATCAATCAAGCGCTGGCCCGGGGTTTGAAAGTTCACCAGGGTCAAGGCCTTTTCAGCCTTTGGCTTTTGGAGTTGGGCGGGCGTGTCCACCGTCTGGGCCGCTTGCGCCAGGGCCGCATCCACCTTCAGGCGCGGTGGGGCCGGATCGGCATTGCGGAGCACCTTGCCATCCAGGTGCAACACCGTCAGCGGCTGGGGATCCAAACCGGCCATCCAGCGGGCATAGACCGCCCGCAGTTGGTCGGCATCGATGACTTTGAGCATCCGCCGGAAGGTCCGTTCGCAGGGCACATCGCACTGCCGGGGATGGCCGCGCCGGGGATGACACCGCAACCGCCGCCGCTGGCCGTGATTGAGGCTCTGGGCAAATTCAAAGATGGCGTGCGGCCCCTGACCGCCCGCCGCCACGGCCAGCGTGGCCAGGCAGACGATGCTGGCGATGGCATGGCGCACCCCCTGGGGCTGGCGCGGATCGGTCACCTGCTCGTAAACGCAGCGCCACAGCGACTCCATTTGCGCGGTTTTGACCGGTGGCAAGGGCGGCAAGGCCGGTCGGCCCGCCAGCCACTCCGGGGGCAGTGCCACCGCGCTCAGTTGGGCCAGGGCCGCGGGCCCCAGCGGACGCACCCACAACTCCTTGGGGTGCTGGGTGTCCTCGTAAAAATCCTGGCCGCACCGCGCAAAGCCTTGCGTCTGCCCCAGCGCCTCCCAGCCGGCCGCTTTGTAACAGGTGCCGCGAAAACGCTGGGGATCGACAAACGTCTCCAGCAACAGTACCGGATGTCCGAACCGCGCCTGCCAGTCGGTGGGCAAACACTGACCCACCAGTTTTAACACCCGCGAAGCCAGATTGGGCCAGTGCCCCGTGGCGGGCAGCACCAGAAACCGGCTGTTCTGCGCGATCAAATGGCGCCGTTCCCGCACCTGCCGGGCGGACCACTTGAGCATTCGATCCCGCGGCTTCAGATGCAAGGCGGACGAGCAGAAGGTCAGCACCGCCACCCACTGGCCGCGGTATTCGGCGACGTAACGCAAGACTTCCCCAACCGCATTGGCATTGTGCAGATAATGGTGTTGGGCGATCAGTTCGTCGTGCCGCCGCGCTTCCGCCGCGCCGGCCACCAACCGCACCACCACCTCTTCCAACAGCCGTTCCTCGGCCGGTAATCCGGCCATCATTTGATCCACATGGCATAATGACATGCCCACAGCCAATCAGATTCCCCAAATCAAAGCCAGC
>CAYTJG010000548.1:0-2297 GCA_964437865.1 uncultured Bifidobacteriaceae bacterium | reverse complement strand
TTCCGGCACCTTCAACGTGGCCAACGGCGTGGGCACCATCCTGGCCGGCGTCAGCTTGGACAACAATACCCCCACCATCGTCTCCTCCGGCGCGGACGTCGGCAGCCTTTCGCAGCCGGTCAGTCTGCAACTTGCCAGCGGCTCCTGGAATGTCTGGGCTGCCGATGACATCTATTTGAGCGAAGTCCGAAATCCGGCGGGCACCTTCGATGCCGGCGACTCCTTCCCGTTCAATTATTCGGCGTCCGCCGCCGTGAACCTGTGGGCCGGAAACGGCATCACCTTGCTGGGCCAAAACCTGCCGCGCACGGGCGGGAATTCCAGCATGCCCGCCATCTATGCACCCCAGTTAAGTCTCGAGGCGGGCGCCGGCGGCATCACGATCGAGAGCGCCATCATCCTGGCCCCCTCCAGCGCCGGCTCACTCCATATCGCCACCACCGACGGTGGCGATCTGATGGCGGTAGACACGGACGTTTCCAATCCCTCCGGCATCACCATGTCCGACAGCGGCTCGTCGGACTGGACCACCTTCGCCACGGGTCAGGCGGCCACACCGCTGCATTTGAACGATCCCAATCCGGTCATCGTGGACGTGGCCGGCAACATCTACGGGCTGGTGCTCACCGTGCCCACGTTTGCGGATATTTCCGTGGCCGGCAGCACCTATAACTTCGGCTTCACCGGCCAAAACCTGTCGCCGTCGCAGACCACTTCCCTGGAGGTCGCGGGGGACATTGTCTATTCGGGCACGCTGCACACCGGAAGCATCAGCCTGGCCGATGCCCTGCCGGCCGAACTGTTGAATCCCGCCCTGAGCGGCAACGCGGCGGTCTCGGCGGAATTGAGTTATGCCGCCGGCCTGCTCGCCATCAACAGCCAGATGACGGTCAATGGGCTGAACTTCCTGTTGAACCCCACCGTGGTGAAACTGGACGCCAATGGCAATCCGGTGCTGGACGCCAACGGCAATCCCGTGCTCGTATCCGTGACGCTCGATAGCGCGCAACGCGCCGCCATCTGGGCCTTGTACGCCGAGAGCCAGTCCCCCAATGGACTGGCGCTCGCCGGCTCCGGCAACTTCAATGTGACCGCCCGCAGCATCAGCCTGGGCGTTTCGGATGGCATCACCGTTGATTTTCCCGATGCGCCCAGCGCCGCCCTGACGGCCATTTCACCCGACGGCGCCAATATCAATGTCACCACCTCCGGCAACCTGGACCTCACCGTGAGCAAGATTGCCAACGGCGGAATCGATGGGGCCATCAGCCTGAACGTCGGCGGCACGCTGGATGTGGGCGGCAGCGCCACCGCCCTCGGCGACCCCAACGCGCCCAAAGGCATCTTCACCACCAGCGGCGGCGATATCACGGTGAATGCCGTGGGGGATGTGAATGTGGATGGCTCCCGCATCGCCGCTTACGACGGCGGCAATATCGACATCACCTCGCAAACCGG
The DNA here is from genome assembly GCA_964437865.1 of uncultured Bifidobacteriaceae bacterium. Classification (GTDB taxonomy): domain Bacteria; phylum Verrucomicrobiota; class Verrucomicrobiia; order Limisphaerales; family UBA11358; genus UBA11358. Next base: position 839 of record CAYTJG010000548.1, on the reverse strand, counting down.
CGACGTCAATGCGGGGGCCGGCGGCGAAGGCTATGTCATCTTCCAAGCCCTGGAACTGAACCCCGCCACGGGCTTGGTGGAAGCGATCACCACGGACATTCCGTTGAGCGGCATCCTGGCCACCACGGTGTTTGGCTCGGATGCCACGCTGGGCAACATCACCATCAATGCCCCCAACGGCAGCGTGAATTCCAGCCTCGGCGGCGTCCTGCAAATCGCCTTCAACAACGCCAGCGGAGCCGACAATTTCATCGACGTCACCGCCGGCAAGGACATCAATGCCACGGGCTCGGGTGTCATCGGTTACAACGTCAAGCTGCAGGCCGGCGGCGATATCAACGGCGTCGTCGTGGGCAGTGAGAGTGTGGCCGTGACCTCCCAGCAGAGTGTGGATGTGACCGCCGTCAGCGGCGGCAATGTGAATATCAACGCCGCCGGCACCGTCGCCGGCACCGTCATCGGCGGCGGGGAGGTCAGCGTGAGCGGCAGCAGCATCGACGCCGCGATCCGCGGCGGTTCGGTCACCACCGCCGGCGATACCACCGGCGCCACCCTCGGCACCCCCGCGGCCGGTGCGGCCCAACCGGTACAGGTGGCGGACAACGCCAACACCGTCGCTTCCAAGACCGACACCGACAGCGACAACGACGAACTAAAAAAGAAGAAAAACATCGTGCTGGCGCAAAAAGCCAGCCGCGTCACCGTGGTACTGCCCGCGCAGAAACCAGCAGCCCACTGACGTTCACAGCTCCACCCCTGCGCACTACCTCATCCTATGATTCACCCCCTGCTGGCCGCCAACGCGGCCGTCTACGCCATTCAGAACGCCACCACCGAGG
>CAYTJG010000547.1:0-2330 GCA_964437865.1 uncultured Bifidobacteriaceae bacterium | reverse complement strand
CTTTTCGGCCCGGCAAGGGGTGGAGGACGACCAGCTTAATCTGATTCGCCTGGGTGGCCGCATTGAAGGCCCGGAACTGGCTTGGAATTTGGTGCAGACATTTTTGAACGCCACATTCAGCGGCGCGGCCCGGCACCAGCGACGCTTACAAAAGGTGGCGGCGTTGGAGCAGCTTTAACCCATTCAACCACATAACGGAGGTTTATGAGTAATCCGGAAAATGATCCCAAAATGGAACAGTTGGCCATCAATACCATCCGCACCCTGTCGATGGATGCGGTCCAGGCTGCGAAGTCCGGTCACCCCGGCACGCCCATGGCCTTGGCGCCGCTGGTCTACACTCTGTGGAACCGCGTGATGATGTTTGATCCGGAGGATACGGTGTGGTCCAATCGCGATCGCTTCGTGCTGTCCAACGGCCATGCCTCGATGTTGCTCTGGTCGGTGCTGCATTTGGCGCGGGTTCAAGCCGTTAATTCCGACTATGAATCCCTGGGCAAACCGTCCGTGACGCTGGACGATATCCGCCGTTTCCGGCAGCTCGGGAGCAAGGCCCCGGGCCATCCGGAATACCGGTGGGTCTCCGGCGTGGAAACCACCACCGGCCCGCTGGGCCAGGGCGTGGCTACCAGCGTCGGCATGGCCATCGCCCGGAAATGGCTGGCCGCCTATTTCAACCGGCCGGGTTTTGAAATCTTCAACTATAACATCTACGCCGTTTGCGGCGACGGTTGCCTGATGGAGGGGGTGGCGTCGGAGGCCGCCTCGCTGGCGGGGCATCTGGGGTTGGACAACCTCTGCTGGATATACGACAACAATCACATCACCATCGAAGGCTCCACGCGCATCACGTTCACGGAAGACGTGGCCACCCGCTTCCTCGCTTACGGCTGGAACGTCCTGCGGGTGGGCGACGCCAACGACCTGGAGCGCATCGAGGACGCCTTGAAAATTTTCCGGGAGACCCGGGGGCGGCCCACGTTTATCATTCTGGACAGCCATATCGGGTACGGTTCGCCCCACAAACAGGATACCGCGGAAGCGCATGGCGAACCGCTGGGCGACCAGGAAATCAGGCTCACCAAACGCGGCTATGGCTGGCCCGAAGACGCCACGTTCTTTGTGCCCGAGGGAGTCTACGAGCATTTTGGCGCCGGCATCGGCCGGCGCGGGTGGGAAGCGCGCACGAAATGGCTGGAGCTTTTCAGCGCCTACGAAAAGGAATTCCCGGAACTCGCGGCGGCCATCGGCCAAATGCAGCGGCGCGAATTGCCCAAGGATTGGGACCGTCAACTGCCGGTTTTTCCGGCCGATCCCAAAGGGTTGGCTGGCCGCGACGCTTCCGGTAAGGTCCTGAACGCGCTGGCGCAGAGCATTCCCTGGTTTCTGGGCGGTTCGGCTGACTTGGGACCGTCGAACAAAACCACGCTCACCTTTGCCGGGGCCGGACATTTTCAATCTTACAGCCCGGGCGGCCGGAACCTGCACTACGGCATCCGCGAGCATGCCATGGCGGCGGTGGTGAATGGCATGTCGCTGTCGAAGCTGCGCGCATTCGGCGCCACCTTTTTCATCTTCAGCGATTACGCGCGGCCGGCCATCCGCCTCTCGGCCTTGATGGAATTGCCCACGCTCATGGTCTTCACCCACGACGCCATGGGCGATGGCGAAGACGGTCCCACGCACCAGCCGGTGGAACAACTGGCCTCGCTGCGCGCCATTCCCGGACTGGTGACGTTCCGGCCGGCCGATGCCAATGAGGTGGTCGAGGCTTACCGGTACATCCTGCAACTCCGGCACCAACCCGCGGCCATTGTCTTGTCGCGGCAGCCGCTGCCCACGCTGGATCGGAAGAAATACGCGCCGGCCGCAGGCGTGGCCATGGGCGCCTATGTGCTGGCCGATGCGCCGGGCACCGACCCGGAAGTCATCTTCATTGCCACCGGCAGCGAAGTTTGCCTGGCCATCGAGGCGCATGAGGTCTTGTTGGCCCAAGGCGTGCGCTCGCGCGTGGTGTCCATGCCCTCCTGGGATGTCTTTGAGCACCAACCGGCGGAGTATCGCGAGCGCGTCCTGCCGCCGGCGGTCACCGCGCGGGTGGTGGTGGAGCAGGCTTCCACCTTTGGCTGGGAACGCTATGCAGGCAGTGCCGGTACGATCATTGGCATGAAGACGTTCGGGGCGTCGGCGCCCTTGAAGGAGTTGCAGAAAAAGTTTGGCTTTGAACCGGAGACCCTGGTGGCGGCCGCCAAGAAATTATTGGCCGGGAAGACCAAGTGATAAGCGGGGTCGGCGCCGCCCTCGCGGGGTGTAAGACAAAATTCCGCTTG
>CAYTJG010000546.1:0-2364 GCA_964437865.1 uncultured Bifidobacteriaceae bacterium | reverse complement strand
TGACCGTGGATTGATTGGCGATGATGCCCACCACCACGCCTTGAATCCGGGCGAAACAGATCACGATGTTCTTCGCGAATTCCTTCATCACCTCCAGGTAATCGCCCTTGTCCACCAGGCGCGCGATGACCTTGGTGACATCCATCGGATTTTTGATCTCGTCCGGCAACAGCTTGTTGAATTCCGGATCCAGGGTCAAATCCACCTGCGGCGTTGGCGCATGCGGCGGATCCATCAAGTTGTTTGCCGGCAAATACGACAGCAATTTCTTCACAATGCGCACCGCGTCGGCATCATTCTCGGCCACGAAATGGACGTTGCCGCTCACACTCGCGTTCGCCATGGCGCTGCCGATTTCATCCATCGTGCATTTCTGGCCCGTGACCGCTTGGATCACCTCCGGCCCGCAGATGAACATATTGGCGCTGCCCTTGACCATGATGAGGAAATCCGTCAAAGCCGGCGAATAGGCCGCCCCACCCGCGCAGGAGCCCGCCACGACCGCAATCTGCGGCACCACGCCGGAAGCGAGAACGTTGCGGAAAAACACCTGGCCGTAACCCGACAAGGAATCAATGCCTTCCTGAATGCGCGCCCCGCCGGAATCATTGAACCCGACAATCGGGCAGCCGGACTTCAAGGCGAACTCCATCATGTCGCAAATTTTCTTCGCGTGGACGCGGCCCAGGGCGCCGCCGCCCACCGTGAAGTCCTGGCTGAACGCCGCCACCGGGCGGCCATCCACCAAACCGGAGCCGGTCACCACCCCGTCGCCGGCAAACGTCTTGCTGCCCAGCCCAAAGTTGTTGCACTCGTGGTCGGCATGCAGGCCCGCTTCCTGAAACGTCCCGGCCTGGAACAATTCGTTGAGCCGGTCGCGCGCCGTGAGCAAGCCCTTTTTGCGGCGCGCGTCGAGCTTCTCTTCGCCGCCGCCGGCGCGCGCGATGGCGCGCTTTTTCTCCAATTGTTCCAACAATGCTTTGGATATGGCCATAATTGTTTTCCTGGTTGGGTTGCGGTTCAGTGCTGGGCAGCGCCCGGCTTCGGCGCGCAGAATTCCGTCAGCACGCCGTACGTGGATTTGGGATGCAGAAAGGCCACGAGCTTGCCACCCGCCCCATCGATCGGCTTCTCGTGAATCAGTTTCACCCCCGCGCCGGCCGCCTGCTGCAACTGCGCCTGCACGTCGTCCGAGCCGAACGCGACATGATGCACGCCGCCGGCCGGGTTCTTCTCGAGGAATTTTGCGATGGGACTGTCGGGACTGGTGGGTTCAAGCAGTTCGATATGCACTTCGCCGCATCTGAAAAACGCGGTGCGGACCTTTTGCGAGGCGACTTCCTCGCGGTGTTCGCATTTCAAGCCCAGCGCCTTTTCGTAATACGGCACGGCTTCGTCGAGTGATTTCACTGCGATTCCCAGGTGGTCAATTTTTTTGATCATAAACTTTTAATTCGTGGTGCCCGTCGGTGCGGGCGGATTTTCCTGTTGAGCGGACAATAAAGATTCGGCGGCGCGCACGGCGGTGATTTCCCCGCGCAGCAAAGCTTCCTGGACGATCGGCAGCCGGGCTTTCACGCGGGCATGCCGGTAGAATCGGCGCTTTAACTCGTCCTGAATCAAATCGTTCAGCCAAGCCAGCGACTGTTCCTGCCGCCGCCGGGCAATCACGCCCTTTGGCTCCAGCGTCGCGTAAAATTTTTCAATGCGTTCCCAAATATCCGGCAGGCCCTCACCCGTGAGGCCGGCGCAGAGGACCACCTCCGCGGGCCACTCGTAGGTGGCCGGTTGCAGGTAGTGCAGCGCGGCCGCCTGATCCTGCCGGGCCAGTTCGGCCCGCAGCCGGTTCTCGCCGTCCGCCTTGTTGATGGCCACGAGATCCGCCATTTCGACAATGCCCTTTTTGATGCCCTGCAATTCGTCGCCCGCACCGGGCAGCAACAACAACAGAAAAAAATCCACCAGCGAGCGCAACGCAATCTCGGTTTGTCCCACCCCAACGGTCTCCACCAAAATCGTGTCAAAACCCGCCGCTTCGCAGAGCAGCATGGTCTCGCGGGTGCGGCGCGCCACGCCGCCCAGGCTCGCGCCGCTGGGCGTGGGCCGGATGAACGCCGCCGGCAACTGGCATAGCCGTTCCATGCGGGTCTTGTCGCCCAGGATGCTGCCGCCGGACCGCGAACTGGTCGGATCGATCGTGAGCACCGCCAGTTTATGGCCGCGCTCAACGAGCTGGCAACCGAAGGATTCGATGAAGGTGCTCTTGCCCACCCCGGGCACGCCGGTGATGCCGACGCGTTTGGCCCGGCCGGTGAATGGCAGCACTTGATGCAACACTTCCTGCGCCTGGACTTCGTGCCGCCG
>CAYTJG010000545.1:0-2368 GCA_964437865.1 uncultured Bifidobacteriaceae bacterium | reverse complement strand
CCTTGACGGGCGCTTGGTGGCAGGTGGCCTTGTTCCTAACCGCCTTTCTGCTGGCTGTGCCCGCCGCCCATCGGCTGATGAATCGACGCTTTTTGCAGCGGCAGAGCGGCGTGATGCAAATATCTCAACGAGGGGTGGACGATCCAGCCATCCAACAACAACTGAAAGTGCTGTTCCGCGGCTGCAGCACGATTTGGATCCTGCTGGCGATCATTGCGCTCGTCATGCTGGGGTCACTTTTCCCATATTATCTTTTCCCGTTCCTCGGATTCAAGGCCACACCTTGGAGCCACGGACGTGTCGGGGCCGGGTTTGATGCCTTGTCGGTGATAGCCATCTATCTGCAACTGCTGGCGGCTTCGATGTTCGGCGTGGTGGCGGCGCTGGCCACTGATCGGCGCGTTCGGCGGCTCGCGCTGGTCTTCTGCCTGCTTTCCTGGCCTTATTTCATTTTTGACCGCACCCGCAACATGATGCTGGCCCTGGTCATTCCGGGAGTGATGAGCTGGGTGTTCCTGCGGTTGCGCGGCGGGCTGCTCAAGCGCATCGGCGTGTTGTTAGCGTGTTTTCTGCTGGTCAATGCCTGGATGAAATTCGTGATTGCCAACCGATCGCATACCTCCATTGCGGCCGCCTTTCAACACAGCGGCTTGGATCTGGGTGAGCAAAAAAGGGTGCATAATGAAGGATTGAACATGTTCGAGGAACTGTGCTGGGTGAGCACCTTCATCGACAATGGCGCCTACCGGCCCAACTGGGGCGCCCGCTATCTTGCCGAATTGGTGAACCCCATCCCGCGGGCCCTCTGGCACAACAAACCCATGATCGGCCTCGATTATGCAATGGCGCGCGGACATGGCCAAGCCGACGACACCCAAGGCGGCGTGAACACCACCATCTCCACTGGTATGATCGGCCAGGGCGTGGTGAACTTCGGCCGCGTGCTGGGTCCGTTGGCGGCCGCCATCCTCATGAGCCTTTGGGTGGCTTGGCTGGCCCGGTTGGATTTGAACATCCAGGCGCTGGGGCGGTTGCCGGGGTATTGCCTGGGTTTGATTTTGACCTTCAACCTGGGCCGGGACATTACGCTCATCACTCTTTATCCCTTCATGTTCGGGGCCCTGGCCGTCTGGTGGTTGGATCATCGAAAAAAGCAAACTACCGGGACCGAGCCGACGACGCCGACACGATCGTTCCAGCCGGAGCGGCTCCCGAACCCACCTTCGTTATTTGCGCGGCGGACGCCGCCGCGCGGTTTCATCAGAATGAACCAGGTCGGACCATCACGAACCGGCCGCCAACGGAATTCGATGAATCCCCGGGGCGATCTCCATGGTCCGACCACCACGACCTGAATGACGGAATGAACCAACCACTGTGAACGCCGAAAACACCCTGCCCTCAAGGACCGCCGAGGCCACCACCGAGTTGTCCGTTCAAACTCGCGTCGCCATTTTGTTCCACCGCTTCGGCCCTTATCATCATGCACGACTCAGTGCCGCCGGACGCTTGCTGTCCGTCTGGGGTGTGGAGGCCTGTGCGACCGAAGACATCTATCGCTGGAACAAAGTGGAGGGCGCCCGAGCTTTCGCCCGCGTGACGCTGACGGACCATGATTCGGGCGACCGTGCCTGGCGGCAGGAGGTGAGACGCAAAATGCGCCAAACGCTGGGGGAAATCAAGCCGCAAGCCGTGGTGATTCCCGGCTGGGTATCTCCTGACGCCGTGAGCGCGCTGGACTGGTGCGTGGAGACCAAGACGCCGGTGGTAATCATGTCCGAAAGCAATGCCTGGGACGAATCACGGACGCTTTGGAAGGAACGCGTGAAACGCCGGCTGGTGCACATGTGTGGGGCCGGCCTGGTGGGCGGCACGGCTCAAAGCGAATATCTGGCCCAATTGGGCATGCCGCCGGAACGCATTTTTGTGGGTTATGATATCGTGGACAACGATCATTTCATGGCCAAGGCGGCCGACTGCCGGCAGCGGTTGCCCGAGTGTCGCCAAGCGCTGGGCCTGTCCCGGAAATACTTCCTGGGCTCGGCCCGTTTCGTGGGAAAGAAGAATCTGGTCCGCCTGCTGCAGGCCTACGCGCGCTACCGGGAGCTGGCCCAGAATTCGGAGGCGTGGGACTTGGTGCTGCTGGGTGATGGTCCGCTGCGCGACACCCTGCAGCGACAGCTCGCCACCGCCAAGCTGGGCGAACATGTGCGACTGCCCGGTTTCAAACAATATGACGAGTTGCCGGCTTGGTACGGGTGCGCCGAAGCCTTTGTGCATGCGAGCACAATCGAACAATGGGGGCTGGTGGTCAACGAGGCGATGGCCAGCGGCTTGCCCGTGCTCGTGTCAAATCGTTGCGGTTGCG
>CAYTJG010000544.1:0-2369 GCA_964437865.1 uncultured Bifidobacteriaceae bacterium | reverse complement strand
ATGCGATCGTGCCAGCGGGGGTGACCTCCACCAACTACACCATCAGCTTCACCGACGGCACGCTGACGGTGACGCAGGCGCTGTTGACCGTGACGGCCAATAACGCCAGCCGGGAGTACGATACGACCAACCCCGTCTTTACGGGCACCATCAGCGGCTTGTACAACGGCGATCCGATCACGGCCACGTACGCCACGACGGCGACGCAAGCCAGCCCAGCCGGCACCTACGCCATTGTGCCCAGCTTGGTGGATCTGAGCGAGAAAGCCGGCAACTACAGTGTTACGCTGGTGTCGGGTGTCCTCACGATCACCGCCATGGTGGATAATCCGGTGGGGACCAATGTGACCAGCTACTATGTGGTGGGGGATTTCCCGACCCAGATCAACACCAACGCCGAGGTGGCGGATGGCGGCGGCCTTAATTACAACGGCGGCAGGCTGGTGCTCACGATTGTGAGCAACGTCACCAGCCAGGACGAAATGACCATTGCCACCGAGGGCACGGGCGCGGGTGAGATTGACCTGACCGGCACGAATGTGACCTACGGCGGAACGACCTTTGCGAGCATGGCCGGCGGTGAGGGGGCCACCCCGCTGGCGTTCGTGTTCAATGCCAATGCGAGCACGCCCGCAGTCTCCGAGTTGCTGCGCCAGGTGGCGTTCTATACCAGCAACACCAACCAGGCCACCCGGACGGTGGCGGTGGCGCTCACGGTGGCCGGCAACACGGTGGTTTCCGACGATGTGATCATCGTCGATCGGGCGCCGGTGACCGGCCCCTGTGTCATCACCGCGGCGTTCGGGGTGACGGTGCAGATTCCGTTTAGCCTGATCCTGACCAATGATTACGACGTGGATGGCGACGCGCTGACCATCACTGATTACAGTGATCTCTCGGCCTACGGCGCGTGGATCACGAACAAGGGCACGGCGTTCAGCTACACGCCGCCGGCCGGCCAGACCAACCGCGACCTGTTTGCGTACATTGTGAGCGATGGCCGCGGCGGTTCGGCGGTGGGCACGATCACGCTGAACTTCGTGACCCAGAACCAGCTGAAGCTGACGACGACCAATCTGGCCACCAGCGGCGCCCACCTGAGCATGGCGGGCATGCCGGGAGAAAACTATCTGATCCAGGTGTCCACCAACCTGGTGAACTGGAGCAACCTGGAAACGGTGACGGCGAGTGGACTGGGCATCATTCAGGTGCAAGACACCAGCGCCACCAACTATACCCGGCGATTCTACCGGGCGGAACCCGAGTAACGGGCCGGGTTGCCGAAATTATTAAACATATGGCCGGAGGCACTGCCTCCGGCCATTTTTTTATTGGTCAGGGAGCAACTTGACACGGCCGCAGCCAGTCCTATACTTGCAATAGGCAATAGTTGCATATTGCAAGTATAATGAATGTCACGGCCACTCAATGCGCCCGCGAGGTGCTGGAAACGGTTCCGCTGGTGATGCGGTTCTTCAACGAACAGGTCCGCCGCCAACGCACCCCCCGCTTGTCGCTGCCCCAAATTCGCACGCTGGCGTTTCTGAGCCGGACCGACCAGGCCTCGTTGTCGGCCGTGGCCGGCTACCTCGGATTTTCCCTGCCGACCATGTCGCGGGCGATGGAGGGGATGGTGGCCAACGGTTGGGTGGACCGGCGTCCCGTGGCCAATAATCGGCGGCAGGTGGCGCTCACGCTGACGGCCCGCGGCGCAGCCATGCTGGAACAGGCGCGCGGCGGCATCCGCACGGAACTGGCGACGTTGGTGGGCGGTTTGCCCCCCGCCGAGCGCGCGGCGGTCACCAGCGCCATGCATTCACTGCGCCGCGTTTTTGATTTGCCGGGCGCGGCCAAGCCCGCCGCCCATCAAGGAGATTGCTGACGGCCGAAAAGACTGCGGGACGGAATCGCTTCTGGTGTCCGCGGACGGCCAATACTTCGCGAGCTTTTAACGACTCATGGAAATTCAATTGCAATCACGTGTCCAACCCGCCGGCCCCGCTGTGGCCGTGCCCCCGCCGCCGAGTGCGGGGCGGCGCACAAAGATCCTCCTGGGAGTGGCATCGGGACTGGTTTTGATCGCGGTCGCGGTCTTTTATTACCTGCGTTTTGTGGCGCCGTTTGTCACCACGGACGATGCGTTCATCGACGGTTATGTCACCCAGATCAGTTCCCGCGTGCCGGGACAGGTGGGCGAACTCCGGACGGGGGACAACGATCGGGTGGTCCAGGGGCAGGTGCTGCTGGCACTGGATTCCCGGGACTATGAAGTGCGTCTGGCCCAGGCTCGCGCCGATCTGGCGGTGGCCCAAAGCCAGTGGGACCAGTCGCGGGAACAAGTCGAGGTGAGCAAGGCCAGGGTGGCGCAG
>CAYTJG010000543.1:0-2372 GCA_964437865.1 uncultured Bifidobacteriaceae bacterium | reverse complement strand
CCCCTGCTGGCCGCCAACGCGGCCGTCTACGCCATTCAGAACGCCACCACCGAGGGCAAGATCACCGTCTGTGTCCTGTTGGTACTTTCCCTCTTCAGTTGGACTATTATCATCACCAAGTTCCGCCAATTGACGATCGCGCGCCGCGCCGCCAAGCGGTTCTTCGCCACCTACAGTTCGACCCGCGATCCCTTGGACATCAAAAAGCGGGACGAAAGATTTGAAGGCGCGCCGGCATGGGAATTGTATGACCGCGGCGCCGAGGAACTGCTCTATCATCTGAAAAACAACCCGGTGGCCGTGCTGCCGGCTCCCATCCAAAGCGTAGGCGACGGCAACACCGATCATCTGTCCCGGGCCATCACCACCAAGATCAGCCCCAACGCGTTCGAGGCCGTGAAAGTAGTCCTCGAGGAGGCCGCGGCCAACCAGGCCATGTCGCTGGAGAAGGGCATGATCGTGCTGTCCACCGCCGTGGCCGGCGGACCGTTCATCGGGTTGCTGGGCACGGTCTGGGGCGTGATGTCCACCTTCGCGGGCATTGCCGAAAAGAACCAGGCCAGCCTCACGGCCATGGCCCCCGGTGTGGCGGCCGCCTTGGTGGCCACCGTCACCGGCCTGCTGGTGGCCATTCCGGCCATGTTCGGCTACAACTTCATGGTGACCACCATTCGCCACATGACCCAGGAACTGGATGGTTTTGCCACCCGTTATGCCAACCAGATGGAGCACACCTACGTGGATAATCGGGATATCGAGGACAAGATTGCCGGCGCGCTCCGGCGGAGTGAGGCCCCGGTGGTGCCCACCGTGATTGCCAGTCGCTAGGCCCGGAGCCGCTGCATGAAGAAATGCTCCAAATCGGCGCACGAATCGCTGACGGAATTGAACATCACGCCGTTGCTGGATCTGGCGTTTGTGTTGCTGGTGATCTTCATCATCACCACCATCCCCCCGGTCAAGGACACGGACCTGGTCCTGCCGACGGCCTCCAAGCATCAAAAGGATCCGCCGCGCAAGGCCATGTATATTTCGTTGCAGGCCGATGGTCAACTGGCCCTGAATCAGGAAACCCTGGCGATGGACAAACTGTTGCTGCGCCTGATCGACCTGCGCACGGATGATCCGGACCTGAACGTGATCGTGCGCGGGGACGCCAAGACCAAGTACAAGCAAATCCGGGCGGTGTTGGACATCTGCCAGCAGGCCAATCTGGCCAAAGTGGATCTGGCCACTGAAATCAACAAATGAACCGATCCCGTTTGAACCCTTAATCCCACACTCCGCCCGATGCTGCCCCAAACGCGCCCAACCAAGAAACGGAACTCGTCGAGAGTAAACCTGACGATTTCGGCGGTGTTTCACGCCGTGTTGATCGGGGCGCTGCTGTACTTTGCGGCACGGGAAGGTTTGCTGGGCAAGAAGATCCAGAAGATTTCGGTGACCATGGTCAAGGAGAAGCCGCCGGAGAAGCCCAAGGAACCGGAAAAGCCCAAGGTGGAACCGCCGAAAGTGGAGACGCCCAAGAACGAGCCGCCCAAATACGAGGAGCCCAAGGCGGCGCCGCCGGCGGCGTCGGCGCCGGTGGTGGCGCCGGCCAATACGGAGGTGCCCAGCTTTGAATTTGAAGGTGGCAAGGCGGTGAACACCGAGAGCGATCCGGTGCAACTGTATAAGGGGTACATCGAATACGCGCTACGGTCGCGGTGGAACCGGCCGGAGAACCTGGACGATGGGAACTACGTGGCGGAGGTGCAGGTGGCGGTGGACAAGGCGGGGCACCTGGGCAACGTGCAGTGGGCGCGGGGCAGCGGGAACGACCGGTGGGACCAAAGCGTGCGGGACGTGTTCAAGGAGGTGCAAAGCATCGACCGGCGGCCGCCGACAAATTTTCCGGCGCAGGTGACGATCCGCTTTGACGTGGCTTCGGAGGAAACGCAACCGTTGATGACCCAATGAGCCTGAAAAAGATCAGCAAAAAGGGGCACGGGACCATGACCGAGCTGAACATCACGCCGCTGTTGGACCTGGTGTTTGTGCTGCTGGTGATCTTCATCATCACGACGCCGCAGTTGATGAACAACCTGGAGATGACGCTGCCGTCGGGCAAGCCGCCGCCGCCGAACAAGGAGAAGCCCAAGATCACGCGGATCGAGGTGATGGCGGATGCACAAATCCGGTTGAATGGGACGGTGGTGACCAAGACGGAGTTGCGGGATGATTTGAAGCAGATGAAGGCGGAGAATCCGGACATGCCGGTGGTGGTGAAGGGGGCGGACGAGGTGGAATACCAGGGGATGGTGGTGGTGTTGGACACGCTGCAACAACTGGATATCACCAAGGTCGGCCTGGCCACGCAGTGAGCCTTGGCC
>CAYTJG010000542.1:0-2390 GCA_964437865.1 uncultured Bifidobacteriaceae bacterium | reverse complement strand
GTACGGCTCATAGGCCAATGTAAGTGACATTGGGATGCCATCCTGCCCCACGGAAAGTGGCCAAAGTCCAGCCGCGGGCTCAGCCCACGAGCCCATGCCGACCCGGCTCCCGATCGCTTATTGGGTAGCGCGCTTGGCGTCGCCTTGCACAGTCTGAGGGCCGTTGCCCAAATCGATGGTTTGCTTAATGTGCATGGTGTCGCCGGACACCGTGCCTTGGTACCTGGTGGTCGTCGAATTCCCGGCGAAATCGCGAACCACGTCGAAGTTGATGGTGTTTCCATTCACCTTGCCGTTGGCGATCGCGATCGGCACAGGTGCGGGAGCGGCGCCACCGCCGCGGCCGCCCATGGGCGCCGTGACCGTGCCGGTCAGAGTCATGCCATCCACCTTGAGGTCAAAAGTTGTCACGTGGGGCGGACCGCCGTTGCTGCCCTCCTGCGACATTGTCCACTTGCCGCCAATGACATCCGCCGCCATCGCGGCGCAAACCACCAGCAGCGGAATCGTACCTGCAAAAAGCAGCTTTTGGGTCATAACACCTGCTCCATCCTGGTTACTTGATCGTCTTGGGCAGGACCGGCAGCTCCATGTGCTTACTGGCGAAGTCCAGGAAGAAGGGCCAGTTGGGGCCGTCGGTGTGACCGCTGGAGTGCTGCCGGAACGCTACGTCGCCGGTGGCCACCAAGGTCTCGATGGGCGGGAACACGTCCAGGCCCATACCCTTCTTGCCGAGCAACTCGTAGACCGGGCCGGCGGCTGCCCCGGCCAGGAAAGTGCCCTTGGCGTCTACCCAGCTGTCGCCGCCGGGTTCCACATCATAACCGCCGGCGCCGGTGCTGAGGAAAACGGGGCGCGGAGCGCACATGGCCACCAGTTCATGCGAATCCACGGGCAGATCGTTCCAGCCGAGCGGTCCGGCGTATTTGAGGAAGTTGCCGGCCATCCAGTGGTACTCCGATACGTCGTCGACGTTCTCGATGACCTCGCCCCAATTGCGGCGGTGCAGCTTCGCGCCGCCTTCGCCGGATGAGCTGACATAGGCCGTCCACAGGCGCGGTTCATACGCCATCGACACGATGGTGGCCTTGCCGTAACGCGAATGGCCTTCCAGCGCGATGTGCCGAGCATCTACGGCGCTGTCGGTTTCAAAATAGTCGATGGCGCGGCTGACACCCCACGCCCAGGCTCGCAGTGCGCCCCAGTCCTCCGGTTTGCGCGGCTGGCCCTTGTTGCACAAGCCAATGATGCCCAGGTCAAGCCCCGCTCCGTTGTCGGCCTGGATGCTGCCGGGGTTGATGGCGGCGTAGCCCCATCCCCTGGCGAGAACCTGCTGCTGCCACGTGGGTCCGGCAGTTCCGGTGGGCCCGCGGCCGGCGCCTGGAGCGGCGCCCCGGCCCGCGGCGCCCGGCGCCTGGTAGATTATTCCCGCCAGAGAGTCATATAAAAACACCGGCGCTGGAGCCCCGGGAGTTGCTCCCGTACCGCCACGGCCCGCAGCCGCACCACCCCCAGGTCCGCGTCCGGCGGCAGCAAAGCCATTCGGTCCGTAAGGCGGACCGGCCGGCGGCGGCGCAGGCGCTGCGCCCGGCGTTGCCGGCGGTCCAAAGCCAAAGCCCCCAAACTGCATGATCACCGGGACCGGACCCTTGGCGTTGGCCGGAGTCACCAGGGTCAGGTCGATATGGACGAAGATGTCCGGGTAGGAAGAATTGTCCACCACGCCGGTCAAATGTTTGGTGACGATGTCCACCTCGCCGTTCTTGCCGGGAGTCGTGCTGGTCACTTCCCATTTCACCTTAGGAATGACTGCGGGCATGCGCCCATAAAACCTCGCGGTCGAAATCTTCCACGATTTCCGGCCGCCGTTTGTTCCACCAGTCCGCTGCCGTGGTGACCTTCTTGCCATTCTTCAACTTCAACAGGTCGGGCAGATTCGGGTAGGGATTGGCCTTGGATTCGTTGTAGTTGGCGAATGCCGGCAGAGACGGGTCCGAACCTCTTTTCCCCGGCCTTAGCGACGTAATGTGCAGCAGGTCCATCATGTGTTGACGGTCCTGTTCGCTGGTCATCTTCACGGGCGGCGGCAGTTCCGCCGGCGCGGCCCGCGCCGTCCGGTAGAGAAAGCTGGCAAAGGGTACGCCGATCAAGCCCGCCAATACCAAGCCAAAAGTCCGTCGAATGGATCGTTGTTCGAGCACACATCCCTCCCTGCTTAGCTGGAACTTCCGTTTTGCCTCCCGGATACTGGCATTGTACATCCAACTGCTCCCGCCGATACCGGTCCCTTTTGACGTTGTCAAGAGGGCGGTGCGGCTGTCTGACTTTAGCTAAGCTAGCTACTTTCCGGCGCAAAATTCCTGACATAAGTTTCTTGTTTTCATGAGGAG
>CAYTJG010000541.1:0-2392 GCA_964437865.1 uncultured Bifidobacteriaceae bacterium | reverse complement strand
GATTCGAGCAGGCGATGACGAAGGCCTTTCGCCAAATCGGCAAGGACCTCGTCGTTATGTTTCCCGGGCAGACGAGTTTGCAGGCCGGCGGCGAACGGTCCGGCCGTCACATCGCGCTCGAACTGAGCGACGTGCAAGCCATCCTGGAAGGCGCACCGACCATCGAGGCCATCTCGCCCGAAGTGCGCCGCTGGTTCGACGTCAGCTTCAATGATCGCACCAAGGGTTACGGCGTCAGCGGCGTCTACGCCTGCTTTGAGCGGATTCGCGACATGGAGATGGCCGAAGGTCGATTCGTGTCCGAGGACGACGTGTTGCATCGGCGGCGAGTGGTGGCGATTGGAGAGAACCTGCGCAAAGAACTTTTCAGTGGTATCCCCGCCGTGGGCAGCGAGCTCAAGATCAATGGCGTGCGGTTTACAGTCGTGGGCGTACTGCGTAAGAAAACGCAGATCACCAACTACGCCGCGCCGGATGATATGACCGCGTTTGTCCCCTTCACGACGTTCTCGGGGCTGACGGACACCCGCTATTTGAGCGACATCGTCCTCCTGCCCGCCAGCAATCTTTTCCGCGACCGCATTGTCACGGACGTGCGGGCGGCGCTGGCCCGCGCGCACAATTTCAACCTAAAGGACGAGCGGGCGGTGGAAATCATCGAGTGGAACAAATTCCTGTCCCTCATCACCAACCTGAGTCTGGGGCTGAAGCTTCTCCTGGCGCTCATCGGCACCCTGACGCTGAGCATCGGCGCCGTGGGCGTGGTGAACATCATGCTCGTCTCGGTGACGGAACGGACGCGGGAGATCGGCGTGCTCAAGGCGCTGGGAGCGCGCCGGCGGCATATCCTGGCGCAAATCCTCATCGAGGGATTGGTGCTGACTTTTTCCGGCGGCTTGCTGGGATTTCTGCTGGCCTGGCTGGTTGTGAATCTGATTGGGTCACTGCCTTTCCTTGGGCCTTTATTTGAAGACACCTCCGGGCGCAGCGATATTCACCTCGCGGTCTCCTGGTCCGCGCTCCTTCTCTCGAGCTCGATCCTGGTGGTGGTGGGGCTTATCGCCGGAATCATTCCGGCGGTGCGGGCCACCCGTCTCAATCCGGTTGATGCGATCCGCGATGAATGAGTCTGGACTCCGAAATGGGATAGGGTGGCTTGGACATCTAAATAATCGGGGGCTATGAGCTTCTCAAATCGCGAATTAACGCCGCAAAGTGGTTTTGCGAAAAATGGCCTCGCCGCTCAAATATCCGGAAACGGGAATTCGGCAATTTTGGAATGGGTTAAGGGATGTGTGGCCTGGGTGGTTCACCCCATGTTTACGAAATGGCGAATTCTGCTAGAATAGACCATGTTCATCATTGGACTCGGCACGGCGGCTCCAGCCCAACGTCATACCCAGCGCGCGGCTTGGGAGGCCGTTCAACAATGGGCGAAATACCCGCAACTCAAACCACGCTCCAAAGCCATCCTCAAAAAAGTCCTGTGCGGCGACAATGGCATTGAAACGCGGCATCTGGCTTTGGCCACCCTCGCAGAAGTATTCGACGCCACGACGGACGAGTTGCAAGTGCGGTTCACCACCCACGCACCGGCCTTGGCGGTGGCCGCCGCGTGGAGGGCCATGAAAAATGCCGATTGCGCACCGGAAGAAATTGACGCCGTGCTCATCAGCACCTGCACCGGCTATTTGTGTCCCGGCCTGACCAGCTATGTGAGCGAACAACTTGGTCTGCGCCAAAATATTTTCGCCCTCGACCTCGTCGGCCAGGGCTGCGGCGCGGCCCTGCCAAATCTGCGCGCGGGCGAGGCGATGCTCGCCGCCGGTCGGGCAAAAAAAGTGCTCTCCATTTGTGTCGAAGTTTGCAGCGCGGCGTTTTTCCTGGATGACGATCCGGGCGTTTTAATCAGCGCGTGCTTGTTCGGCGATGGCGCGGGCGCGGCAGTGCTGGCCAGTGAAGCATTGCCCGACCACCGCCGCGTCGAATGGAAATTCACCGACTCGCGCCTCCTCACCGCCGAACGCGACACGCTCCGGTTTGGCCATAAGAACGGCAGGTTGCGGAATATTTTGCGGCCGCAAGTGCCCCAGGTCGCCAGCACGCTTGCGGAAAAATTATTTTCTGAATCGCTGGTGGCGGCGCGCGTGCGGCGTGAACAGATCAGCGGCTGGATTCTACACCCGGGCGGGCGCGACGTGATTCTCGCCCTGCGCGACAAACTTAGACTGAGCGCGGACGACGTGCGGCACAGTAGCGCCGTGCTGCGTGAATTTGGCAACATCAGCAGCCCCACCGTCTATTTCGTCCTCGAACGTGCCTTGAATGACAGTGTGCCCGACGGCCTCTGGTGGATGTCCGCGTTCGGTGCGGGCTTCAGTTGCCACGGCGC
>CAYTJG010000540.1:0-2394 GCA_964437865.1 uncultured Bifidobacteriaceae bacterium | reverse complement strand
GGACGCCTCCCAGAACCCGAGGAATCCACCCATAGATTCTGCTGACGAGGCGGAAAAAGTTTGAGACCAAACTCAAGACCAAAAGTGTGGCGGCCTCAAAATCCAATGTTTTCAAACTTACGACCAGGACGGCTGGGACTTTGTGGCTGCAAAATGTCTCGCTTTTCCCGCCCACTTACAAGAATCGTCCCAACGGCAATCGCGCCGACATTATGGAATTGCTGGCGGCTATGAAGCCCAAATTTCTCCGTTTGCCAGGCGGCAATTATGTTGAGGGCAACGCCTTCAACCAGCGTTTCAATTGGAAGGAAACCATTGGGCCGGTGGAACAGCGCCCCGGCCATCCGAGTTGCTGGGGCTATTGGTCCACTGATGGCATGGGCATTTTGGAATACGCCGACTGGTGTGAAGATCTGAACATGGAACCGGTACTGGCGGTGTTTGCCGGCTATTGTCTCGGCGGCGGCGGTCGCGTCGAGGCCGGCCCAAAACTTGAACCCTACATCCAGGAAGCTCTCGAAGAAATCGAGTATCTCACCGGCGACGCCACGACCACAAAGTGGGGTGCCCGCCGCGCCCAAGACGGCCACCCCAAGCCGTTCTCGCTCCATTATGTCGAAATCGGAAACGAAGATTTTTTCGACCGCAGCGGCAGTTACGACGGTCGTTTTACTCAGTTCTATGACGCCATCAAAGGCAAGTATCCGCAGTTGAAAGTCATTTCCTCGGTGGGACACGATCAACGCGAAACAATCTGGGTCAAAACGCGCCTGCCCGATCTCGTGGATGAACACTTCTACCGCAATCAACAAGACATGGAAGTCAACTTTCATCAGTATGACAACCGCAGCCGCGCGGTCGACCAGAGCAAAGTGTTCGTTGGTGAATGGGCTACGCGCATAGGCTCGCCCACGCCCAACATGGCTGGCGCGCTCGGCGACGCCGCGTGGATGTGCGGCCTGGAACGCAACGCAGACGTCGTGCTGATGGAATGTTTCGCTCCGCTATTCGTCAACGTGAGCCAGCTCACTGGCAACGGCCGTTCGATGCAATGGGAAAGCGACTTGATCGGTTATGACGCACTCAATTCGTATGGCTCGCCGTCTTACTACGTCGAAACCATGTTCGCTCAAAATTGCGGCGTCGACATTCTGCCGGTCAAAGCTGATGGCGTTTCCATGATCGAACAGACACCTCCCGCCGGACGCCGAGGCGGCACACCGGCACCCCGCCGTGTGTCCGCGCTTTACTACAGCGCCACGCGCGATGCCAAGAGCGGTGTCATTTATCTTAAGATCGTGAATGTTGATGGCAAGGCTCAGCGGATTAACGTCCAATTCAGCGGTGTGGCCGGCATCAGATCGAAGGGCCAGGCGGTGGTGCTTTCTGCCAACAGTCCGACGGAGACAAACTCAATCAATGATCGGGACAAATTGGTGCCGCGCACCGAAAAAGTGGATGGGTTGAGCGCCAATTTCACGCGCGAGTTTCCAGCGTATTCAATTACGGTCTTGAAGATACGAACCAAATAACCCGCAACTGTGCAAAATGAAGACTAAAACAATCTGTCTGCTTACCCTGATGGTGGGTAGCGTGGGTGTCTTTGCCCAGACCAATTCGACATCCTCCACCGAGGAGCCATTGAATGACTGGCGGCCGGCGACCTCGAACCAGCAGGGCAAGCAATATCCGCAGGTCAACTCCGAAGGCCGCGTTCGGGCTCGTGTCATCGCGTCACAAGCCCAGAGTGTTCAGCTCGATTTGGGCGGCGTAAAGTATCCGTTGATCAAGGGCGATGACGGCGTGTGGACGGGCATTTCGAAGCCGCAGGACGAAGGTTTCCATTACTACCAACTCGTAATTGACGGCGCCCAGGTTCCTGATCCGAACAGCCTATATTTCTACGGCGCCGGCCGCTGGGGCAGTGGCATTGAGATTCCCGCCAAGGATGAGGATTTTTACGCGCTCAAGAATGTTCCTCACGGCCAGTTGCGCGAAGTTCTTTACACGGCGAACACCAGCAATTCAGTCCGCCACTGTTTCGTCTATACGCCGCCGGATTATGATAAGGATCCCAACCAGCGCTATCCGGTGCTATATTTGCAGCATGGCATGGGGGAAAACGAGACCGGCTGGGGCAATCAAGGCCACGCCAATCTGATCATGGATAACCTGCTCGCGGAAGGAAAAGCCAAGCCCTTCATCATTGTGATGGAAAACGGCGGCGGCATCGGCGGCCCCCGGCGCGACGGTCCGCCAACCAACGCGGCTCCCGCGGGAGCGGGATCGGCAACGAATGGTGCGGCACGCGGTCCGGGTGGTTTTGGCGGACGCGGCTTTGACTTCAGTGCGTTTGAGCACGTTGTGATTGATGACTTGGTTCCCTACATTGAC
>CAYTJG010000539.1:0-2413 GCA_964437865.1 uncultured Bifidobacteriaceae bacterium | reverse complement strand
GGGAGCGCGACCGTCCCGGTCAATGCCACTAGTTTTTGGGCCGCTTTTTTTTGGTCGGTGAGGGCCTAAGCTTCAAATCTGGGCCTGTTTGCGCAGGATGCTGGGCGCGATATTCCTCTATCAAGGCAGGTCCCATCCGATAGAGCAACTGTTCGATTTGACGGCCGTTCTGCAAAGCCCTCTGGAGGACTGGAACCATCGAACTAGGCACATAGAGACAACGCCGTCGTCCGTCTTGGGTGTAGGTGAGCAGGTGGTTGGGGTGTTTGACTCCGCTGGCGCAAGCCCGGCAGTTGGGCCGGATGCAGGGTTTATGCACCAACGCCAGGGAACCTTTGAGGGCGGGCCACAAGAGGATCAACTTTTTAAAGAAGCGCTTCGGCACCGGAGCCTCTGATTTTTTGTTCTTCACTCAGGGAGTATAACACAGGCATTATATGCATACAATAATATATGCATACTACAAAAAAAACGCCCCGCCCCAATCCCCCGCGCCCACGGCCGCACAACTGCTGGCCGCTTTCCGCCGCCTGCTGCCCAGCCGCCAGATCTGGCGCTTGGCTTCCCTGCGGAAGGGGCGCTTCTATGACCGGCTCTTTACGCCCCTGGTCACGCTCTGGTATCTGATTTTTCAGCGCCTGGCCGCCGATCACACCTTGGAGAAAGTGGTGGCCGATGCCCAGGCCGGAGGAGCCAACGCCCTGCGCCCGGGCTTGTCCCAAAAATTGCGTTCCTCCGCCACCGTTTCTTTCAGCAATGCCCGCCAGCGTCTGCCGCTGGCTTTTCTCCGGCAAAGCCTGACCCTGCAAGCCGGTCGCATCTTGGCTTTGAACCCCCACACCCTCTGGCACAACTGGATCGTTTGCTTGCTGGATGGCAGCACGGTGCGACTGCGTCCCTACGGCGATATTCCCCGCCGCTTCCCGCCCAATGGCAACCAAGCCCGGAGCGCTCCCTACTGGTGTTTGATGCGGGTGGTGGTGGGCTTCTGCGCCCGGAGCGGCGCCGCTTTGGCGTGCGCGCACGGCAGTTTCTTTCGCAGCGAACAACTCCTGGCTTGCCGGATGATGCTCCGCTCCGCCCTCGGCGCCTGTCTCTATGTGGGGGACCGCAACTTTGGCGTTTTCCGCATCGTCCAAACCGCGCGCGCCGTCGGCGGCCACGTTCTCTTGCGTTTGACAAAGGCTCGCGCCCGCCGCTTGCTGGGCCGTCCGCTCCGCTTAGGCTCGCATCCGGTGCTGTGGTCCCGCACCGCCTCCGACCGGCTCCAACCCGGCTGCAGTCAAGCCTCCGTCCCCGGACGGCTGCTGGTCGTCGCCATCCAGCGCAAAGGCTATCGCTCGCAAACCTTCTACTTGTTCACTTCCCTGACCGACCCCGTAGAATATCCGGTGGCCGCACTGGTCGAACTCTACGGTCTGCGCTGGCACATCGAATTAAACTTGCGCTACCTCAAAACCCAAATGCGCCTGGTCCAACTGGAATGCAAATCGGCCGAGATGGCCCGGAAAGAATGGCTGGCCGGTTTGCTGGCCTACAACGTCCTGCGCGCCGCCATGCTCTGCGCCGCGCTCCGCCGGCAGATTAGCCCCTTGCTTCTTTCCTTTTCCCTCTGTCGGCGACATCTGGAACACTGGCTGGCTCTCTTTGGCTGCGGGACCGTCACCGCCGGAGACTGGCGCCGGGTGCTGGACTTGATGGGCCAGGCCCTCCTACCGCGCCGACGCAAGCCCCGGCCCCCGGAGCCGCGAAAGCAACGACACCTGCGCCAGCCCTATCCGCCTTTGATTGGCTCCCGGGAAAAAGCTCGTCAACAATTGAAAACAACCCCCGATTGCAGCCACAAAAACTAGTGGCATTGACCGTCCCGGTTGCACCCGTCGGCATCCCGCCGACGGAATCTTTCAGCCGAATCCGATCCACCTGTTGGGTGAATCCGCGAGCATATCGCTCACGATTCGGGTGAACCACGGATTTCGCGGATTCCACGGATAAGAAGTCAGTCGTTATCTTTGTCCTCCTTTCGCCACCGCCACCACAATGCTCCGATGGCGGGTGCCGGAAGCAGAAGCGCGCCGGCCAGCAGGAGATACCAGACAAGATATACCCGCCACGCCGGCACATAATAGACATCGCCTCCCGCCGCATGCACAAAAGGCGGAATAAAGTCGAAGATGCCCATGCTGTCTATGCATAAATATAAGACGCCGGAAACCTTGTCCGCCCACACACCCGCAGCCACAAGAAGCGAGATGGGCAAAAAGAGCATGTATAAGGTTACGGCATACATCGCTGTGGGAATGATAAACCTCGGCGTAGTCATGTTGGCTGATTTTCTGTCTTTTTCATCGCGGCGGCCTTTGGAGAAATGATAGGAAGTGTGGAATGGAAAAGGAAAGATGAAAAAATTTCG
>CAYTJG010000538.1:0-2425 GCA_964437865.1 uncultured Bifidobacteriaceae bacterium | reverse complement strand
CATCGACAATGGCGGCGATGCGGCCCGGCAAGTGAGAGGAACGCTCCATGGCAATCGCCGCCACCGGCGGCACGCTCCGAAAACTGCCGGCGATTTCGACGAGATGGCCGGCGTATTCAGAGGCTTTGCATCCGCCCGCCAAGACCAGGTCATCGCAAGCCCCTTCCCGCTCGATGCACATTTGCCGCGCGGCTATCCAAACCAGCGGGTTGAACCAGTAAAGCGCGCAAACGAGTTGTGCCACGACTTGCGTAAAATAGTCGCACCGTTTTATGTGGGCCAGTTCGTGGAGTAATACCACCTGCCGCCGGTCGGCCGGCCATTGCGCGGCCGCTGAGGGCAGCAAAATCACCGGACGCCACCAGCCCCACGTCATGGGCATGACGCTTTCCGCCGACTGCAACAAGGTTACCGGCCGCCGCACACGCCATGTCCCACATACTTCGGCCAACAGCCGCGTCCAACCCGCGTCCTGCACTAAGTGCGCGGCAGCAGAAAATTTGCGCCGGCCAATTTGTCCGGCCAGACTCCTGGCCATAAATACCATCGCTCCGGCGAGCCACGCCAGCCAGCCGAATAGTATCCAGCGGGCATTGAACTGCGTGGATATCTTCCGGCTGCCAGCAGCGATACCCGCCCGGGTGGAAACTTCCGGCGCAGCTCGCAAGCTGTGCGCGGGCGGCGTGACCGACTTGGGCGCCAGTTCAACTGCAAACGAGACCAGGTTGCCGGACGCTCCGTCGGTGGAAACGGTCCAAGCCGATTTATGCCAGTGGGGCCAGGTGGAATTCAACAGCGGCAGAAACGGCAATATGGCCACGGCCGAAAACCAGATGAGATGCCGGGTGGCGGCGGACGCCCCACGCCAGAGCACGCATACGCCGCCGGCCAGCGCCAGCACGATGAAGCTTTTCAGCAGCGCATCCAGAAACAGCGCCGCGAACGGCGCGCTCTGGAGATGAACCGACAGGTTCTCAATCGGTGTATTCATGTCAACGTCCCTCCTTTTCCGCCTGTTTGATCATTTCGCGCAGCTTGGCGAGGTCCGCGTCTGAGAGTTTTGCATCCGGAGTATCCAGCAGCGCCGCCACGGCCTCCGTGACCGACCCCTGGAAAAAGGTGGTGACCAGGCGTTTCAAAGCCGAGCGGCTGGCGCTCGCGCGCGAGGCGCGCGGCACGTACACATACCGCGGCCCATCCTCCCAGTGTTTGACGTGACCCTTCTCCTCCAAAATCCGCAGCAGGGCGCGCACGGCGGAATAGCTGGGCGCCTCCGGGAGCGCCGCCCGGATTTCGGCCGCCGTGACCGCCTCCCGGGCGTGCAAAATGTCCATGATCTGGCGCTCCCGCCGGCTGAGATTCACTTCGTTGCTCATTTGAGATGCTAAAATTTTAGCACCATGTCCGCCCATGTCAATGCCCAAGTGCTAAAAATTTAGCAATAAGTTCAAATTGAATGGCGCCGCAATTGCCTTGGAAAATGAATTTAACCAGGCTTACGATCGAAGGAATCGAACCGGATAGGCTGCGACCCGCCGTCCGTTCTTCGCTGTCGTCAGCAAGCAGTGAACCGTGAGCGAATTGCCTCCTATCATGAACGACCAACGCAGAACGGATGCGGATCACTTGAAGCTTCTGTCCATATTCCATTTTATCGGAGCCTGGCTCCTGGCTTCGGCCATTTTGAGCCTGATTTCCGGTTTGTGCCCGCGGGCCAGAAAGTATCGCACATTTTCATTGGTCTTTGCCGGAATCAATTGCGTGCATCTTCCCCTGGGAACGGTGCCCGGCTTCTTTACGATCATTACCGTGATGCGGGCTTCTGTTCGAGACCACTATGAAGCCTGGAACGCGAACTTATTCTTTGTACGTGTGGTGCTTTTTAAATGAATGTGGTGCGCTTAAATGCACGTGGACACAAATGGAGCAGGGACAATTCGGAAACCCTATTCCACCGTGACGCTCTTGGCGGGGTTGCGGGGTTTGTCCACGTCGCAGCCGCGGGCCACGGCGATGTGGTAGGCGAAGAGCTGCAGCGGCACACTGGCCAGGATGGGGTTCAGCAGGTCCAACGTCCGCGGCAGGTAAAAGACCTGGTCGGCCACTTTCTTGATGCCGGTGTCGCCTTCGGTGGCGAACGCGATGATGGGGCCCTTGCGGGCGCGGATCATGGCCAGGTTCGCCAGGGTCTTCTCGTACATGGCGTCCTGCGGCAACACAAACACGGTGGGCGTCTGGGGATCGATCAATGCGATGGGGCCGTGCTTCATTTCCGCGGCCGAGTAGCCTTCGGCGTGGATGTAGGAGATTTCCTTGAGCTTCAGGGCACCTTCGAGCGCAATCGGGAAGGTGCAGCCGCGGCCGAGGAAAAAGAAGTCCTCGGCGTGCGCGTATTTCTTGGCGAGCGATTTCAGGGCGGCGTTTT
>CAYTJG010000537.1:0-2436 GCA_964437865.1 uncultured Bifidobacteriaceae bacterium | reverse complement strand
GAGCGGCGCGAGATGGAGCGGCCATTCGTTGCGGCGCGTACGTTTGGGTGGCGGCTGGTTCAGAATCGCGTCTCAGCGCCCGAGACGGGCGCGGACCGGAGCGCGGCCGTCCCGGCCGCTGGGGCGTGCGAGCGTTGCGGCCGCTTGAAATCGAGCGGCGCGAGATGGAGCGGCGCGAGATGGAGCGGCCATTCGTTGCGGGGCGTACGTTTGGGTGGCGACTGGTTCAGAATCGCGTCTCAGCGCCCGAGACGGGCGCGGACCGGCGTGTGGGTCAGAACTCTCTGCCCGCGGCGGCGATCAGCGGCCGCAATTCTCGCATCAGGTTGGCGAAGCCCTCCAAAGACAACTGCTGGCTGCTGTCGCTGAGGGCCTTGGCGGGATTGGGGTGCACTTCGATCAACAGCGCATCCGCGCCCATGGCCACTGCCCCCTTGCACAGTGACGCCACCAGGTCCGACCGCCCGGCGCCCTGGCTGGGATCGATCACGATCGGACAGTGCGATTCCTTCTTGATGATGGGAATGGTGGACAAGTCCAGGGTGTTGCGGGTGTAGGTTTCGAAAGTGCGGATGCCGCGCTCGCAGAAGAGGAGATTGGGGTTTTCGTTGGCCAGGACGTACTCGCCGGCCAGCAACCATTCCTCGATGCGCATGGAGAGGCCGCGCTTGAGCAGCACCGGTTTGCCGGTCTTGGCGGCGGCGATCAACAATTGAAAGTTCTGGGAATTACGGGCGCCGATTTGGATGATGTCCGTGTATTCCGCCACCAGGTCGGCGTGGGCCTCGGAGAGCAGTTCCGTGATGATGGCCAGCCCCGTCTCGCGCCGCGCCTTGGCCAGCAGTTTCAATCCCTTTTCGCCCAGCCCCTGGAATTCATAGGGCGAGGTGCGCGGCTTGAAGGCGCCGCCCCGCAGGATGGTGGCGCCGGCCGCCTGCACCGCGGTGGCGGTGGCCAGCAATTGCTGCTCGCTCTCCACCGAGCACGGCCCGGCCATCACCTGCAGTTTTTTTCCGCCGATGACCTGGTTGCGCACCGTCACAGTGGAGTCGGTCGGATGCGCCTCGCGGCTGACCAGCTTGTAGCGTTTCTGGATGGGGTTCACGCATTCGACAGCCTGCGGGAATTCCTGGACCAGGGACTCCAGGCTGGCGTGCGTCAATTCGTCGCCGATGGCGCCGATGACGGTGCGCGCCACGCCGCGCATGACATGGGGTTGGTAGCCGCGCTTGCGGATTTCCGCGAGGACGGTGGCTTCAAGTTTCCTGGAGATGCCGGGTTTTAGGACGATGATCATTTTGTTTTTGGGGGGGATGGCCGGGGTTCTCCACATAAAAAAGCCGCAGGTGGAGAGCCTGCGGCGTTTTTTTGTCTTGTTCGATCAGTACTTCATTTCAACGTAGCCGCAAGCAAGCCTTCCCCCGCCAGGTAAAGTAAAACCAAGCGGCGTAAAACTGGCCAGACACGGTGCTGCGTTGACTCACAAGCTGAACATATCAGGAACGGGCGGTTCGTCAAGGGGGGGGCGGCCGGTCCGCGCCCGTCTCGGGCGCTGAGGTATGCGCGTAGAGCGGCCGTTGGCAAATCGAGCGGGCGTGATGAAACGCGCCAGCGTCATGGAGTGCGTCCGGCCCTCCGGCGCCGTGGCCCAGCGCAGCAATTGCTAACCAGCAGGCAAATGGATTTAGCCCAAGCATGGCTATTCGCGCACGTCTAACGGCTCGCGCAGAGACACGGCACGAGCGAACGATCTAAGTTGCCTGGGTTGCAGACGGGGACGTGTTCCAAAGCGGTGGAGGGCCACCGCACTCCATGACGCTGGCGCGTTCGCCGTGTGCCATGCCAGCGCGAAGGGCCCCGGTCCTCGCCGCGAGACCGCGTTAGCGCCCGGGAAGCTCTTTAATTCTTCCGCGTATAATTGATTTCCATCATTTTCACCAGTGTGCCGCCCTGGTCTTGGAACATCTCCATCGTATGATGGTTTTCGTCAATGCACTTGTCCACTTGGCGCATTTTGGTAACCATGCCGGGCATTGCTTCGTAGGAGCCCGTGTAAGTGAGCGTCTTGGTCGCCGCATCATAAGTCCCTTCAGAATTCTCGATGCCCGTTCCCGTGTTATCGATCCAGGAGGAGACGAATTTCTTCTTGGCGTTATCGTAACCTTCGATGGCCATGCCTTCAAATACCGAATCCACCATCTTGCCGTCCGGGCCGGGCATGCTCATTTTTCCAGTGTGATTGCTGATTAGATACCGGCCGCCCATGACCAGCTTGGATATGGTGGTGCCGGTGGATTCGCTCGGCGGCGCTTGCGGATTCAGCCACCATTTCACGGTGTAGGTCCATTCGCCGGCCATGCGTTCGAATTGTTTGTGATTTTCGCCGGGTTTGCCCAATTCCATCATGGTCGCCATCATGTCGCTTCCACTGGGCTG
>CAYTJG010000536.1:0-2455 GCA_964437865.1 uncultured Bifidobacteriaceae bacterium | reverse complement strand
TGATGTGATTCGCAGCCATGCATCCACTCCGCACCATCCGACGCTGGGTTCGCGCTTTGGGACGCCGGGGCGAAATCAAGCAGGAGATTGACGAAGAGCTGCGCTTTCACCTCGAACAGCGCATCCGGGAAAACGTCGCCGCTGGTATGACACCCGCGGCAGCGGCGCGCGAGGCCCGGAAACGGTTTGGCAATCTGCAAAGCCTCCGCGAGGAATGCCGGGAAACCAAGGTCGCGAGTTTTGGGGCAGGGACCCTGCACGATTTGCGTTTTGCCTGCCGGCAGTTGAGCCAGCATCCCGGCTTTACCATCGTGGCAGTGCTGACGCTGGCACTAGGCATCGGCGCGAATTCCGCAATTTTTAGCGTGGTCAACGCACTGCTTTTGCGACCTTTGCCTTATTCGCACTCGGACCGCTTGGTTGCGGTTTGTGAAAGCAATCCATGTCTGGGCTTGGATCAATACGTGGCTTCAATGGGTGCTTATGTGGATTGGCGGCGGCAGACTGCAGTTTTTGAACACCTCGCGGCCGCAACCGTGCTAGGCCCATCGCCAATACGGGGCAATGCGGACGCTCAATTGGTCCACGTGGCGGCCGTGTCGGCTGACTTCTTCCCCTTACTCGGCATACAACCGATCCTCGGCCGGCAATTTGCCGCGGATGAAGAAAACCCCATTCGCGGCGAGGTTGTTTTGTTGAGCGAACGGCTGTGGCGCGAAAGTTTTGGAGCCGACCCTGGCATTCTCAACCGCAGCGTCCAATTGGGCGATCATCATTTCACCGTCGTGGGAGTCATGCCTGCAAACGTGAAGCTGTTTGATCCTGCCGGCGTTCAAGGCTGGGACAACGGATTTTCGAAATGTGATCTTTGGCGCCCTCTGCCGGTGGATTCGGGACTGAAAGATCAGCGAAACTACCGCGCCTTCCTCGTCTTGGGACGGTTAAAGCCAGACGTCTCCGTCGCCCAAGCACAAATGGAAATGGCGAACCTGGCGCTGGACCAAGCGCGGATATATCCGGACTCAGACGCGGGTTGGACCATTAAGGTGCAATCGTGGCAGGACACGGTGATGCGCAATGTGCGGATGCCGCTGGTCTTGCTTTGGGTGGCGGTTGGCCTGGTGCTCCTCGTGGCTACAGCCAATCTGGCGAACCTGACCCTGGCGCGGGCCACGGCGCGCCAACGGGAGTTTGCCATCCGGCAGGCCCTGGGCGCCGGTTGGTTTAGGTTGGCTAGACAATTCACGGCCGAGAGCCTTCTGTTGTCCAGCCTTGGCGGGGCGGCCGGACTGCTGGTGGCTGAGTGGAGTTTAAGGTTCGTGGTGGGGTTCATGCCCGCCAATATCCCGCGCGCGGATGAGATTCGTCTGGATGCCCGGGTGCTCGGATTCACGCTGGCCAGTTCAATCATCGTCGGTTTGATCTTCGGACTTGCCCCCCTTCTGGCGGTCTCGCGCCGAGAGGTGAACAGTTCGCTCAAATCGGAGGCTCGTATTTGGGCTGGGAGAATATGCGGCCACCGTTTGCGGGCCTGGCTGGTGACAGGCGAAGTCGCGCTGGTAATGGTTCTCCTGGTTGGTGCGGGTTTGCTGACGCGCAGCTTCAAGTCCGTGCACAATGTGAATCCCGGATTTCAAACGGATCACCGTGAGGCCATGGATGTGGCGCTGGGCGGATTCGGCTACACCAATGAAATGCACAGGATTCATTTTGTGGAGCAATTGCTGGCCCGGGTTTCGGATCTGGCCGGAGTGGAATCTGCCGCCGCGGTGGACGGACTTCCTCTCGATGCCGGCAAAGGCAACATGGACATCGCCCTGACGAGTATCAACGGAAATCGGCCGGCAAATCCCGCCGGCAAGTTGGTGGCGGCATTGCATCTGGTCAGTCCGGGATATTTTCAGACCATGGGCTGCTCGTGCCTACGCGGGCGGAGCTTCACCAGTCGCGATAACGCGGATTCACCTGCAGTTCTCATCATCAATGAGGCGCTTGCGCGGCAGTGCTTTTCCGGACTCGACCCGGTTGGGCAAAGGATTGGCAGCCCGGATTTTGGGGCGAAGCCTTGTGAAATTGTGGGGGTCATCAATGACCTCAAGCAGTCCTCATTGGAGGCTCCGCCGAAACCGGAAGTATTTCGCCCACTGCTTCAGGACTGTTTTTCCAGTGTTACGATTGTGGCCAGGAGCCATTCAGAAAGCGCCCAAGTGTTCTCCGAACTGCGGCGGACTGTGTCGGAGATGGATCGCACTTGTGCGGTCTCCAACCCGCGAACCCTGGATGACCTCGTTTCCGGGTCGCTGGCGCGGAGGAAATTCGTTTTGCTGCTCATGGGTGCGTTCGCGGGGTTGGCATTGTTGCTGGCCGTGGTTGGAATTTACGGAGTTCTATCCTGCCTGGTCAACGAATACACCCGCGAAATCGGCATTCGCCTCGCGCTGGGAGCGCAGCGACG
>CAYTJG010000535.1:0-2458 GCA_964437865.1 uncultured Bifidobacteriaceae bacterium | reverse complement strand
TGTTTGGGGAGGAAGCGGGCGTGGAGGGGGCCGGCCTGCGGACGTTTCAGCGGCGAGTGTTGCAGTGGCGTTTGCGACATGGCCGGGACAAGGAAGTGTTTTTTTGGTAACAGTTTAGCTCGTGTCTTTGTAGTTAGCCTTCGATGCGAGCGGATCAACAACGGCGCGTGGGGCGCGGTTTTTGGCCCGGTGTTTTTTGATAAAGGGCCGCCTGCGCTTGCGCGGTGTCTTTGGTAAATAAGTCCCAGAAGAACAAGTGTGGTTTCTTGCCTTGGCGGCGGGCGGTTTCAAACAGGCTGCGCAAGACACTGTGGTTCTCCAATCCTTGCTCCGAGCGCGTGCCTTGGATCACCCTGCGCATGATGACCACGGGGCGCAAGCTGCGCTCGGCCTGATTGTTGGTGGGGGGAACGTGAGGGCGGCGGAAACAGGTGAAGAGTAATGGTTGCTCCGGCCCGGTCAACCGTTTGCGGAACGCCTCGGCCCGGGGATGCCGCAATGGCCTGGCGCAGAGCGCGCGCAAGGCCCGCTGTAACTTTTGGCCTTGGCGCCGGGCCGCGCGCGCGCGCCAGCGGCCGTGCGCGAAGCGGTGGTGGGCCTGGCAGGCGTCGTGGACGAAGCCTTGAATGGCCTTGCAGAACTGCCGCGCCTGGGGATCGGCCGCCCGGCCTTTGAGCAGGGCCAGTTCCTGCTCCAATTCCTTGGCTTTGGTTTTGAGGTGGGCCAGACAGGATTGCCGGTCTTTGGGGTGGACCGCCTGGTAGGAAGCGTAGGCGTCGGCGACCAGCGTTCCGGCGAAGCGTTCCCCGAGCACGGCTTGGGCCGCCTCGCCCGAGCGATGTGCATCCAGATGAAAGAAAGCCAGGTCGTCATCGCCGGCATACCACACCCAATAGCTCTCGCCGTCATGGCGCCAGGAGGTTTCGTCGGCATGCACCACGGGCAAGGCGCGGATCTTCTGGCGCAGATCCTCGTAGAGCGGTTGGCCGCGGCGCACGGCCTGCTGTTCAAAGCCGTAAGCACTGGCCGGCACGAAGTGCAAGCCGAAGAAATCAGCGAAAAACTGGCTGATTTTGCGGGTCGGGACATTGAGTTGGTAACGCAGATACGTGGCGGTGGCCTTGGCCGCCGGGCCGATGTAAGCGCCGGGCATTTCGCCCGGTCCGGGCTGCCACACGTCTTGGTCGCACTGCGGACAGTGCGCCTGTTGGTGGCGGAAACAGGTGACGACCGTGCGTGGTTCCAGCACGATGTCTTCCTGCAGATGTTCGTGCACTGCCGCCAGCACTTGCAGGTTGGGCTGATGACAATCCGGGCAGACGTCCGGGGCGGGCACCAGCACCACCTGGTCGATGTGCTTTGGCTTGACCCGTTGCCAGGGCGGATGGCCCACCGGCGCGCCGCGCTTTTTGGGCGGGGTCGCCGGGTTTTCGGGGGGCGGGGGCAGGGGCCGCCGCCGACCTTTGAACTGGCGGCGGTGCAGGGCCTGGAGTTGGGCTTGTAATTGCTGGTTTTCCAATTCCAACTGCTGGCACCGCTGGTGCTCCGCCAGCAATTCCTTGTGCAGTTCCTCCAGTTGATATTCGTACTGGCATTCGATGCCGCCAGTCTCTTGATAGCGATGAAAGACCCAGCTGGTGGACAAGCCTTCCAGATACGGACAGCCATGCCGGTAAGGGCAGCGAAAGTCGTCGGGCAAGTCCTTGAACTCGGGCATGGTCAGTCGGGCGGCAATTGGAGCAGCCGCCAATTCGTCTCCGAGAGCCGTTGGAGGAGTTTGCGGACCTTGAGATGATTGCCGGTCATGGCCCGGACCTGGGGCACCAGTTCCTGGCGGACGTATTTGGTGAGGGTCTTTTGGTCCACCTTGGTGGTCAGATGATAGCCGCGCTGGGAGGGGGTTTTGTGGAGGGAACCCTGGAGGAGTTCGAGGGACTCGTTGATTTGGCGTTTGAGTTGTTCCTGGCGGAACTTAAGGAGTTCGGCTTGTTTGCTCATGTGTATGCGTATATATACGCATACTTTAGGGCATCAAAACCGGCCTGTCCAGAGAAAAATGCGAAATTAATGAAAAAAACTGTCCGAAGGAGCTAAACTGTTACTGAAAATGCGGGCTAGTGCAAGGGTCAGTCCTAGGAAATTGGTATCCATTTTCATTTTCAGCGTTTGTCACCGCTGATGGTCGCGGACACTCACCGTCTCTGTTTCAGTTCGGGAAGTCTCCGGCCTGCATTTTCTGCCGTCACCACCGGGCTTGTCACTTGGCCCAGCGCACCGCACTGAATTTTCCGGAGCCTCGTCGTTTCATTACCGCTCGATTTGTCTTCAAAGGGGAGACCTTCGGGATGGATTTGGCAAGGTTTTGTTTGCGCGGATGGTTTTCGGGCTTGGGGCGTAGGGCGTGGTTAGCTGGCGGCACTGGCCGGAGTGCTGCTACGGCGGCGGGGCGGCGGGAGTG
>CAYTJG010000534.1:0-2469 GCA_964437865.1 uncultured Bifidobacteriaceae bacterium | reverse complement strand
GAAATGCCAATGCTCCAGCAGCATGGCGCCCGCCTCGGCGAAATCGAATCCCACCGCGCCGCGCTCCCATTCCTCGATGGCCTGGGTGCCATCCCAGAAGATCGAAAAGCCCTTCTCTTCAATCACGCGGTTGATCAGCAGTCGCCCGATGGGATGCAGAATGCCCAGCGTATAGGCGTCCTCCTGGTTCAAGCCAGCCGGTTTGGCCACGGCTTCCATGATCAACCCGGACGCCACGGAATCGCGCCAATAATCATAGGCGGTGATGCCGTAGCTGTTCAGGTCGCGCGCGAAGAGTTGCCGGGCCAGGCTGAGGTTGACCAGGCGCACGACTTCCCCCAGGCCCAGGTGGCTGATGGCTGACGTCAGGTTGCTATGGACCTCGGCCGGCGCATAGTAAGGGCTGTTGCTGATGCGGATGATGTCCGCGACCAGCGGTCCATCGTTGCGCAACAGGGCGCCCAGCGTTTCCATATCCAAGTTGGGATCCCGCGTGAGTTCCACCACTTTGAGCAGCACGGCCGGTGTGGCTCCCAAAACGTCGATGTTGCGAAGGGCTTGCTTGAAGTCATCGGGGTTGAGCATGGATTTACTATGGCTTATGTGCCTGGTTTTTGCATATTAATTCTGGCGTGCTTTCACAGGGAATTGGCGCTTGTCCGTCCCGGGTGGAGGGAAGCAGGGCGGAACATCAGAGCGCGCCTTCAAGGCGATGGTTTTTCAGCGGCCTCCGCCCGGATCTGGGCGGCGATGCTGCGGCTCATCTGGGCGAGGGCCCGACTATGGGCAGCGGCCAGCGCCTCGTAATCGCGGCCTTGTGTCGGTTCCCGGACGACTATGTGACCAGAGAAAGTCGCGCCGCCCGGCAGTTTTCGGACCGTCCACCGGGCTTCCAGATCGACCCGTTCACCGGGCACCGAGTTGAAGCGTCCCAGGTCGATGGTTACTTGAAAGGTGGGTTTAAAATCCACTCTAAGTGCGGTGGCGACGTCCGGGGTCCCCAGCAGCACGGCCAGGTTATCGGCCACCACCCGGGCGATGTTTTCATTCAATGGCTCGGCCCAGCGGTTGAATTCATCCTGCTCCACGCGGTTGGGCGTGACCTGGACCGTGAACTGCGGATGGTCCACCAACGCGGGCACGGTTACGGCCCCGACCAAAATGGCCCCGGGCACGGCGGGCGAACCGTCCGGCTTGGCCGTGGCGTTGAGCGTGTAAAATCTGGCGGGCGCCGAGGCGCAGCCCGCCGCGAAGACGGCGAGGGCAAGCAGCAGGTAGATGGGTTTGCTCATTATTTGGCCTCCTTGATTTTGCCGCGGATCAGTGCTTCGGGATGGCGTTCCAGATAATCGGCGAGCACGCGCACCGCGCGCGCGGCGTCGTCCCCCTGCAGCAGCAAATTGTTTAGCTCCACCGGCAAGGTGGCATCCGGTTCGATCAGTTTGCTGGCGCTGCCCAGCAGATAGTCCGCATTGGTGAGCGTGCCCCGCGCGGTCACGATGGTCTGGCCAAGGCCCTTGAGCAGCTGACTTACGCTGTCTTCCAGCGCCTCATCGCTGCCGGAAATGGTTGGCAATCGCACCGGCTGCTTTGACCAATCCAGCGCTACGACGGGTTCGTTCGTGAAGAAATCCACGGAAACATACAGGGCGCCCGTCAGCAGGTTGCCCGACCGCAAGCGGGCGCGCATGCCACGCGCCACCAGGGCGTCCATCACCTTCTTGTGCGTCACCTGGGAGTCTTCGCCGGCCGGTACACTGATGAATTTGACGCCATATCGTTCGGGGTCCACGCAGACCGTGACCGGCACGGAAAAATCCGCCTTCGTCTCGTCGAATTGCGGATTGATTTCGGTCACCTCCCCGATGGTGATGCCGCGCACTTGCACCGGTGCGCCCACGGCCAAGCCACGAACGGATTGCTGGAAGACGAGCTGGTAGAGATGCGGATCCTGAACCGGCGGATCGAAGGCCTCGGTATGATTGTCAAAGAGGGTGAATGTTGTGCCAGCCGTCGCCGGCGACATGGGGGTGTCGGCGGTCGGCGTCTCAAACGCAATGCCCCCCGCCAGGACGGAGAGGAGTGACTCGGTGCGGATGTGCAGCCCGGCGGTGGTCAGCGAAATATCCAGCCCACTGGCGTTCCAGAACCGGGTATCCGGCGTCACGAACTGGTCGTAGGGTGCGCGGATGAAAATCCGCACCATGAGAAATTGGCCGCCCGGATTCAGTTCGTAGGCGACCACCTCGCCGGCCTGCAATTGCCGGAAAAAGACCTGAGTGCCTTCGCTGAGGGAACCCAGCCGGGTAGTCTTGAGCGTGAAATAACGTCCCGGCACACCACCCAACAACGGCGGGGATTCGAGGGCGGTGAATTCCCGCTCGGCGACGGACGACTGGCCGATTTGGACGCCGATGTAGTTTCCGGAAAGCAAGGTGCCCAGCCCTGTGATGCTCAGGCCGGAAACGC
>CAYTJG010000533.1:0-2482 GCA_964437865.1 uncultured Bifidobacteriaceae bacterium | reverse complement strand
AATTGTCCCGGGCGGCGTCCGCGAATCCCGGGTCTTCCGAATATTGCAGATTCGCCAGGGAATCAAATTTCTGTTTCGCTGCCGAACCGCCGGAGGCGAAGATGGGGCCGCATTTCCAGAACACGTTGCGCCAGGCGTTATTCAGGCCGGGCGCCTGGTTCACCCTTGCCAATTCCGGGTATCGCTGGAGATAGCGGGCGGAGCGAATGAACGCCGGGTCCTTGCCGAAACCCTGCCAGCAGGCGTTGTCGGCGTCGTAGTTGCCGGTAATGCCTTTTTCGCATTCAGCAAAGAGGTTGTTGTCGATGAAATTGTCGCGGCCGGAGTTGATGTTGATGGCGCCGAAACTCTGGCTGGCATGGAAGAAAATGTTTCCGTAAACGATGGTGCCACTGATGGCATCGTCCAGCCGGATGCCGGCGCGGCCGGCCGAGCCTTCCATGGAGCCCGTGCCGATGTAGGCAAAGGAGTTGTAGCGAAGGATATTGCCGCGGAAGGTGGGATTGCCCCAGGTTTCCATGCCGCCCTGGTCCTCACTTTCCAAGACGGCGTGGTCCACCTGGTTGTATTCCATGACGAGGTCATTGCCGTCGAACCGGATTGCACTGGAGGGGCAATCGGCAAAACGGTTGTGGGCGGCGCGGATGCCCACGCCTTCCATGCGCAGGCCGGGGACATAGGTGTGGTCCAGCCGGCCGAAGGAATGCATCGAGCAGTTTTCCACGAAGTGCTCCGCCGGTGTCAACGTGGGGCGGTCGCCACCCACCACTTCCGTGGCGCCCCGTCCGAGGCTGAAGAGATCACAACTCAGGATGCCGTCGCGGCGGCCGCCGAAGATGGTAATGCCCTCGCCGGCAAAGCGTTTGATCGTGCACCCAGCGATGAGGCAATCGTCGCAATCGCGGAGCGCGAGGCAGTCGGCGCGCGCGAGATCGAAAACGAGGCCTTGCAGTCGGACGTGGGCGACGTGGTTGAGCGTGACCATGGGGACCGACAACCGGCCGATTTCCATGACCGCTTTGCCAGGGTCCGTTGGCGGATAGAAATAGAGCATGCCGGCCTGGCGATCCAAATACCACTCGCCCGGCGCGCCCAATTCTTCCAACAGGTTGAAGGCGAAATAGCGGATGTGGCGATGATTGAACCAGGGAACGGGCTCCATGGGGTCGCCCAAAAATTCATAGGGTCCACAGGCGATGTGCTTGGCGGCGGGATCGATGCTGAGGATTTTGAGCGTGCGGTCGGCCCAGCCGTGGCGGAAATAGCCATACAGCCACGCGTCTTCGGCGTGAGTCCAGCGCGCAGGGCGGTCATCGAGATACTCGAACACCGAGGCCTGGTGGCTGGCTTTGGAACCGGGATTGATGATTTTGCCGCCGTTGACGAAGCCGGTTTTGGGCCAGCGGGCCAGGGTCATGGGCGCGCCGTTGAAAAAGAGTTCGAGCGTGGGCGGCGGATTGATGAAGCAGCCGCGCTCGGTCAGCGTGCCGTAATTGGTGATGCCGGCGGCCTTGAGGTCGCATTGGTAAACGTGGCCGCGGCCCTCGGCCGGCAGGCGATTGAGAATCGCGGAGTCGGTGGTGCGGACCGAGCGGCTGAGCCGCGTGCCGCCATACAGCACGGCGGTGCCCGGTTCGCTGGCGCGGTAAACGATGGGCGCGGTCGCTGTGCCGGAATCGGCGGGGGTCAGTTCGAAGGTGTCCTCGACAGGATATTCGCCAGGCAGGAGCGTCACCGCGACCGGTCCGGGAAGCGGGCCGGCGCTCTGGAACTGACGGATGGCGTCGCGGGCGCGGGCCAGGGTGGCAAACGGATGGCGGCGGCTGCCGTCGCGGTGATCATCGCCATTGGGCGATACAAAGAATTCGGTGGCAAACCGGGTGAGGGGCGCAAGGTGCGTGCGGGAGGCGGTGACATCCCGCGCCGGCAGGCCACGTGCGATGCGGTCGAGTTCCTGTAGGCATTGCCCGGCCTCGTAGCGGTGGGTGGGGGGATAGGCGAGGTTGGTGGCGACCTGGGCGTATTGTTCGCGGGCGGCGGCGGGACGATGGTCCGCCAAGAAACTCTGGGCTAGGCGCAAGCGGGCATAGCTCTGGAGCTCGGGCGGCGTGCCGTGGATATTTAGGGCGTTCGCGCAATCGGTTTGGACCGCCACGAAATCGTGCGCGACCCAGGATTGGGCTGTGTTGGTCAGGAGACGTTCCACGTCAGCCCGCGGCGTCGCCGGTCCGGCCCCGGCGGTCAGTGAAGCCCAGCTCAGCCAGAGGACACCGGCGCCGACCAGACCAAAGCGTGTCGCCAACGGGAACCGCGCGCACATCTTCATGGCCGGAGTATAGGTTCTGACCGGAAGGACGGGAATGGGGAAATGCTACATGGGGACCGCGGCGGTTATAATGCGTAAAGGGAGGAGTCGCGGAGCGACTTTGGAGTGCGGCTGTGAAGGCGACCACGCGGTGGGGTGAAAGTCCCCATCAGGCCA
>CAYTJG010000532.1:0-2483 GCA_964437865.1 uncultured Bifidobacteriaceae bacterium | reverse complement strand
CTGGACACCGACCAGGATGGTCTGCCGGATTTCTGGGAGTATACGTTTACGCCGGGCTTGGTGTATGTGCCCAGCAACAACCATGACCGCGACGGCGATGGCTATACCGATTTGGAAGAATACAACAACTGGCTGGCTGGGCCGCATGCGCTCACGGTCACCAACACCTCGGTGGGCGTGGATTTGTACCAGCTCTGCGGGGAATCGGGCCACCTGGCCTTCTACGTGACAAACAACGTGCACGGGACCGTCTATTTGACCAATGTGTTGGGCACGGTGGTGAACACCAGCACCAGTTGGAGCAATACCATTGCCGTGTTTACACCCACCAACAGCGCCTACTCCGGGTACGGTGCGTTTGACTTCTTCGTGACGAATCTGGATACGGCGGCTTACTTTGGGCCGGTGACGGTGAGTGTGATCGTGAGCGCGGTGCCCATTACCCTCAACAGCAACATGCCGCCGGTCATTACACCGCTGAATAACGGCGTGGCGTCGGATCCCACCAATTATGGCGGCTCGGACTTTTACAGCATCAATGTGCCCACCAATGCGTACGGGGCCCTGTTTGAGCTGGATAATCCCACCGGGCCGCTGGCGTTGGTGGTCAGTGCCGGGTTGCCCCTGCCGTCGCTGTCCAGCCATGCGTATGCCACCAACCAGCCGGCGTTCCCGGCGAACCTGCAGATCACGGTGCTGACCAACAGCTCGCCGGTGCCGCTGGCGCCGGGGATGTGGTACATGGCGGCGGTCAATGAGGCGGGCTCCAACGTGGTGTATACGGCCAAGATCACGCTCTTTGGGGTCGCCCAGACGCCGATCTTCTACTATCCGACCAATGGGCTGGTGACGAACATTTTGGAGACGGTGCCCTTCAGCCTGAGTTGTGTGGCGACGGATTTGGACACGCCGATGCTGCCGCTGTCGTTTGCGGTGGTCAGCGGGCCGACCAATCTGACGGTCACCACGGCCGGGGTGCTCAATTGGACGCCGACGGAGGCGCAGGGGCCCTCGACGAACACGGTGAAAATCAGCGTGTCGAATGGCGCCTTTGGGGTGACCAATGCGTTTACCATCGTGGTGGAGGAATCGAACCTGCCGCCGGTGCTGCCGGACCTGCCCAATCAGTTGGTGATCTACCCGGGGACGTTGGTGGTGACCAATACGGCCACGGACCCGGATATTCCGCTCAATCCGCTGACGTATGCGTTTACGAGTACGGTGACGGGCACGAATCTGCCGGCCATGACGACCAACGGGATCATCACCTGGACCCCGGACGGGGCGCAGGTGGGAATGAATTATCTGTTTACGACGGTGGTGACGGATACCAATCCGTGGGCGGTGAATGCGAAGTCGCTGAGTGCGACGAACAGTTTCTGGGTGACGGTTTTGGCGGCGGTGCCACCGGGGGGCGGGCCGCAAACGAACGTGGTGCCGACGAACAGCCTGAGTTGGTATGCGGTGAGCGTGCCGCCGCATGCGGACCGGGCCACCAACACGCTGCTGTTTGCCAGTGCGCCGGTGAACCTGTGGTACAGCACGAACCTGCCGCCGAGCATCACGAACGCGGCGGACGTGGAGCTGCTCGCCCATTCGACGGGGGGCGAGCAGGTCCTTACCCTGACGTCGGTGCCGGTGTTGGTGCCGGGCTCGGTCTATTATCTGGGGGTGCAGAACCTGAACAGTGTGGCCGTCACCGAAGCGTTGCAGGTGACGTTCCATTACGTGTCGCCGAGCGTTTCGGACTTCACGATTGTGCAGACCAACCTGGCCGGGACGAACGGCTTCCTGCTCCGGTGGAGGTCGCCGACCAACGAGCAGTTTCATCTGCAATGGGCGTCGACCCTGCGGACGCCGGCGTGGGTGAATTTCAAGGGGGTGGTTAGCTTCCTGAAATTCCTGACGGCGACCAACAGTGAATTCGAATACTTTGATGACGGGACGCAGACCGGCGGCTTTGAGGCCACGCGGTATTACCGGTTGCTGTGGCTGGATTCGCCGACGAATACGGCGCCGGACTTCGTGGCCGCGCCGAGCGCGATTTATTACGTGAGCCCGCTGACGACGTTTGTCTATACGAATACGGCGCAGGATTGGGATGTGCCGGCGCAGACGCTGGACTACAGTCTGACGAACTCGCTGACGGGGGGCAATTTGGCGGTGATCGATGCGGCGGGGGTGATCACGTGGACGCCGAGTTGGGCGCAACTGGGGCTGAGGGATGTGCTGACGACGACGGTGACGGATGACGGGGTGCCGGCGGCGAGTGTGGCGAATGCCTTCGCGGTGGTGGTGACGACGAACCAGGTGGCGCCGGTGTTTGGGAAGATCACGGCGGCCAGCACGGGGGTGACGTTCCAATGGACGGCGCCGACCAACGAGGACTTCGAGATTCGGTGGACGACCAATCTGGAGTCGTCCACGTGGCAGCTCTTCCCGAACACCATCACGTCGGCGACGACGAATTTCAGCTTCGTGGA
>CAYTJG010000531.1:0-2490 GCA_964437865.1 uncultured Bifidobacteriaceae bacterium | reverse complement strand
GGTCGTATTGCGCGCGGCCACGGACTGGCGGTTGCGTCAGTCCCAGCATCCGCCAGCTCACGGCATCGCGATTGCCGCCGTGCCGCGGTGAGCCGTAGTAGCCCTCCAGCGTGTGGCGGCGCACCAGCTCAAAAAACGCCCGCATCTGCTGCTCCATGGCGCTGACAATCTCCAACTGCCGGGCCGGCGATGCGTCGGCCAATCCTTGCCCGAAGCGCTTGCGGCTCATCGTATCCGCCTGCTCCAGACCGTTCCGGTAGGCATCCTGGTGGCGCCGGTAGTGCCGTATGAGCTGCCTGTCGATGTAATTCAGAACTCCGGCCTGCGAAGCGCTGGGAAAATCGTCCGCGGGAATGATCTGGTCGCAGATTGCAGCCAACGTGCGGGCCTGGTTGTTGCTCAGGAACTCCCAGCTTCCCTGCCTGCCTGCCTTGCAACCGATGGCAAGGGCCGCGCCTCCCATGGCGCTCACAGCCACGAACGCTCGCCGCGTCAAAAGAACGTCTTTCCCTCTGATTTGCATCGGCAGCCACCTCGAAACGGGCTTGGCTTCACACCGTGCCCGCTCAGTCGAAATCCCCCAAAATGCGGTCATCCCGAGCACGATTTGGCGTGCGGCCTGAACCTCCGGCGACATGCTTTCCTGGCCGAAGCCGCCGCGCGCCAAACACAGAGGCAGAAACCGCGGTTTCTGGGCAGGCATCGCCCCATGCGGATGACGTTGTATCCGGTTCATGCTCGGCGGGGGAGTCAACCTTGGTCTGTGTTTCTAATCACACGTGAGTTCTGGGAAGAACGCCGCACGCCCATTCCGCCGTTTTCTTGAGCCGGAGCTTCACAGCGGCGGCGATCAAGGCCGCAAACAACTGAAGGGCCATTCCCCTTGAGAGGAATGGCCCTTCGGTTGTTTCGGTGCTCTGGAGGACGGCGGTTGTTAGTACGGAATAGCCTGGCAGGCTGCCAGCGTCGTCGCTGCCGCCGTTGGCGGCAAGTTGCAGGGCTGGCCGTAACCTGGTACGCGGCTGTTGATGTTGCTGTTGACGTTGCTGCTGCCATTCTGCGAGCTCACGCGAACATCCACGATATTGCCCTCAATCAGGATCGTAGTATCGACAATATCCTGATCCGTGCGAAGAATGGTCAGGTACTGGCTGTCCGGCGAGGCCACGTACACCTTGCCATAGAGCGAGTTGGACGTGGAAACGGCGGTGCGCGGGTGGCCGGTCACACTCAGTGTCTTCTCCAGCCGGTCGCTGCCGCCGCTCAGGTACACAATGCTCACCGTGCCATTCCCTTTGCCGTCATCATCGCCCTGGTTGGCTGTATAGGCGCGGCTGCCGTCGGAGAGAACCGTCACACTGGCCGGGTACGGAGTTGCAGTATTGCCGACCTTGATCGTAAACGTGGTGCCAAACGTCGGACTGTCG
This sequence comes from uncultured Bifidobacteriaceae bacterium, assembly GCA_964437865.1. GTDB lineage: Bacteria > Verrucomicrobiota > Verrucomicrobiia > Limisphaerales > UBA11358 > UBA11358. The sequence continues at coordinate 1,063 of CAYTJG010000531.1, read as the reverse complement.
TTGCCGTATACATCCAGGCTCGCGTCAATCACACTGATTGTCCCGCCAACGTAGTCGGCCACCACCAATTGGCTTGTAGCGGCATTGTACTCGGCGTACACCGGACCCGCGATGGCGGTCATGCCGGTGGTCCCGTTGGGGGGAGTGATGCCGGTGGCCGTCACTGCCGTGGTCGAAAGCGGCAGTGTGGGATGGCAGGTCACCGTTTGACCGGTCTGGTCCACAAACGGCGTGCAGGCATCCAGCGTATTGAACTGCGTGTTGATGACGGTGATAGTGTCATCTCCCCTGTTCAAGACAAAGAGCCGCTTGCCGTCGGTGCTTTCCACGCCGTATACGGGGCATCTGCCCAGAGGAATCGGCGTTGTGTCGGCCGCGTCGTTTGAGGTTTCAATGGCGGTCGCCAAACCGGTTGGAACCGTGGCGGGAGAGTTATTGCAATCCACGCCGTTGGAATCGCCAACCTGGCTGATCACGTAGTTGCGCAAAGCGCCGGTGCCTGGACCAACGACGGTGATGGGCGTGGCGGCCACCGGAACGGCAAGCTTGAATGTCTCCGGATATCCGACAAAAATGTCGGCGATGTTCCCATTGAGATCGCCAGCCCACAGGCCCGCGTTGGGAGAAAACAGGTTCACCGGCTGTGAACTTGTCTGCAACGTGGTGAATTGCAGATTCTGCTCCTGCAGCTTGGTCGAAATCTGGAAATTGGTCAAGGTACCGTTGCTGTTGACGGCGTAGCCCGTGGTGCCGGTTGCGTCCAGGGTGAAAGCAGTTGGATTGGGACCGATCGGCGTCGTCGCCATGACCGTGTCGCCCGAGTAATCGATGATCGTGGCAACGCCGTCGGATGTGGACGAGGGGGATGAAACCACAGCCGCCAGCGACTGAGGTTGCGCGGCGGGGCCGCTCGGGCTAACGGGCGTTACGACCGGGCGGTATTCGCTTCCGCAACCGGCAATCAGGGCAGCAGCCACCAGGGCCACCCCCGCCTGAACCAACCGCCCTTGCGCCTGGCCTGCATTCATGGGAAAAAGACTCATTCAGTTCTTTCCTGCTTACC
>CAYTJG010000530.1:0-2544 GCA_964437865.1 uncultured Bifidobacteriaceae bacterium | reverse complement strand
GGCGCTGCAACTGGCCAAGCGCCCGGAAAACAAGGGCAAAACCATTGTCGCCATCGTGCCCTCGTCGAGCGAGCGTTATCTCTCGACCTGGCTGTTCGCCGACATCGACACCGAGTCCGACGACATTACCCAGCTCTCCGTGGACTAGATACCAATCCCCTGCCGACCCAAACTGGGAGGCACGATTTTAGAGTAATAACGAAAAACCTAACAGGGCTGACCGGATGACCGGAGGTTCTTGAAACCAAAGCGAAAATAAAACCAAAACCATGAAAACATCCAGTCTGAAACCAAACCTCATTGCCGGCCTGCTATTCGCGAGCCTGGCCCTGGCGGCGAACACGCAGGCGCAGTCGATCACGGAAGTCACCATCTCCGGCGGCAACGCCAGTTCCAGCGTGCTCTGGTACCAGGTCACCAACCAGTTTGCACCGGTGACCACCGTTGGCTCCACGTCCAGTTCCACCGTGCGGTCGTTCCAAGGTTATCTGTCCAGCCTGCCCGGGAGCAGTCCCAACGTGCAACTTGACTTCATCCTCAACGGCGCGGTGGGCGGGTTGCAGGACATCATCAACCAAAACGTGGAAACCAACGCGTCGGGCGTGGCCACGAACGTGCCTGTCCTCGTGGTTTCCAGCACCTCGCCGGAAGCGGTGGGCTTGAGCAGTTCGCCATTCAATGAGTTCAAGACACTCATTGCGCCTTACGCATTCATCAAAAATCCGGTGCCGGCCTTGGCGCCGGGACTGCTCACTGTTTCCAATCTGACCCAGCGCCAGGCGGCTTACTTGGAAGGATCGGCCGGGCCAAATTTTCATTCCGCTTATATCGGCGGCTTGTACACCAACGACTCGGTGTATCTGGTGGGCCGCAACACCGCCTCGGCGGTCCGCACCGAGACGGATGCCAACGTCTATTTCACGGGCACGCTGGCGACGTATACGACAAATAGCGCGGGCCTGCCCATCCTCGATCCGGCTGGCGGCCAGGCCAGCGGCTCGACCATCCGGGTGCTGTTGGGCATCATTACCAACGCCATCGGCACGGTCGGCCTTTCCGACGTCAAGACGAACATCGCGCTGAGCTACGAAGGCTATTCGGACACCGCCTCAAACGTGGAATACGGCAACTACCCGCTCTGGGGTTATGAACATTGGTACACGCTGAAGTCCGGCCAAGGCGCGCCGACCACCGCGCAGCTAACGGTCATCACCAATCTGCTGGCGGGCGTCACGAACCTAACGTTCCAAACCACCAATCCGGTGTTTACCAACAGCTTCGTGCCTTACAGCGGGCTGAAGGTGCAGCGCGCGGTGGATGGCGGCCCCATCACCTGGCAGTGAACCAACCCCAAACTTCGAATTTTGAAGCCATGAAAAAACTCATCTATTTGACGCTGGCGGGGCTGGCGCTGGCCGCGCCGGCGCCGACGCGGGCGTGGACTTACAACGATGGCGATGTGTTGCTGATTTTCCGCGAAAGCGCGCTGCCGGGCACCTACCCCAGTCCAAACAACGATGTCGAGTTTGACCTGGGAAGTGTCACGAACTTTCTCGGCAAAACCAACGGTTACACCACCACCGTGACTGGCTGGACACTGAGCGATGTAACGGGCGTTTATGGTTCGGACCTGACGGGCGTCAGCGTGGTGCTCATCGCGGCCACCAACCCGACGAATGCCAGTCCCACCGCGTATTTCAGCGCGGCGCTGCCCCAGAGCTTCTGGCTTAATGGCCTGGAGCCTTACAACACGGCGTATAATGTCTCGCCGTCAGTCTGGCAGGGTTTCTGGAGCAAGATAAATTCCATCGGCACGCGGCCCGCCCTGTATCTGCCGGCGAGCCAGCAGACGGCCTCCTACTCGTTTGCGCCGTCATCCGTCTTGTCTTACGACCACATCGTATCCTCCGACGATCATGTGGCGGCGGGCTCGCAAAACAGCATCAACACGGACTGGCTGCCGCAATTTGGCGGCTTTGCTCCGTTCACGGTGGAAGGCGTCGCGCCGGGATCGTTCGGCTTTTTGGCCGTGCCCGCGAGCACCGCCGCGGCCAAACCGCTGGATACTTACATCGGCACCTTTACCATCGATAATCTTGGCCACCTTAGCTTCACGGCAGGCCCGCCAACGCCATCGGCCACGGGCATCACGCAAGCCGGCAACACCAGCACGGTGAGCTTCAGCACCGGCTTGAGCGGCAATTACTCGCTGGTTTACGCCAATAGTCTGACTTCCGGCGGTTGGTCGGCGGTGGGCGGTTCGCTGGTGGGCGACGGCAATACGAATTCCCTCACCTATACGGGCGCCGGCAACGTTGGCTTTTTCAAGGTCGTGCGTTCGCCGTAGCCAAAACTGGCGCGTTTATGGCGGGGCCTGACCGCGTCAGCCCCGCCTCCCATACCAGCCATTGAATTTGTCGAGAGGTCAACCACAGCAAATGAGATTACGCACCGTGTTCGTGGCCGTGCTTGTTTCCGCCAGGGTACTTGGCAGCGCGGCGGAGGATGCCACTGCCCCCGCCGTGATCGAGGATCTTTTTGCCG
>CAYTJG010000529.1:0-2548 GCA_964437865.1 uncultured Bifidobacteriaceae bacterium | reverse complement strand
CAGCGCCCGGGACGGGCGCAGCCCGGGGCGCCCCTTGACAATCTGTGCGGGAGGACGAGGGTTGCTCCTTGCCGTTATTGCGGGGCGAGGTGCGGATTGGCTTCCAACCGGTCCCAGACGAGCTTGTCCACGACCGCCCGGGCGGGGGCGCACTGGATGCGCTCGATGATCTCGCCCGCAAAGGCGTGGATGAGCATGTGCCGGGCGGTGTCCTGGCCCAGGCCGCGCGAGCGCAGGTAAAAAATGCTTTCGGGGTTGAGTTGCCCGATCGTGGCGCCGTGCGTGCATTTGACGTCGTCGGCGTAAATCTCGAGTTGCGGCTTGGTGTCGGCGCTGGCGTTATCCGACAACAGCAGGTTTTTGTTTGTCTGCTTGGCGTCGGTTTTCTGCGCGGCGGGATGCACGTAAATCCGGCCGTGAAAGACGCCCCTGGACTTGTCGTCCAGGATGCCGTTGAAATACTCATGGCTGGCGCAATGCGGCTGGGCGTGTTCCACGATCATGTGGTGATCGGCCAATTGGTCGCCGCGCGTGAGATACAGCCCGTTCAGGACGCATTCCAGGCCTTCGCCGGCCAGCTTGGCGCGGATATTATTGCGCGAGAGCCGGGCGCCCAGCGCAAACGAATGCACGTACACGTGGCTGGCGGAGCCAAACTCGCCCGCGATGGTGGCAATGTGAAACGCGGCCGTGGCCTCGTCCTGGAGTTTCACATGTTCCACGTGGGCGTTTTCGCCGGCGACGAGTTCCGTCACGGCGTTGGTAAAATAGGCCACCTTGCTGGCGGTCAGGTAACTTTCCACCACGGTCAGCCGGCTGTTGGCGCCGGCCAGGATCAGATTACGGGGCTGGATGACATCGCCGGCCCGTTTCGCGGAGGAAATGTAAAGCAGCTGCACCGGTTCGGCCACGGTCACACCGTCGGGCACCTGAATGAACGCGCCATCGGTGAAGAACGCCTGGTTGAGCGCCGCGAACGAGTTTTTGGCCGTCTGTGCATAATGGCCCAGGTGCTTTTCCACCGTGCCGGCGTAGTTTTCCAAGGCCGCGGACAGACTGCCAATGCGCACTCCCGGCGCCAGCGTGCCCACCTGCGAGAGTTTCGGCGCGAAAAAGCCGTTGACGAACACCAGCCGATGGCCACCCAAACCGGCAAAGACAGACTCGGCAATGACTTTGGCTTCGGTACCATTCACCTTGGCGGGCGGGACCGGCCGGAAATTCAATTTGGTGACCGGGGCCAGGTTGGTGAAGCGCCAATCCTCGTCGTCCAGCGTGGGAAAACCCTGGGCGGCAAAGCCGGTCCGGCCGGCCTGGCGCAAGGGCGCCAGCCATTGGGGCTCCGCGGCGGCCGTCTCGAAGGCCGCGAACTTTTCTGCCATGGCTCCCGTGCCGTCATGCGCATCTGCGGTCATATTTAGAATCATTCTAATTATAAATCAGGACCAACACTTTCCCATTTCTCTTCCGCCGGCGCAATGCAAAAGCGGTTTCCAAACGAAGCCAAAAAGCGCCGCCGCCGGTTCGCCGCCAAAGCACGCAAAAAGGCGCAGCTCGGCCAGCCTGGCCATCAGCTGCAAGGAGTCGCCTGTGGGTCCAAGTCGCAGTTACGTCGTTCTTTAGGTGGATGTTTTCTCGGCCGTGAAATTGGATTAGGCTTGATTAGCGGCGGCTCCGCGCATGGCGGCAGCGAGTTGTTTAGCGCTGGGCAACCGGCCTTTGAATTCGGCCGGCAGTTTGGCTTGAAGCTGATATTCAGCAACGCCGATGGGATTGTTTTTTGATTTTAGCGCGAACTCAACTTCCACGTCGTCCTTTTCCGCGCAGAGGATGATACCGATGGACGGCCGGTCATCCGGCGCACGTTCTTTTTCGTTGAGCAGGTTGAGATAGAAATCCATTTTGCCGGCATGTTCCGGCTGGAACGCGCCGATTTTCAGGTCGAACGCGACGAGCGCTTTGAGGAAGCGATGGTAGAACAGCAGGTCCACGAAGTATTCTTTCTGACCGAGGGCGAGCCGGAATTGCCGGCCAACGAAACAGAAACCGTAGCCCAGTTCCAAAATGAACAGCTGCAAACGTGAAATGAGGCGGTCTTCCAAGTCGCGCTCCTTCACGGCCTGGGCGAGGCCCAGAAATTCGAGATTGTACCGGCTTTTGAGTATTTCGTCGGCCTGTTCGGCAAAATGTTCGGGCAGTGCGAGCGCGAAGTTGTGGGCCTTTTTCTCCTTCACGGCGCGTTCATAGGCGCCCGCTTTGATCTGATTGAGCAACACGTTTCGACTCCAGCCCAAGCGCGCCGTGGCGCCAAGGTAATAAATGCGGGCGGCAGGGTCGGCCAGTTTGTTCAAGATGAGCAGATGATGACCCCATGGAATTTCCGCGACCAACGGTCGCGGAAATTGTCCTTGATCGTCCATTGCTTCCAATTTGGCTGCAGGCTGCAGCCAAAACTCAGCGGGGGGCTTCGCCTCAGGCAATTTGGCTGCAGCTTGCAGCCAAATTGAGGGATCTGCATAAGCCGAATAGAATTGCCTGATGCTACGCA
>CAYTJG010000528.1:0-2548 GCA_964437865.1 uncultured Bifidobacteriaceae bacterium | reverse complement strand
CGGCGAAAACGGGGAGGTAAGAGAAAATTCTGCTTATTTCAGGAAGCGTCTATAAAATGGGGGGCTGCGGAGTGACGTGCGTCACCCGCGTCTGGCACGTCGGCGGGTGGGGCGCGCCTCTCCGAGCGCGCCGCGCCTGCCAACCATCGTCCTCAAACCAACCCAGCGCGTCGCCCTGAAACCAGTCTCTGCCCGATTCGCTGCGCGTCATCAATCCCGTGGTTGGATCGTGATCGTTCAGGGCTGTGAAACGCCTCGCCACGCTCGCGGCGCGCTCGGAGAGACGCGCCCTACCGGCGCCTGGCACGCCCGCGCGGGCGTTGAGCATTGTATGGTTTGGCCATTTTTCCCGAACCGCGCCGGGGGAAAAGAAGTGACAGCCCGCGCGCGCCTGCATATCGTTTCGCCTGTGCTGAATCGCCTGCTTTTCCAGTATATCCTTGGGGCTGGCCTTATGAGTTTTACCATGCTCTCAACCGCCGAACCAACCGTGCCGCCCGCGACTAGCGGGGATATCCTCGCCTCCAACCTGGATACTTCGGTGGACCCCGGCCAGGATTTTTTCACCTATGCCAACGGCAGTTGGCTGGCGCGCCATCCCATCCCGGCCGAGGAAGCGGGCTGGGGCATCGGTAATCTGGTGGAGGAGGACCTGTACCTGAAGCTCCGCACCATCAACGAAGCCGCCGCCGTGGCGCACGCCCCGACCGGGAGCGACCAGCAAAAGATCGGTGATTTTTGGGCCACGGCCATGGACGAGGCACGCGCCAACGCCGCCGGGCTGGCGCCCTTGCAAGCGGAGTTGGCGTCGATCGACGCCATTCAGACGCTCGCGGATGTCATCCGGATGAGCTTTGCCCTGCGGCCGGTGGGGGTGGATGCGTTTCTTGACGTATCGGTGGCGCAGGATGAGCGGCAGAGCGATTTGATGTCCGTGCACGTGGAGCAGGGCGGGTTGGGGCTGCCGGAGCGGGATTTTTATTTCAACCCGGAAAAGGGCACGGCACATGTGCGCCAGGAATACGTGGCGCACTTGGGCCGCCTGCTGAAATTGATGGGGCGCCCGGACACGGAAGCGCAACCGGCGGCGGAGCAGGTGATGAAGTTCGAGACGGCCCTGGCCAAGGCTTCCCGCAAACTGGAAGACCTGCGGGACCCGGAAAAGAATTATCACAAGCTAACCCCGGCCATCCTGACCAAGAAGCACACGCCGTTGATCGCCTGGCCGGAGTATTTGGGATCGCTCTCGCTGCATCCGGATTTTGTGATCGTGGGACAGCCGGAGTTTTTCACGGCGTTGAACCGGCTATTGAAGCAGACGCCGGTGCCGGTGCTGAAGGATTACCTGCGGCTGCATTTGCTCTCGGCTTATGCGGAATATCTGGGGCAGGCGTGGGATGAGGAGGATTTTGCGTTTGAAGGCAAGGTGCTGGGCGGGCAGGAACAGGAGCGGCCGCGCTGGAAGCGGGTGCTGGACTCGCAGGAACATGCCATGGGCATGGTGCTGGGCCGGATTTTTGTGCGGGACTATTTCCCGGAACGGACCAAGCAGCGTTACACGGGCCTGGTGCAGGCCATCCTCACCGCCTATCGCGAGCGGATCGACCGGCTGGACTGGATGAGCGACGCCACCAAGGACAAGGCCCGGGAGAAACTTTCAAAGATCAAGGCCAAGGTGGGCTATCCGGACCATTGGAAGGATTATTCCACGCTGGTCGTGGGAACGAATTCCTATGCGGAAAACATGATGCTGGCGGCGCGCTGGCATTTTGACGACATGATCACCAAGTTCGGCAAGCCGGTGGACCGCACCGAGTGGGACATGACGCCGCAGACGTACAATGCCTATTACGACGACGCGAACAACGAGATCGTGCTGCCGGCGGCCATCTTCACGGTGCCGGGGATACGGGACGACGAACTGGATGATGCGCTGGTGTACGGCTACGCCGCGGCTTCCACGATTGGCCACGAGGTCACGCATGGTTTTGATGACGAGGGCCGGCGATTTGACTCAGCCGGCAATCTCAAGGACTGGTGGACGGCGAAGGATGCCGCCCGGTTCAAGCAACGGGCCGCGGTGCTGGCCGCGCAATTCGACACCTACGAACCGGTGGCCGGGTTGCACATCAACGGCCAGGCCAGCCTGGGTGAAAACCTGGCGGATTACGGCGGGGTGTTACTGGGCCTGGATGCCTTCAAAAAGACGGAGCAGTATCGGGAGGGCGTGAAGATCGGCGGATTCACCCCGCTGCAACGCTATTTCCTGGGCTACGCGCTGAGTTGGGCGAGCCATGAGCGCGAGGAGCATTTGCGCAAGGAGCTGCTGAGCGATGTGCACGCGCCGGCCAAATGGCGGGTGAACGGCCCGCTGGCGAATATCCCGGACTTTTACGAGGCCTTTGGTGTGAAACCCGGCCAGCCAATGTGGCGTGCGCCGGAACAGCGCGTGAAGGTGTGGTGAATCGGCAATCGGGCTGGCGTTCTTGGAACCTCGACGTTTATTGAGGGTGATATTTCCAAGGCGCCTGTCGGCGGTCGCAAAGCG
>CAYTJG010000527.1:0-2549 GCA_964437865.1 uncultured Bifidobacteriaceae bacterium | reverse complement strand
CATTCCCGGAAATCCACGCACGAAAGCGGAATCCGGGTTTCGCGTAACCGGCAGCCGGTATGCAGCCCGATTTCAAATGACACTTGCATCCACTCCGGTTCGTCCCTCAATGCCTCTTGAATTTCAAGAATTTCGTCGTCGGTCAATTCGGGTTTTTTGGGCTGCCGGTCACGGCGGATTTTCATGCTGACCAGCGGATTCGCGTCGGCGTGTCCCAAACGAACGGCCTCACCCATGACGAGTGAAAGCAATTTCAATTCGAGGATGGCGGTGTTGCGCCCGACAATTTTGCCAGTGCGCTTTTTGAATGTTGTTCGCCATTCGAGATAGTCAATCCCCAGCCGGTAGGTCAATTGTCGTGGCGAGTGGATGCGGTTGTTTTGGAGCCAGAGCGCAACCCATTTCCAGGCGTCTTCGTATCGGTCCAAAGTCGCCTTGGTCGGGCAGTGCCGTTCAAAAAACTTTGGGACCCAATAATCCCAGGCTGCGCCGTTGACCATCGGCACTCGTTGATATTCCCTCGCTTCCAATTCTGCCCGGAGCACTTTGGCTTTGATTGTGTCGTTGGGATCGTCTGCACGGAAGCCGGTGGATTTGTCGTGTTTATTTTTGTCCGCGTCAATATATTGGATATACCAGAACGGCGAACGCAGTTTGCGATATAAGTATGCCATATTTCATTCAGTTAATGTTGAGTGCAAGTAGTGCAGGAAACCCCACACACAACAATTGAATTACCCAATGAATACGGCCATTTCTAACCACTCGAAACCACTATGGCGGTGACGAGGGTTCGATTCCCTTCACCCGCTCCAATCCCGGTTTTACATGTCGGGCAAAGTCAAAACCGGGCATTGATTCAGTGCCCAACAAGCCCGCCATGATTGCCCAGCCTTTTCGTCCCCCGGCCTGCCTTTTGCTGTTGCTCGTGGTCCTGAGCACTGCGGGGTGCGGCAGCTTTGTGGCCCGCCGGATGGCCCAGGCGCCGAACACCTATCCGTCATGGCTGGAACCACGGGCCCGGGTATTTCTTGGCTTTGACGAAGAATATCTCACCAACTTCCCCGCGCAATTCGTGGAGGTTGGTCCGCCACGGGCCCGGTTGCGCTATCGCATCATTGAACCGGCGGACTTTCATATCGCGGTGACTTCCACCAACTGGACCGAGCGGGGCCGGAAAAAGGTCCAGTTCGATTTCCACGCCAAGGTGCCGGGGCAGACCAACGTCTGGACCGCCGCGCCGCGCGGCACGGTGGTGCTGTTGCATGGCTACGGGCTGGCTGAATTCTCAATGGCACCGTGGGCCTGGCGCCTCGCCCAGGAAGGCTGGCGCTGCGTGCTCGTGGATCTGCGCGGACACGGCAAGTCCACCGGCAAACGGATTTTCTGGGGCATCGTCGAAACTCGGGACATGAGCCAGTTGCTTGACGCACTGGCGCTCCGGGGCGAACTGTCCCCGCCCGTGGCCGCTTTCGGCGAATCCTACGGCGCGGCGCTCGCCCTCCGTTGGAAAACCACTGAACCGCGCATCGGTGCCGTGGTCGCCATCACGCCCTACGGAGTGTTGTCCAACGCCGTTCTTAACATCTGCCACGAATACGCCCCGCTCCTGCCGCGGACTCTGCTCCGGGCCGGCATCAAAAAACTCCCGGATGTGCTAAGCGTGCAGCCGGACGAACTGGACACCACCTCCGTGTTGGCGCGGCACCCGGTGGCCGCCTTGTTCGTGACCGCGGATGGTGACGAGGTTGTTCCGCCCGCGGAAGTGCGGCAACTTTTTGAAATGGCCCTGCCGGGCAGCCGGTTGATTGTGGTTCCTGGCGCCACGCATGAAACTGTCCCTTATCATTTTAGCGAACTCGTTCCGCCGGTGCTGGCGTGGCTGGGCACAAACGCCGTCCCGCCTTTGCCGCCCCCGCATTGACAATTAGGACCATTCGCGCTAGAACTATGTTAGGTGAGAAAAGAGATTTTATGAAAACACTGAACATTAAAAAGTTGTTGGCAGTTGCGGTTGCGGGCGGTCTGGTCTGGATCGCCTTGAGCGCGTCTGCCCAGGATTCCACAAGCACCGCCGTTCCTCAGTTGCCTGCCGGGGCGGCCCAGGTATTGCAGCTCGCGCAGGCCAAGGTCAGCGACACCACCATCCTCGCCTTCATCCAAAACTCGGGCGCCGGCTATAACCTGAGCGCCGCGCAAATCATCTATCTGCGCCAGCAGGGCATCTCCGATTCTGTCCTCACGGCCATGTTGAACCAGCCCAAGGCGGCTGTCACCACTGCCCCGGATGTGCAAGCCGTCCAGCCGGCGGCTTCAACGGCCGCGACAACCCCGGCGGAGACTTCCACCGCCACCGTGCAGCCGACGGTGACGTATGTGCAGACCCAGCCGGTGTATTATGCCGACCCCTATTATTACCCCTATAATCCGTATTACGGCTATGGCTACTGGCCGCCCGTGGCGCTGTCATTTGGCTGGGGCTGGGGCGGACACTGGGGGGGCGGCGGTGGACACTGGCACCGCTAAGCGTTTAAAAATATTTCCTCGCA
>CAYTJG010000526.1:0-2549 GCA_964437865.1 uncultured Bifidobacteriaceae bacterium | reverse complement strand
AGGGTTCGTGCATAAACAATTTCCGATAGTACGGCGGCAAATCAACAAAATGTTGTCGCTGGTCCCGCATGCGAATCGAGGCGAAGCCAGCTTTGCGCTCAAGTAAAACGGGTTTCCCCATGCGCTTGATACACTTAAGCTTCCCTGGATTAAAATGTGAATATGACGCTCGACAAAACGATAAAAGGCGTCATATTCACATTATGAATACCGTACGCTATTCGTCCGACCAACTGGTGAGCCTCCTGCACGCCCAAAAAGTCGCCACCATGCCGCAACTCAAAAGCGCCTTGGGCAGTGACGTCACGTATACCGTCCTGCGCAAGCTGACCCCGTTGGGCTACCACAGCAGCTATTCCCACGGCGGCACCTATTACACGCTGGATTCGGTCGCCCAATACGATGGCCTTGGGCTGTGGTCCTACCGTGACATCCACTTTTCGCGATGGGGCACGCTCGTGAACACGGCCGAGGCGCTGGTCACCCAGTCTGCGGCCGGTTACCAGGTGCCGGAACTAGAAGCGGTGGTTCAGGTCGCCGCCAAGGATGCGTTGCGGCAACTGGTTCAGACCGGGCGGCTTTTCCGCCGGGAATGGCAGGGCCGTTATCTGTATTGCGCTCTGGATCGAGCGCGCCGGCAGGAGCAGTGGGCCACACGGCAGGCCCAGCAAGAGACCCGGGATGACCTGCAGGCAGTCAAAGCGTTGTTTTATAGTCTGCTGGACGAGCAACAGCGGCGACTTTACGCCGGCTTGGAAAGTCTGCAGTGCGGCTATGGCGGCCAGCAACGAACCGCGCAACGCTTTGGATTAGACGTGGACACCGTTGCCCGCGGGGAACACGAGTTGCTCAGCGGCCAAGTACTGCGGGAGCGGATCCGGCAGCGGGGCGGCGGCCGACCTGCGGTGGAAAAAAAACGCCCAAAATCTTGAGCCGGCTTCGCGCTTTGCTGCGGGAGGACACCGCGGGCGACCCGATGGGGCGGCGGGGTTTGTGGACGGGCAAACGGTTACGCGATCTCAGCGAGGAACTGGCCTGCCTGGGCTTGCGAGTTTGTCCGAACACGATCCGGCGCTTGTTGGACGAAGTCGATTACGCCCTGCACACCAACCGAAAAAGTCTTTCCCCCAATCCCAGCCCATTCCGCGACCAGCAGTTCAGCCTGCTTAACCACCAGCGGCACGAGTTTACCCGGAGCGGCTATCCGATCATCAGCGTGGATACCAAGAAAAAGGAGTTGGTGGGCCAGTTTAAGAACCCGGGTCAGGTGTGGAGCCGCGCCCCCATCTTGGTGCAAGACCATGATTTCCGTTCCCAGGCAAAAGGCATGGCCATCCCGTACGGGATTTACGACCTGCACGCCAACCGCGGCATGGTCGTCGTGGGCACGTCGCACGACACGCCCGCCTTCGCCGTGGAAGCCATTTGCCAGTGGTGGCGCCGCGACGGCCAGCGCCGTTACCCCAACGCCCCCGAATTGCTGATCCTGGCCGACAGCGGCGGTAGCAATGGCGCGCGTTGTCGTGCTTGGAAGCTGGCCCTCCAAGAAAAACTCGTGGATCCCTATCAAATCGGCGTCACGGTCTGCCATTATCCGGCAGGCGCCTCCAAGTGGAATCCCGTCGAGCATCGCCTCTTTAGCGAGATCAGTAAGCATTGGGCCGGACAACCCTTGGCTGATTACCAAACCATCCTGCGGCTCATTGGAGACACGCGCACCCAAACCGGACTGGCCGTCAACTGCGCCTTGAACACCAAGCTCTATCCGACAAAAATTCGAATCTCAAATCAGCAAATGGATGACCTGGACTTGCTCAAACATCCCGTCTTGCCAGAATGGAATTATACTATTCTCCCAAGACAAAATCGGAATTAATTTTTGCACAGGCGCTAAACCTCCTTTTCGATGAGAATGTCTTTTTAAACTTAAATCATTTGGCCCGGCGTGCGGTTTCCCCCAGGAAAATTGGCAATTTGAATTGCCAATCGCTTAGGTTCGGGCATCCGTATATCGGCAATCAGCCGCCAAAGAACCTCTCTCAACCACAGATCAGCCTATGGCTTAAAGATCCCAATTTTGCGGCTCGCCATCCCGACTGGGAGGATTCGATTTATCAGTTGATCCAAAAAAAGTGGCAGCGGAGAGGTGATCGATCATCGGGTCGAGAATGACACCTAAACCGGCATCTTCTTTTCCGCTGCCCAGTGAAAGTCTGGCCATTAGAGGGATGACTTTCTGGCCATGGGATCTGGCCGACATTAAATCGAAGGAAATGCTTCAGTTAAGGAAGTCTACATTTTCGCCTTGGATTTCCATCTCGGCTCCATAACCGGCGACAGCGCGTCATCATAATCCATGGACAGGGTGCCGCTGGCTAGAATTTGCCGTCGGATCGCCGCCATCCGCATTTTAAATCTGACCAAGAGCGGCACCGGCGGCGCTGGCCAGATCGGTGGCGCTGAGCCCCCCCCCGCATCTGGCCAGACGATGGACGGCTGCCGATCCGTCTCGTTCATGGCGGCGACCTCTTGGACCGCCTCGGCCTTGA
>CAYTJG010000525.1:0-2554 GCA_964437865.1 uncultured Bifidobacteriaceae bacterium | reverse complement strand
AACGAGGTTTCGTTGGCTTGGAGCAGGGCTTGGGCGTATTCCTCCCACGAGGTCAGCGGTGCGCGCCGCCGGGCGGCGCTGGCCACATATCCCTTCCGGTTGGCGTATTGCGCCTGACCGTCGTGCCGGGCGGGGTTTTTGCCCTCGTTGGCGGCCACGCCGGACGTGTCGTCGCGCAAAGGGGTCTGGTTTACGAATTCCAGCCCCAGTTCGATTTCTTGTGCCGAGGGCGGCCGCTGGTAGATGCGCTCGTACAGGAAATTCAGGCGGGCCGGGTCATCCGCGATTTCCGCAAACCCCGGCATGGCCACGAGCCGGCGGGCGAGGTCGATCACCAGGGGGCTGTTCATCAGATAGAGCGCCTGTTGCGGCACGGTGGTCACGTGGCGCAACCCGGTGACCATGTCCGGCGTGGCGAAATCGAAATTGATCAGCACATCCGGCATGTTGGCGCGGTCCACATAGTCGTAAATGGTGCGCCGTGTGGAGTCCGGGTTTTTCCGCAAGTCCACCGGCCGGCCGTAAAGGTTGGTGTCCAGCGAGCCGCCGATGGCGAGCAGGGAATCGCGCAGCGGCTCGAACTCCAGCCGGCGGATGTTGGCCCGCCACAACAGGCGGTTGTCGGGATCGATCTGCGCGTAGCGCGGACTGTTGGCGCTGCTTTCCTGGTAAACGCTGGAGAGCATGATCTGCCGGTGCAGTTTCTTGAGGTTCCAGCCGTTGGTCATGAAGTTCAGGGCCAGGTAATCGAGCAATTCGGGATGACTCGGCGGTTCGGACATCATGCCAAAATCGTCCGGTGTGGCCACGATGCCGGCGCCGAAATGGTGCAGCCAGACGCGGTTGACCATCACGCGCGCGGTGAGCGGGTTGTTCAAGCTGGCAATGGCCTCGGCCAATTCGAGCCGTCCGCTGCCGTTGGTATAGGCGGGACGCACCGGGCCGGAGAGAAGTTGCAGGAACCGGCGCGGGGCGATTTCACCCTTGTTGCCGGCTTCGCCGCGGATGAACACCGGCGAATCGTGCCCGCGCATGGTGTCTTCCAGGACCATCGCCCGCGGCGGGGCGGAAGCGTTGGTGAGCTCCAATTCGCTGATGGCATGTTCCGTCTCGCGCAGATGCTTTTGCGCCTGCTTGATGCCATCCCGATCCTGCGCCTTTCGCAACTTGGGCAGGCTCTCTTGAATGGTCTCCTCGTCCTTGGCCAGCGCCTCCCGCTGCCGGTAGTAATCGAGGTAGTCGGGCGTCTCGGACACTTTGCCGATGACGGGTTCCACCTTGGGCTCCACGCTGCTATCGAGGATGCCGCGCAGCGAGTAATAATCCTTTTGCGGAATGGGATCGAACTTGTGGTCGTGGCAGCGGGCGCAGGTGACGGTGAGGCCCAGGAAGCCCTTGCACACCACGTCAATGCGGTCGTTGAGAATGTCGTTCTGCATGCCCAGGAAATGGTCGCCCACGGTCAGGAAACCCAGCGCGGCCAGATTGGTCGGATTGTGGTTCCACTTGGGGAGGGCCAGCAGCCGGTCGGCGGCGATCTGTTCGAGAATGAACACATTGTAGGGCTTGTTCTCGTTGAAGCTGCGGATGACGTAGTCGCGATACGTCCAGGCAAACGGGTTGGCGTTGTCCTCGTCATTGCGGCGCGGCTGACCCTTGGTGTCGCTGTAGCGCGCCACGTCGAGCCAGTGCCGGCCCCAACGTTCGCCGTAATGAGGAGACGCCAGCAGCCGGTCCACGACCTTGGCAAAGGCGTTGGTGGAATCGTCGTTTACAAACGCCTGCACTTCCTCCGGCGTGGGCGGCAGGCCGATCAGGTCAAAGGTCGCGCGCCGGATCAAGGTCCGCTTGTCGGCCGGCGGATTGGGGTTCAGCCCGCTGGCATCCAATTTGGCCAGGATGAAATTATCCACCGGCGTCTGGCACCAAGCCGGATTGCTCGGCTCGGGCACAGCCACCCGCTTGACGGGCTGCCACGCCCAATGGTTGGTCTTGTCGTCGGCCCACTGGCGCTGCTGGGCGGTGGCCGAGCGCGGGTCCGGAGCGCCCATTTTGACCCACGCCTCCAAGTTCGCGATTTCATCGTCCGGCAGTTTTTTGTCCTTGGGCATTTGCAGGTCCGGATCGGTGTAACGCACGGCCTTGATGAGCAGGCTGGCATCCGGATCGCCGGGCACAATCACCGGGCCGCTTTCGCCGCCCTTGAGCAAGGCTTCCCGGGTGTCCACCATCAGGCTGCCCTTGACCTTTTCGGCGAGCGTGCTGTGGCATTTGTAACAATTATCCGCGAGGACCGGGCGGATTTTGTTCTCAAAGAAAGTGATCTGGCTGGGAGTCAAATCCGTTGCCCCCAGCGACTGGCCATAAAGGAGGGCCACCGCTGCCGCCAGCAGCCAACTCCAATACGCGCCGATTACGCGCGCTGGTCGCCGCCGGACTTTGGAGTGCGCCCGTCCCGGGCGTAGCGGCGTTCGCGCGGTGCGGCAATCCACGCCTCGAGCGGCGCGCGGTAGTGCGGCCTTACGTTGTGGAATGTTTTTATCAGGTGGCGTCT
>CAYTJG010000524.1:0-2568 GCA_964437865.1 uncultured Bifidobacteriaceae bacterium | reverse complement strand
CCCGAAGCCAAGCCCCCCTACACGCCCCCGCCGATCGAGCCGATCAACGATCGCGACACGCCTGGTTTTTACCTTACCCGCACCGACGTGGCTTTGCGGCTCATCGAGAAGGTTCGCGCCGACGGAACCGCCTTGCCCATGAACAACGGATCCGTGCCTTGGTAGGTGCCATAACGCAGGTCCGCCGGACAGCGAAACACCGAGACGTTGCCGCCGAGGTAATTGATCAGCAATGAGCGGGCGGGGTCCTTGATCACATCCGGGTTAAATTCCTCCGGTTCCCCGATTCCCGCCTGGCCGGAGACCCAGTTATAGCCGGCGATCGTGTTGCCATCGTCGGGGTTGGGGGGAAAATAATCGTGGTTGTCGCCGGTGTAGACAAACATGGCGGTCATCAATTGCTTGCCGTTGTTGAGGCAAAGCGAGCCTTGGGCCTTTTGTTTGGCCTTGGACAGCGCTGGAAACAGAAGCGCCGCCAGGATGCCAATAATGGCGATCACCACGAGCAACTCGATTAGCGTGAAGGCACGCCACGGCCTGGCAGATTTGTCCCGCTGCCTGTCCCCGCTTGGATTCTCTCTTTCCGGCATCATATTAAAATGACTCCCAATTCTATATACAAGTGTCCCGGCATTTCGTTACAAAGAAAATGAAACTTTGTTGCGTCGCCGTTGCCGGAACGGTTGGCAACCTGGCTCCGCCCAGACCCAACCCCATGAGCATAGACCCCGGTTACCGCGGCTTTTGTACACGCATCGCCGGAGTCTTTTTTCCGGACCAGCCACTCCCGTTCGCCTGTCCCCACTACTATAAAGACGCCGCCAACGGCGATTTTTGTCTGCAACGCCAATCTATAGTGTCCGCCGCGGGGCAAAAGGGGACAGATTATTTTGAAGTTTTGATGTTTTCCACCACGAGCATCTCCACGGGTCGGTTGGTGGGCACTAATTCGAGACCAAGCTGATCACGCAAGGCGGTTTGGAAATCGTCTTTGTCACCTGATTTCCATTCCAAATGGAGATCGTACCGACCAGTCAGGCCGGTTTCATCAAACACCACCACCCCGAGGATGGCTTCTGCAAAATTTGGGAAGTTGCCCAGTCCTTCGTTTTTGATGTCGAGCATGCTGCGCTCTGTGGCTTGATTGGATGACCAACGGCCCGGCTCCTTGTCCTTCCCTGAAGCGGTCCTCAGGTTGGGGGCCGAGGGATTTGCCACCCGTAATCGCCAGACGTTGGTGGTAATGGTTTCCGTGTGGCCCACCAAACCAAACTGTTTGCGGATGGTCTCACGGAGGGCTTGGGTCGGATGCTTGTTGAGGGTCAGCATCAGATCGTACCCGGGCCAAGGGTGGGGGGCTCCTGTCACGTTGGCGGGAAAAATGATCCGAGTCTCTATCAAGTCGAAGTTGTAGTCATAGGCGATCGCCACCAAGTCTTGAATGGAGGCATCGCGCATCACCCAGCGATTCCAATTCCCAATCCCGCCGCCCTTTCCAGAAAAGCGAGTGGGACGGAGGATTAGCGTTTGCGGGTAAGTGTTCAACGGCGGATTGTTCACGCTCCAAACTTTCGGATCATCGGCCCAGGCGTCTGACCGAATTGTTTTTACGGCGACTTCGGTGGTGGCTCCGGCGGCCAGCAAGACGGCTGCTCCGGCCACAATGGCGGTTTTTGCCTTAGTCCATGCCATAATCTTCAATGCTCCTTTCACGAGGGTTAGGGTTGAGCCACTAGCCGCCGCTCCTTGCGTAGCGGCGACGGTGGAAATCTGGATCGCCAGGCCGGCGGGGGCCGCCTGAATGGAATGGGCGGCCAACGTTAGACCGATGATTGCGGTAGTGGTGGAAATGCCGCGTTTGGCGAAGAAGGCGTGCAGTTTTTCCAGCCCGCGCGCCACGCGTTTCTGCGCTGCGCGTTCCTCCAGGCCCAGGGCGGTGCCCACTTCACGAAGATTCTTGTTTTGAAAGAAACGGAGCACGATGGCATCCCGGTCCCGGTCGCGCAATTGGGTCATGGCCTCCTCCAGCAGCGGCGCAAGTTCATTCCAGGTGGATTCGGTCGCGGCGGAGTCGGAGATGGCTGGCATGAGGACCTCTTGTTCGCGTTGGCGGCGGCGGCGCCGGCTCTTGAGCTGGTCGGCGGCCACGAATTGCGCGGTCCGGTACAACCAACCGGGCAGGATCGTGTGTTCGTTGAGCGAGCCGGCCTTGCGCGCCAGAATGATGAAGACCGCCTGGGTTACGTCCTGGGCCAGGTGCGCATCCCGCACTTGTCGGAGCGCCGCGGAATAGACCAAACTCAGATGCCGGTCCACCAGCTCCGCAAACGCTCGATCCGAACCGTGGGCGGCATACTCCCGCACCAACGCCATGTCGTCATTCATCATCCATCCATTACATGGACGCCGACGGCAAAGGGAGACAAATTATTTTGCCGCTTTGGTGCTCTCAATCACCAGCATCTCGACGGGCAGATTGGTGGCAACGAGTTCCAGGCCGAGTTGATTCAACAACACGAACAGAAAACTACGGCGGAAACCCAATAGCCAGCTTTACGGCCGAATATT
>CAYTJG010000523.1:0-2581 GCA_964437865.1 uncultured Bifidobacteriaceae bacterium | reverse complement strand
TGCAGGGTTTGAGCGTGGCCTGCGACGAGACCGTGCGGCTCTCCAAGGACCGGGCTGGCGAACTGGAATTGCGCTTCACGAACACGGCGCCGGCCAACCGCGTGCTGCGTTTCGGCCTGCCGCTGCCGCGCGAAATCGAGTCGCCGCAGGAGGATTTGTTGGTCGAGCTGCCGGGCGCGGGCAAGACTTCGCGGGTGGGCTGGCCCTGCACGCCGCGGCGCCGCGGCAACTACGCGCTGAACCGCTGTCAGGTGGAAGGCGCTTCCCCACTCGGGTTTTGGTCCGCCCGCGCCCCGCTGGACCTGCACACCACGCTGCGGGTTTATCCCGATTTGCTGGCGGAGCGCAAGCACGTGGCCGCCTTGTTTCTGAACCGCGGCACCCTCGGCCTGCACGCGCAACGGCAGGTGGGCAAGGGCCGCGATTTTGAAAAGCTGCGCGAATACATTCCCGGGGACAGTTACGAGGATATCCATTGGAAGGCCACGGCCAGACATGGCCGGCCGGTCACAAAAATCTTCCAGCTCGAACGCACCCAGGAGGTCTATGTCATCGTGGATGCCTCGCGCCTTTCGGCCCGCGAAGTCACCGACCCGGCCGATTTGTCCCGGCGCGTCAGCGTGCTGGAGCGGTTTCTCTCCGCCGCGCTGGTCTTGACCCTGGCGGCGGAACGGCAGGGCGACCTGTTTGGCCTGCTCACCTTCAGCGACCGCGTGCTGGAGTTCGTGCGCGCCCGCAACGGCCAGGCGCATTACTCGGTTTGCCGCGACGCCCTGTACACGCTCCAGCCGCAATTGGTCACGCCGGATTACGAGGAGCTGTTTGCCGTCATCCGCACGCGCCTGCGGCGGCGCGCGCTGCTGGTTTTTCTCACGGCACTGGATGATCCGGTCCTGGCCGAGGCTTTTGAGCGCAACGCCACCCTGGTTTGCCGCCAGCACCTGGTGCTGGTGAACATGATCCGGCCGCCGGGCGTGCGGCCCTTGTTCGGCCAGGCTGAGGTGGCCTCCCTGGATGAGGTGTACCGCGAACTCGGCGGCCACCTCCAATGGCAGAATCTGTTGGAGTTGGGCAAACAGCTCAAGCAACACGGCATGCAATTCTCGCTGGTGCAAAATGAGAGATTGACCGCCGACGTGGTCACCCAATACCTCAACGTGAAACGGAGGCAGCTCGTATGATCATTGATCTGGCCCGCTTCATCACCACCGAACAGCCGTTCTGGTCCGAACTCGAGACGGCGCTCAAGCGCCTGGAAGATGATCCGTACCACTCGCTCTCGCTGGACCAATCGCGCCGGTTCCACTATTTGTACGAACGCACGGCCGCGGACCTGGCCAAGCTGGACACGTTCGCCAATGAGCCGGAAACGCGCCGGTACCTGGCGTTGCTGGTCGCCCGGGCTTACGGCGAGATTCATGAAACGCGGGAGAAGCCGCATCGCTTCCAGCCCTGGGCGTGGTTGGCCGGCACGTTTCCGCGGACGTTTCGCCGCCACCTCAACGTCTTCTGGCTCACCGTCATCATCACCCTTGCCGGGTGCGCCTTTGGCGGATTTGCCACCATCCTCGATCCGGATTCGCGCCATGTCACCATGCCCTTTGGTCACGACCTGATGAAGCCGAGCGAGCGGGTGGCGCACGAGGAAAAGGCGAAGCAGGATCGGTTGGCCGGGGAACGGGCGACCTTCTCCACCTACCTGATGACCCATAACACCCAGGTGTCCATTTTTACCATGGCGCTGGGCATGACTTGGGGCGTGGGCACGGTGGTCATGCTCTTTTACAACGGCGTGATCCTGGGCGCCATCGCAACTGATTACGTCGCCGACGGTCAGGGCAAATTTCTGGTGGGCTGGCTGCTACCCCATGGTTCCTTTGAGATCCCCGCCATTTTGATCGCCGGCCAGGCGGGCTTGCTGCTGGGGCGGGCGATCATCGGGCGGGGCACGCGGAAAAACCTCGCCGAGCGCTTGCGCGAGATCGGTCCCGATGTGGTGACGCTGATTGGCGGCGTGGGGGTGATGCTGATCTGGGCTGGCCTGGTGGAGTCGTTCTTCTCGCAGTATCACGAGCCGGTGCTGCCGTATTCCATAAAAATCGGGTTTGGTCTCGTTGAATTGGTCGCGCTCACTTTATTCCTCTGGAAATCGGGACGAAAAAAACAATCGCCCACATGAACGTCTCGCGCGCCAGTTTGCTCACCATCCGCACGCCGGAGGGGGTGGAATTCGCCTTCCAACTCGCGAGCCCGGTGGCGCGTTTTTTGGCCTGGGTCATTGATTTGGCATGTCTTTCCGCCGTCTCGTCGATCCTGGGCGTGGTGATTCACCTGCTGGCGATCATCAATTTCGATTTCTCGCAGGCCGTTTACATCCTGTTTTATTTTGCCGCGCAGATCAGCTATGGCTTGGGTTGCGAGTGGTTCTGGCGCGGCCAGACCATTGGCAAACGGTTGTTGCGCCTCCGGGTGGTGGATGCCTACGGCCAGCGGCTCCAATTTAGCCAGGTGCTCATTCGCAACTTGCTCCGCTTTGTAGACATGCTCACGGCGTTTTACCTCGTCGGCGGTCTGGCGTCCT
>CAYTJG010000522.1:0-2597 GCA_964437865.1 uncultured Bifidobacteriaceae bacterium | reverse complement strand
GAACCTTCGACCGCCGGGGCCGCAAGCTAAAAGCTCGCAGCTCGGCCCCGGCTCCTTTATTCGGCAGGCAATCGTTTCCGCACGCCACGCTTTACAACAGGGCCGGCTTGCCCGCCGTGCCGTTTCGGACAGACCCGCGAGAGCGATGAGGATACGGTTCGATGATACGCCTGGCACGCCCGATGGTAGGGCGCGTCTCTCCGAGCGCGCCGCGCCTGCCAACTAACGCGTTCAAGTGATCCCAACGCGCTGTCTGCTAACGAACACCCCGCCTTCGGAATTAGACCCCATCGCTCCGTCCGTCAATCTGCGTGTCAGCCAGACGTCGCGCGACGCTCGCGGCGCGCGCGGAGCGGCGCGCCCCACCTACGCCTGGCCCGCCCGATGGTGGGGCGTGTGCGAAGCCGAGGTTCGGCCTGCGAGCGCGCCGCGCCTGCCAACCAACGTGCCCAAGCCATTCCAACACGCCGCCTGCAACTGAAGAGCCATGGAGCAGCGGATAATTTGCCCCATGAATTTAATTGGGAATTCCCGTCGGCGTTTTCTGGCTGTGCCGACCACGCGCCAGATTTGACGGCGCCGGCGGGGTTGCGCATGCTATGTCCCATGCACCTCCCGCGATTGCTTGCCAAAACGGCGCTTGCGTTGTTGGGCAGCCTGTTGCCGTGGGCGGGACCGGCATTCGCAATCGGCGAGCCGGATTTGCTGGAAACCAACGACACGCGCGAAGCGTTCCCCCTGTTTGATCACAAACCGGCCACCCTGCTGGTGGACGCCGACGATTGGCCGGGCGTGCGCCGGGCCGCGGGCGATCTGGCGGAGGACATCCGGCGCGTGGCGGGCCAGCGGCCGCCCATCGTCGACCATTTGGGGGGCGCGGCGGGAGAAAACCTGGTGATGATCGGCACTATTGGAAAAAGCACCACCATCGACCGGCTGATTCAGGCGGGGAAAGTGCAGGCGACCAGCATTGCGGGGCAATGGGAATCGTTCTGCCTGCAGGTGGTCTCAAAGCCGCTGCCAGGGATCGAGCGGGCATTGGTGATTGCGGGCAGCGACAAACGCGGAACCATCTACGGCATCTACGAGGTATCCGAGCAGATCGGCGTTTCGCCCTGGCATTATTGGGCGGACGTGCAGCCCCGGCCGCAGGAACGACTCTTCATTCGGAGCGGCCGCGTTGCCGTGGGGCCGCCGGCGGTGAAATACCGGGGCCTCTTCATCAACGACGAAGCGCCGGCCCTGACTGAATGGGTGCGGGCGCAATACGGCGAGGTGCCCGGGCATCCGGGCGCCGCCAATTACGGGCGCGGCTTTTACACGAACGTGTTTGAGCTGATGCTGAGGTTGCGCGCCAATTACCTCTGGCCGGCCATGTGGAACAACGCTTTCAATGAGGATGATCCCGAGAATCCGCGCCTCGCCGATGAATATGGCATTGTGATGGGCACATCGCACCAGGAGCCGATGTTGCGCGCACAGAAGGAATGGGATCGCGGCCCGGGGCAGCACTGGGGCAACTGGAATTACAACCAGACCAACCAGCGGCCGGTGCTGGAGAATTTCTGGCGCGAAGGGGTGCGGCGCAATCGGAACTACGAGAGTGTCATCACGCTGGGACTGCGCGCCGAGAACGACAGCGGGCTGGCGATGGGACCGGAGTTGACCGAGCAGATTGTCAACGCGCAGCGCCGGATTCTGGCGGAAGAGGTGAACCCGGATCTCACGAAAGTGCCGCAGATGTGGTGTCTGTACAAGGAAGTGCAGGGGTATTATGCGGCCGGGCTGCGCCCGCCGGAGGACGTAACCCTGCTGTGGTCGGACGATAATTGGGGCAATCTTCGTCGCCTGCCCACCGGGGCGGAACGCCGGCGGCCCGGCGGCGCGGGCATTTATTATCATCTCGATTACCACGGCGGGCCGCGCAGCTACCAATGGATCAATACGAGTCCGCTCCCCAAGATCTGGGATCAGATGACGCTGGCGAAGGAGTACGGCGCGGACCGCATCTGGATGGTGAATGCAGGCCATCTCAACAAGGGCGAAGAATTGCCGCTGGAGTTTTTCCTGCGGCTGGCTTGGGACCCGGAACGGTGGACGAACGAGAATCTGGGCGAGTTTACGCGGCAGTGGGCGGCCCGCGAATTCGGACCGGTCCACGCGGAGGAAATCGCGCGCCTCGTGGACGAGGCCACGCGGCTGGCCAGCCGGCGGAAGCCGGAGTTGCTGGACGCCGGCACGTACAGCCTCTTGAATTACCGTGAATTCGACACGGTGGCCGCCGAGTACGCCGCGCTGGCCGGGCGGGCGAAAGTGCTGGCGGACCAGTTGCCGGCGGCAAGCCGCGATGCCTTTTACGAAATGGTGGAGTTCCCGGTGGAAGCCGGCGCGCAACTCAATGCGCTCTATCTGGCCGCCGCCCGCCACGCCCTCTACGCCCGCCAGGGCCGGGCCGGAGCCAATGATTGTGCGGAGCAGACCCGCAGCCTGTTTCGGGCGGAAACGAACTTGGTGGCCCGGTTCAACCGGGAATTGGCCGGCGGCAAGTGGAATCATTTCATGGACCAGCCGTTCATCGGCTATCGGAATTGGGATCC
>CAYTJG010000521.1:0-2600 GCA_964437865.1 uncultured Bifidobacteriaceae bacterium | reverse complement strand
CCGGCCTTGCAGGCCGATCATTTGCAGCAACTCGGCGCGTTGATGAAGCAAGGCGCCGGCCTGGCCTGCATTCATTACGCGGTCGAACCGACGATCGGAAAAGGTGAAGCTGAATTTCTCGATTGGCTCGGCGGCTGTTTCGAAATCAACCGCTCCGTTAATCCGGTCTGGGAAGCGGACTTTAAGACGCTGCCGGAACACCCGATCACGCGCGGCGTTCAGCCGTTCAAAACCAAGGATGAGTGGTATTTTAACCTGCGCTTTCGCGAAGCCATGCAGGGCATTACCCCGATTCTCTCGGCCGTGCCCGGACCAGACACCATGAGCCGCCAGGACGGTCCGCACGAGGGCAACCCCGGCGTGCGGTCGGCGGTGCGGCGCGGGGAGGCACAAGTTGTGGCCTGGGCCAGCGAGCGGGCGGATGGCGGGCGCGGTTTCGGTTTCACCGGCGGCCATTACCACCAGAACTGGCGCAATGACAACGTCCGCAAGCTGGTGCTCAACGCCATCTTGTGGGTGGCCAAAGTCGAAGTGCCCAAGGACGGGGTGCCATCCAACGTTACCGCCGCCGAGTTGGGGCAAAATCTCGATCCCAAGTGACGGCGAAGTAAATTCGTGCGGCGGGACGCCGGTCTTTACTTGGCCGCATAGCCAGGCTTGGGTTTGCCGTCCGCATCCAGCTTGTCGCACGCCCAGAGCAAACCGCGCGTGACCAAATCAAGATATCGCGCGTCAGCCACCGTTTCATTGTTATGGCCGATGGTGGTGGAAAAAACGCGCGTCTTGCCCCGGTAAATATTTTGCCAGGCGACCACGAAGTCGTTGGTTCGCTGAGGCTGGCCAGCCGCATCTTTGATCACCTGCGTTCCCCGCGCCAGCGCGTGCGCGGTATCCCACACTTTGATGTTGTTGTAATGCTCTTCGTGAATCGTCGTCCAATCGGCGAGGCCGGCGGTAATCGCATTGGTTTTATCCGTGAAGGTGATCGCGATGGGCTCCTGCGGGCCGTGACCGCTGGATTGCAAGCCGAGATATTCATACCAGGCCGCATTCGGTGCGCCGGCGGAAAGCGGCTGGCTGAAATCACCAAAACGATAGCAGTGCATGGCGCAATGTAAATTCACGGCGGGGATGCCGTCTTGATGCGGCTTAAGCACGCCCTGAATAATGTTGGGGTCGCTGATATCGGCCGCGCATTCGTCGTGAATGACCACGTCGTACCCAGCCGCATAATCCGGATGACCGTAAATGGGCAGCGCCGGATGCGTGCTGTCGTCGGCCACATATACAATCTCCACGGTCACATTCGCCCGCGCCTCGATACCTTTCTTCAGAATTTGCTGTTGTGCCGCATAATCGTGGCAGCAGCCGCCGGTGACCAGGAGCGCCTTGATGGGTTTGGCTTGCTCCTGGGCTTTCGCCACCGATGGCGCCGCCAAAGCGCAAGCCAGGATCAGCCAACTGCCAAAATAAAGGGATGAGTTCTTGTGCATGGCCGTTTCTAGCACGCGGCCCGGCGGTGAACAAGCGCAGATTCGCGTTCGAATGGAGCCAGGATTGCCGTTGTCCTTGACAATCCCGGTGGAAAAATGTTTTTTACCAAAGCACCCATGGATCCGTCTAGCATACGAAACATACTTATATGAACAACTCCCCCAGCATGCCCCGCCGCCGATTCATCAAGAACGTGGTCGCCGCCGGCGCCGTCGTCTCCGCCCTGCCGGTCTTCAATGTCCGGGCGCAAAGCGCGGTGCGCAAATTCAAGATCGGCCTCGTCGGCTGTGGCGGGCGCGGCAACGGCGCGTTGGAAAATATTCTCGAGGCGGCCAAAGTGCTGGGCCATGAAATCGACGTCTACACCCTGGCGGATTTTTTCCCCGACCGGGCCAACGACACCGCCAAAAAATACCAGACGCCCGCCGAGCGAGTTTTTACCGGCCCCGCCGGCTACCACCAGTTGCTCGCCCAGCCGATTGACCTGGTGCTACTGGCCACGCCGCCGGCGTTCAGGCCGGTGCATCTCGAAGCCGCCATCGCGGCGGGAAAGCATGTTTTCATGGAAAAACCCGTGGCCGTGGATCCCGTCGGCGCGCGGAAGATCATCGCCATTGGCGAGACAGCGAAGCCCAAAGGCCTGGCGATCGTGGCGGGCACCCAGCGCCGGCATCAGGGCAGCTATCTCCGCAATCAATACGCCGTGGCCAACGGCGCCATCGGCCAGATCGTTGGCGGCACGCTCTCGTGGTGTGGCGGCGCCCTCTGGTTTAAGGAACGCCAAAACGACGAGAGCGATGCCAGCTATCTGGTGCACAACTGGACCAGCTTCGCCGAGATGTCCGGCGATCACATCGTTGAGCAGCATGTCCATAATCTCGACGTGGCCAACTGGTTCATCGGCCATCCGCCGCAATCGGCCTTGGGTTTTGGCGGACGCGCCCGCCGCAAGACCGGCGACCAGTTTGATTTCTTCAGCTTGGATTTGAATTATGGTGACGACTGCCATATCCATAGCATGTGCCGGCAGGTCAACGGCACCGATGGTGGGGTGGACGAGTTTTTTTGCGGCACCGAAGGCTCGACTTATGGCGGCGGGAAAATGC
>CAYTJG010000520.1:1775-2601 GCA_964437865.1 uncultured Bifidobacteriaceae bacterium | reverse complement strand
CGAAGGGAGAAGCGCCTGATGGCACGGTTGCGGGCGAAGTTGGCGTCAAGACTCCTGTGGTGGAGTTGATAGTGAACATTGAAATCGTGTTTGCACCCTGATTCGCGACGTAAGCGAACTTGCCGGAGGGATCAACAGTTACGGAAATCGGACTCGTGCCTGCGCCGGTCGAAACAGTTGCGGGTGTCGTCGGCGTCAGGACCCCAGTCGTGGAGTTGATGGTGAACATCGAAACCGTATCGTCGTAGCTATTGGCTGTATAGACGAATTTTCCGCCCGGATCAATGGCGATGCCCTGAGGGAAGAATCCCGTTGGAACTGTGGCAGGCGATGTTGCGGTCAGAACTCCCGTGGTGGCATCGATGGTGTACATCGAGATTGTTGCCAGGTCAGAGCCGCTGGAAATGAGATTCGCTACATAGGCAAACCTGCCCAGAGGATCGGCCACCATTTGTTCGGCCGGATTATCCGGCGCCACTCCTCCCGCCGCGATGGTTGATGGATGCGTCGGAAAGAGGTCTCCCGAGCAAGGATCAACCGCGTACATCGAAACAGAGTAGCCCGTCAGCGCGTAGGCATATTCCTGCGTGTTGGCCGGCCCGCATCCAGGTCCAGGCGCCACTCTGTAGGTTACGCTGCTGCAACCGCCGGCAAATAGAACCAGCGAACCTAGAGCCGTAGCAATCAAAAATGGCGCCTTCATAAGTACCTCCGCAATTTGACGCGATAGTAATTCGATCTGGAGGAATTTGCAACTCTTGCGTGCACAAAACCTGGTTACCCATATCCCTCAGATTCTAGATTGGTCGGCACTTTGCCGGCACAG
>CAYTJG010000520.1:0-1765 GCA_964437865.1 uncultured Bifidobacteriaceae bacterium | reverse complement strand
GAGCGCCATCAAAAATACTTGCGAACACGGAAAAAGCCCGTCCGCCGAAGCAAACGGGCCTTTTCTCGGAAAGCCGCAAGAGTTACCGATGACCACCGCCGCCGTGGCCACCGCCGCCACCGGCATGGCCGCCACTAAAGCCGCCGCCGTGACCGCCGCCACCGCTAAAGCCGCGCGCACCACCACCTGCATGTCCGCCGCTGGCTCCGCCGCGTGCTCCACCGCTATAACCGCGCGCACCGCCGGCATACCCGCGCCCGCCGCCAGCATATCCGCGGCCCCCGCCAGCATAGCCGCGGCCTCCGCCAGCATATCCGCGAGCACCGTAGCCGCCGCGATAGCCGTAGCCGCCGTGGCCCCAACCACCCCAACCGGCATGGCCGTACCAGCCGCCGTGCCAGCCCCAGCCCCACCAGGGACCTACGCCGATAAACAGCCCACCGTTGAACCATCCGGGCCCGTAAAAGCCGTAGGGAGCACAGGCATATGGGTAGTACGAGTAATAGCCCCATTCACAAACCGGAGGAGCGTAGACCATGGGAGCGGCAACAAGCGCCGGGCCGACTCCTACATCTTGATCAACATCTTCATCCTGGGCTATTGCCGCTACTGAGAGCGGCAGAACCAGGAGCATCGTTAACAGAACCAGGCGAAATCTCCGCATGACATCCTCCTTGTGCTGCCCCGTCGCTCTTTCCAAACCGGGAACCCGGAGGTGACCTCCGTCTCAGCACTGCCGGCTCCTGGGAATCTCTTCCCAATCCGGCTCCTGTTCTCTCAGACAACAATCCAGCAGTTAAGTTGCGGTCATTCGCAAGAAAGTTTTGTTCGGCGGCGCACCCAACCGTCAGATCCGCCACCAATCAAATGCAAACCGACAGGTGCGGCCATCAGTTCGTGGCTAAGCCATTCAAAATCAATGCGAAACGTATTCCTTCGAATGCAGCTTCCGCCAGCCCCTAATTCGCCAGCACCGCCCGGTAGCGCACCTTGCTCTTCTTCACCTTGTCGATAGCCGCATTGGCCTGGGCCATGGGGAAGGACTCGACAGTCGCCTTTACACCGTGGCGAGCTGCCACATCGAGCATTTCCTTCAGCCGGTAAGGGCTTCCGGTTGGGTTGCCGCTGATCGAACGCAGGCCGCTAATCAGCGGAAAAGCATGAACGCTGACCGGCGACGGCGGAACGCCCACAAAACACAGCGTTCCAGTAGGCCTGAGCGCAGCCACGTAAACGCCCCAGTCCTGGTCGGCGTTGGCGGTGTTCAAGATGAAATCCATGGCGCCAGCCACATCCTTCATGGCCTTCGACTCGCGGGTATTCACAAAATTGTGCGCTCCCAGCGCGCGCGCCTCTTCTTCTTTGGCGGCAGACGTGGAGAACGCTGTCACCTCTGCGCCGAAAACTCGCGCAAACTGGATGGCCAGGTGTCCCAGCCCGCCGATGCCCACAACGCCCACGCGCGACGACGGGTTCACGCCATGCGTGCGCAGCGGGTTATACACCGTAATGCCGCCGCAGAGCAGCGGAGCCGTCTGCTGGCTCTCGAGCGCGTCCGGAATCGGAATCACAAAGCGCGCATTGGCCCGCACCCGGTCCGCATAGCCGCCGTTCCGGTGGACGCAGGTTCCTTCCGACGCTGGGCAAAGGTTCTCCATCCCGCGCGTGCACCATTCGCACACTCCGCAGGAATTCGATTGCCAGCCCAGTCCCACGCGCTGGCCCACCTCGAGCGAGCGCACCTCGGAGCCTATGGCCGTCACCG
>CAYTJG010000519.1:0-2616 GCA_964437865.1 uncultured Bifidobacteriaceae bacterium | reverse complement strand
TCTATCTACTGGCACCGCAATCAACAACGCGCTTGTGAGAAATGCGGGCTAGGGCCGTTCCCTCTCAATATCCGGGATGCGTGAGCTTGTGAGGCCGCTGGCTTCTGAGAGCCACGGTTCTTGCCTGGCCGCCATCGCTCCGCTCTGATTCGCTGCATCCCCCCCCAAACAAAACGGCTCTTCCATCGCGATATGGCTTCTGTTAGCTGACACATCCGGTTTGCGCTCTTTCGTATTGATCCGGCCCTTCATCCTTGTTCATGATCTACCACTCTTTTCGCAGAAAACGTGTAAGAGGCAGGCCCGGCTGTCAGTGTCCAAGGCCGGGGCAATAAGAAAAAGCCCATGAGAGCCTCTTGTTACTTAGAGTTCTCTAGTCCGGGCCAGCCCTGGCCGATGAGAAAGCTGTGGCCGCCTTAGATCCTCCATAGAACTTGATTGGACAGTTCCAAGGCGAGCCGGCAATCAAACGCTGGAGCCCGCCCGTGTCCGACTTCTTCTTCGAACTTGCGCATCGTTCAGCCTGGCTTCCGGGCTTGCTTCTGCTGCTGGCTCCGGCGGCGGCTGTGGCCGGCGGGCCGAAATACGTCGCGGGGGTCAGCTACTTCAATTCCGGAGTGGTGGGCCAGCCGGTGCACTGGGCCCAGGGGCAGGTGAACTACTACGTCGATCAAGGGCCGTTGAACAGCACGGTCACAAACCAGCAGGCGAAAGCCATGGTGGATGCGGCGGCTGCCCTCTGGAGCGCGGTTCCGACAGCCGGGGTCGTGCTCACCGACAAAGGCCCGCTGAATGAGGACGTCAGCGGCGCGAACATCGTCGTAAGCGACACAAACTTCACGGTGACAGGCGAGCAGACCAACCAGGTGGGCGTCATCATCCAGCCGGCTGACGTGACGCCCACGGCCACCAGTTTTCCGCTGGGCGTGATTTTCGATGCGGACGGCTCGGTCATCAACGCCGTCTTTGGCTCCGGAGCCAGCCAGCCCATCAGTTGCCAGAACAACGGCGTTTTCACCTGGTTAGACAACGTCAACCCGGATGCGACCATCGCCCACGGCATCATCCTGCTCAATGGCCTGTGCGCCACCAACGCCAACCTGCTGGAGATGATGAGCTTCGAGTTGGAGCGGGCTTTCGGCCGTATTCTCGGCCTGGACTACGCGCAGGTGAACCCCGGCGCGCTCCAGAACGGCGAGGTGGGCGGCACGCTGGGCTGGCCGGTGATGCAGCCGGAGAGCGGACTTTGCTCGGCCGGTGGAGGCGCTTGCATCCCCGACCCCACGGTGCTGCGGTGGGACGATATCGCAGCGCTGAACCGCATCTATCCCATCACCGCCGGCAACCTGGCCAGCTTTCCCAGCAAGCAAACGACCGCGGCCAACACCGTTTCCATCCAGGGGACCATCAGCTTTTTGACCGGCGCGGGAATGCAGGGCGTGAACGTTGTGGCCCGGCCGCTGGACGCGAACGGAAACCCGCTTTACCAGTACACGGTGAGCTTTGTCTCCGGCTCCTATTTCAACGGCAACCACGGCAACCCGGTGACCGGGTTCGCCGACGCGAACGGAAACCCGCTGACCATGTGGGGATCGAACGACGCGGCAATGCAGGGATTCTTCGACCTCAGTGGAATGCCGCTGCCCCCTGGAATGACTGCGGCGGCTTACCTGGTCACCTTTGAAGCGGTGAGTCCCATGGACATGCTCACTTCTTCTGTTGGCCCGTATCTTGACGGCTCGCCGGAGCCTTCGGGAACGTTGCAGGCGATACTGACACCGGCGATGGCGGCAGGTGGCTCGCAGACGCTTGCCGTTACTGCCGAAAACTCGGCGGCTGGCGGCTACCAGGACGCGATCGGGACGCAGGCCGAGCCACGGATTCTGGCGCCCAGCGGGCTTTGGAGCGGGCGGCTGAGCCAGGTGGGCCAGACCGACTGGTTCATGTTTCCAGTGCGTGGCGGACGCACTTTCACGGTGGTGACCGAAGCCGTGGACGAGAGCGGCGCGCCGACGAACTTGAAGGCCATGCCGGCCCTGGGCGTTTGGGACGCCTTCGATCCGGTGGGGGCTACGGCGGTGGGCGCGGGAGCCGGGCTGAACGGCTGGGCCGTGGGCGAAAGCTGGCTGCGGGTCACAGCGTCAGGCGACGATGTGGTGCGCCTGGGCGTTGCCGACGAGCGCGGCGACGGCCGCCCGGACTACGCCTACGAAGGCTGGGTGCTCTACGCGGACACCGTCTTACCGCAGCGGCTGCCGGCTGCCGGGGGGCCTATCGTGATTCACGGCATGGGCTTTCGCCTGGCGGACACGGTGCTGGTCGGCGGCCAGCCTGCCTTGGTCACCAGCATCTCGCCCAACGAGATCACGGCCATTGCACCCCCGGCGCCGGCCGGCGTCGCCGGCTCGGTGGATGTGGAAGTCGACGACCTGCCCATTTACTACGCGGCAGCCATTATTTCCGGCGGCGTGAGCTACGACTCGGGCACGGGCGACGCGCTCACGCTGGTTACGGCACCCATGAACACGGTGCCCATCGGCTTTCCGGAGGCTTTCACGGTCACCGCCCTGGGACCCGACCTGAGCCCGGCCGGCGGAGTCTCGGTGGTCTACACCG
>CAYTJG010000518.1:0-2647 GCA_964437865.1 uncultured Bifidobacteriaceae bacterium | reverse complement strand
CATTCGCCAGGGGCACCGGGCGGTAACCCGGCACGGCCCCGTAACCGGTGGGGCGCGCCGGATTCCAGGCGATGACTCCGTTGGTCACCACGGCCAACACGTTTCCGCGAAAATCGCTGATGATCGGCGCGAACGTATTCAGATACGGCGACACCCCATCCAACCCGCCGGTGCCGTTCAAGCCACCGTAGCGGCCGTTTTGGTCCGGCCCGTACAGTTTCCATTCCGTCGTCTCGCCGTAGGACACCCCCAGTTCCAGGAATTCCACCTGCGGGTCGTAATAGGAGTTGATGGTCGTCGGCAGGGTGCTCAACACCACGCCGTTGGTCACCAGTATGCTCGTGGTGGAAATTCGGCGGCTCCGACCGTCATAGGTGGCCGTCCAGTTGTAACCCGAATTGCTCGCATCCCGTTCCGTCACGGCGTGCAGCCGTCCGCGCGCGTCCCACGACAGCGTTTGCGTGCGGTTGGTCGCGCCACTGGCATTGCGCCAGACGCGGAGCGTGATGTTCCCGGCGGCATCAAAGGTGTCAACGGTGGTTTGGTTGGTGAGGTGGTTGACCAGCGAGTTGGTCGTCCAGGCGGTGAACACGCCGCTGGGATGCAGGGCGCTGACGGTCAATTGATGCGCCCCGGGCGTCAGTTCCATCATCGAACTCCACACCATGGCGTTGGTGCCAATGCCCGTGATGGGAATCGGCTGCTGGTCCAAATACGCGTTGAGCGTGGCCTGGCCGTTGACGTGGCCGTAGGCCGCAAAGGCAATGGTGGTGTTGGTGGCGGTGGCGACGCGTGAAAAGGCGTCCGTGCCGCCCGTCCAACGGTTGGAGGTGCCGGTGGCCGACCCCAGGAGCGTGAGCACCCCCGGCCCGCCGGGCTGGCCGTTGTCATACGCCAGCGTGTTGGTGTAGGTTGCGCCGGCGTTGAGGTTTTGCTGCTCCTGAATCAACCGGCGGCTGGCATTGGCATAGGCATACGCGCGTGAATCCATGAAATCCGGCCGGTTCAGCGTGTCACTGGTCAGCAGACCGTCCGGCGACCAGGCCAGCGTTTCCGTCAATGGCGTAACCCCGCTGACGGTGGTGGCGATGGCCAACGGACGGCCCTCGCCGTCGCGGGCCGTAATGCCGGTCATCCGCGTCCCCACGCTTCGGTTGGTCAGCAAACCGGCGGTGTCATAACTGTAACTGCCGCTGCCGGTGGAATCATTGGCGTAGGTCAACGCCCCATCCGCCCGCGAGTTGAAACTGTAAGGCGTGCCGTCAAGGGTCAGCCCCATGCGCCGTCCGGCGGCATTCCACGTCTGGCCCGCCGTGTAGCACGCCGGGCCGTTGCTGACCAATTCGGAAATCAATTGGCCGTAGGGGTCATACTGGCGCTGGTCACCGGTCGCCGGGCCGGTGTTGGTGCTCGCGAACTGCTCGCTGATGTTGGTGACAAAACCGCGCGGCTCGTATTGCAGGGTGGTCGTCAGGTTTTGTTCCGGCAGGGAACCGGCATAGGTGTTGGTGAGGACGCGGAGTTGGTCATCATACGCGTAGGCACAGGTCACGCCCCGCCCGTCCGTCTTGGATTGCAGCAAACCGGCCAAGGGGCTGCCGCTGGCAAAATAGACGTAGGTGTTGGTGCGGGTGGCGGCGTTGGTACTGACAATCCGCTCCTGCAATATCTGACCGGCATTGTTATTGGTCGCTTGCCATTGCAAGTTGCCGGGCATGGTGCGGTTGGTCAGGTCGCCCAGCGGGTTATACGCGTAGGTGGTCAACGCCCCGTCCCGGTCAACTTTGCCGGTGACCCGGTTCAGGCCATCATAGCTCAGAGTGGCGGTGGTCCAGTTGGAGACCACGCCGCTGACGGAGGAGTCGTGCTGGGCGGAAATGAGGTTCCCGGCCAAGTCATATTGGTTCAGTGTAAACTCCGTCGCATTGGTCGCGGGATTGGCGACGGCCAGCACCACCCGGCCATCGGCGTCCGTCCAGGTGGTGTGGCTGACGGCCCCGGCCCCCGACCCGTCCGTGACGGTGACGCTGTTGTGGTCGGCCGAATACATGGTGTATTGCTCGCGCACCAGCGCGCCGGAACTGCTGTAAATCAGGTTCGTGGTGACCCGGCCCAGGGCGTCCATCCGGGTGATCGTGGTTTCGCCCAGCGCATTGACGTTCGTCAACACGCGTCCGGCGGCGTCATAAAAATTGGTGGTGGCCTGGACCAGGAAGTTGGTGGCGTAAACAAACGGGCCGCTGGGCGAGCCGCTGCAAACCTGGCTCGTGGGCCGCGCCATCCAGGCGAGTGCTTGGCCGGTGGTGAGTGCCACCAGCAGCCAAAACAGGATGACGCGCCGGATCATGCGGCGGGAATTCTAGCACTTGCCCGCATCATGGCAATCCCGCAAATTTAGACAGAAGGACCGAATGAACAGAATCCCCATTTGGTCCATTTTGTAAATTCTGTCAAAAAACGTTCGGGCTTTCCGCTTGGCCTTTTGCGGTTGCGACGGTGGGGAGACGGTGTTATCCTGCGCCCTGACATAGCTGGAACAGTCGCACCCCTTACCGAAAGCGAACTGGACGTGTTGGGTTGAAAGAACACCCCGAAACACGCCCTCCTGTCCTCCGTAGCCTTGGCGAAGGAGGATGGTTGACCGGGA
>CAYTJG010000517.1:0-2653 GCA_964437865.1 uncultured Bifidobacteriaceae bacterium | reverse complement strand
TGGGAATCTGGCTATCGGCCAGAAGGAATTTGCTGTGGTGGTCCATACGGAAGGCATACGTTACCACCAATTGGCCTTGGCCGATTACCGGGGCACCCTTTGGGGGAGCTTAACTGATCTGGGGGCTCCCTCGTACTGAACCCCGACCGCTCCTTTGCAGTCGCGGCTCAGTAACGGGTGTCGCACGTTGGCAGCAACTTACCGAGCCGCGACCGCAAGGGAGCGGTTTCCTGGCGACTAATCCCCTAAAACCGTTAGGCACCCGCCCTTTGGGCCGCCGCCTGAGAAAAAACAAAGTCAAACCGGAGTGCACAGAGGTGGCGGAGGCCACCGAGGCGCGATTATCCAGGGGATCAGCGTCTCAGCGGCTTCGGTGCGCGAGAATCGTCGCGGCGTGCGAAGATGCGGGCCATAAGTGCGACAATCGGCCGTCTTTTCGCAGGTGAAAATCGTCAAGGTTGTATGATGGGTGGAGATGGATCCACGCCGCATGTGCCCGCATTGCCGGGCATTTATCACCGATAAAGACAAGATTTGCCCGTACTGCAATGAGGCAGTGGGCCCGCGCTATGCCGAACGCGCCAACGTGGGAGCCGCGATCGGGGGATTCATCCCGCATGCCCGCTTCAATACCATGCTGATTCTGCTCATCAACGCCGGTTTGTTTATAGCCACGTTGCTGTTCTGCGTCAAGGCGGGGGTGAGCAGCGGATGGGGCGACATCGACGGCCGGGTGCTCTATGCCTTCGGCGCCAAGATCGGGTTGCGCGATATCGACGGCCAATGGTGGCGCCTGGTGACCGCCGGGTTCCTGCACGGCGGCCTACTCCATATCCTCATGAATTCCTGGGTACTTTTCGACCTCGGCGCGCAGGTGGAAGCCATCTACGGCGCCAGCCGCATGTGGGTGATATACTTCGTGGGCACCGTGGCCGGATTCTACGCCAGCGCGGTTTTCAATCCCGGGATTTCGATCGGCGCTTCGGCCGGATTGTGCGGGCTGATCGGCGCCATGATCGCGCTCGGCGTGCGGCACCGCAATCCCGCCGGCAACGCCATCCGCGGCATGTATATTCGCTGGGCGGTGTACACCCTGATATGGGGCCTGTTGATTCCCGCGGTCGACAATTACGCTCACATCGGCGGCATGGCGGCCGGGTTCGTGGTGGCCTATTTCGCCGAAACTCCGCGCGCTGCCGGCCCAACCGAGGGTCTGTGGCAGGCTGCGTCCTGGTGTTGCGTAATTCTAACGGTGGTTAGTTTCCTAAAGATGTGGTTGTGGTTCAGTCATCTACCGAATATCATGAGTTTATGAGGGTGCGGTCCCTATTATTGGCGTTGATGCTGGCGTGCGGGGTGGCGGCTGCCGCCGACAAGCCCCCCAAGGCGCCTAAGGTGCACAAGCACGCCGTCAACACGCCCAAGGCCGCCAAGCACTCGAAGAGCGCGGCCAAGGGTGAGGTCCACAAAAGTCCCAAGGTGGCCAAGCACAAGACTTCCACCCCCAAAATGGCCAAACACAAGACCTCGAAATTCAAAAAACATAAGGCATAGCCGGTCAT
This sequence comes from uncultured Bifidobacteriaceae bacterium, assembly GCA_964437865.1. Classification (GTDB taxonomy): domain Bacteria; phylum Verrucomicrobiota; class Verrucomicrobiia; order Limisphaerales; family UBA11358; genus UBA11358. Next base: position 1,091 of record CAYTJG010000517.1, on the reverse strand, counting down.
GCTCCGCAATCTGTTTCTTGTTGCCACGTGCATCGCCCTGTCAGCCGTAGCTGCCGATCCGGTCAAAATGCCGGTGCTGGTGGAACTCTTCACTTCCGAGGGCTGCTCCAGTTGCCCGCCGGCCGACCGTCATCTCCAACAGCTCGATTCCGAGGTGATCGTTCTCAGCGAACACGTGGACTATTGGGACCAACTGGGCTGGAAGGACCGCTTCTCGTCGCCGGAATTCACGCAGCGCCAGGAAGTGTACGCCAAGGAGTTCGGCCTGGATGGTCCCTACACGCCGCAAATGGTAGTGGATGGCGCGGTGCAATTTACGGGCGGAGACATCCGCCGCGCGGCCGCGGAAATCGACAAGGCTGCCGACCGTCCCAAGGCCGTGATCGTTCTTTCGCGCAACGGCCGGGGCCTCAATGTGGACGTTGACGAAGCGCCGAAGGAAGCCGATGTCTGGCTGGCGCTGGCGGATAACATCGCCATGACTACGGTGGAGCGTGGTGAAAATAAGGGCCGCAATCTAACGCATGTGGCCGTGGTTCGCAGCCTGCGCAAGATCGGATCAGTGAAACGCCACGGGACGTTCTCTCGCGTGGTTGATTTTCCGTCCGGCGCCGCCGGCCAGAGGATCGTGGTCTTCTTGCAGGAAGCCGGCCAGGCGCGTGTAGTCGGCGTCGCCATGCTGCCCGCTTCCGAGATTTAGGCACCTGTCGTTCACGCTTCCGTGGTCTCAGTGGAGAATCTTCGATGCCCGTGCCCCGTCCCCATGTAGCGCAAGCAGCACTCAGCTATAATCGTTTGTTGCCGAGTTCCGTCCGTTGCGGAGGCTCTTTCCCAGTTGCCAGAATTACGTAAGGATCCCGTCACCGGGCGATGGGTCATCATCGCCACCGATCGCGCCAAGCGGCCCAGCGACTTTATCCGTCAACAGGTCACGCCCGCCAGCCACGGAGTCTGTCCGTTTTGCTACGGCAACGAACATAAGACGCCGCCGGAGGTGCTGGCCTATCGCAACAGCGGCGGCCGCGATCAGCCCGGTTGGCGCGTGCGCGTGGTGCCGAACAAGTTCCCCGTGCTGGGCATCGAGGGCGAAT
>CAYTJG010000516.1:0-2667 GCA_964437865.1 uncultured Bifidobacteriaceae bacterium | reverse complement strand
CGGGTTCCACGCCGGTGGTGTCGCAATCCATCAGGAAGGCGATGGTGCCGGTGGGCGCGAGCACGGTGACCTGGGCATTGCGGTAGCCGACCTGCCGGCCGCGCGTCAGCGCGCGGTCCCAGCTTTGCCGGGCTGCGTCCTTGAGATAGCCGAATTCCTCGCTGGGATGGATTTCCTCCACGGCGTTGCGATGCAGTTCGATGACGCCGAGCATGGAGGCCACGTTGTCCGGCGACACGGTCTGCTTGACGCCGGCGCAGCGGGAATCGTGGTAGCCGGGGAAGGGTTCCAGGTTGGCGGCGATTTCCGCGCTCTGTTCGTAGGCGTGCCCCGTCATAAGGGCGGTGATGGCGCCGGCGAGCGCGCGGCCTTCATCCGAATCGTACGGCAGGCCATAGCTCATGCAGAGCGAACCCAGATTGGCGTAGCCCAACCCGAGCGTGCGGAAGATATGCGAATTCTCCGCGATGTCCTTGGTGGGGTAGCTGGCGTTGTCCACCAGGATTTCCTGCGCGGTGATAAAGATGCGGACGGCGGCCTTGAAGCGTTCAATGTCGAACGTGCCGTCCTCGCGCTTGAACTTCATGAGGTTCAGCGAGGCGAGATTGCAGGCGGTGTTGTTGACGAACACGTATTCGCTGCACGGATTGGTGGAATGAATCGGCTCGGTGCCTTTGCAGGTGTGCCATTTTTGGATGGCGCCGTCGTATTGCACGCCGGGATCGCCGCAAATCCAGGTGCCCCCGGCGATCTTTTCCAGCAATTTGCCGGCGTCCTTCTTTTCGAGCGGCTTGCCCGTGGTGACCGACCGCGTCCACCATTCCTTGCCGGTCAGCGCGGCTTGCATGAATTCATCGCTCACCCGCACGGAGAGATTTTCATTCTGGTACATGACGCTGCCGTAGGCGTCGCCATTGTAGCTGCCGTCATAGCCCTGTTCGATCAGCGCCCAGGCCTTCTTCTCCTCTTTTTGCTTGGCGTCGATGAATTCCTCGATGTCGCCGTGCCAATCGCGCAGCGTATTCATCTTGGCCGCCCGCCGCGTCTTGCCGCCGGACTTCACCACGTTGGCCACCTGGTCGTACACCTTCAAAAAGCTCATCGGGCCGCTCGGCCGGCCGCCGCCGCTCAGCTTCTCGCGGCTGGACCGGATGGGCGAAAGGTCCGTGCCGGTTCCCGAACCGTACTTGAACAGCATCGCCTCGCTGTAGGCCAGATGCATGATCGACTCCATGTCATCGTTGACAGACTGGATGAAGCAGGCGCTGCCTTGGGGAAATTCGTACTGGGTGGCCGCCCGCTCGGCCTGGCCGGTCTGGCGGTTGAAATACCAGTTGCCCTTGCCCGATTTTTTGCCCACGCCGTATTGGTGGTACAAGCCCACGTTGAACCACACGGGCGAATTGAAGGCCCCGTATTGGTTGACGCACAACCAGGCGAGTTCGTCGCAGAAGACCTCGCCGTCGGCCTTGCTGAAATAACCATCGGCCACGCCCCAGTCGGCCATGGTGCGGGCGATGCGGTGAATGAGCTGTCGCACGGACGTTTCCCGTTCGCTCGTGTTTTGTTCGCCGTAAAAGTATTTGGAGACGACCACCTTGGTGGCCAGTTGCGACCAGGACTTGGGCACCTCCACGTTTTCCTGTTTGAAGATGACCTTGCCCGCGTCATCGGTGATTTCCGCGGTGCGCTTGTCCCATTCGAGCTGATCGAAGGGCTTCACCTTGGCGTCGCTGAACACACGCTGAATGCGCATCATTTTCTTTTCTTGTTTGGTGGGTTTTACCGAGCGGCCGGCCGAAAACTTGGGTTGGCGACGGCCGACATTTTTCGGAGCTGAAGTCGAGACGTCCTCACGTGCATCAATCATGGTGTAATCCTGTTTTTAATCAAACGCTAACCCGGCGGCGGTAGTAAGGACCAAGGCTGCCGGGCGTCAAAAAGCCATCCAATTTCAACGTAAACCGGGTATCTAGCCTGATTTGTTAGAAATTGATGCCCCCTACTAATTGGGGGCGACGCGTATCTTCGTACAAGGGGTTGTGGATTACAAGAAGATTTTGGAAAAAAAGTCACGCAAACGATATTCTTGAAGAATTTGGCGATTCGGTGCGGCCGGGTGCGCGCCCGGCCACGAATCGCGGCGTGATGGGTGGCCGGCGGAATTCGGGATTATTTTCCGGTTCCAGCGCCGGAGCCGCCACCTTTGTTGCGACGCGAGACCCGAAACCGACGCTCGGAGCCGGCTTGCTGTTTCCGGCGAGCCGCCGGCCGGCCTTGACCGTGGACGCGGCCGGCACGACGGCCGTGAAGCGGCCGATACTGCGGCTTGGCGAGTTCAGGCTTGGACTTGCGCACGGGATCGATGGTTTTTGGCCTGGGCTTGGGTACCAGCACCAAGGGGCAACCCTCGTAGCCGAAGGCGGTGCGCATTTCGCCGGCCAGATACTTCTTGTACTGGTCGGAGAATATTTCGTCGCGGTTCACGAACAGCAGGAAGGTGGGCGGCGAGAGCCGGACTTGCGTGGCGTAATAAAAATTCAGCCGGTGCCCCTGGGCGCTAATCGGCTGGCGGCGCTCCACGGCATCGCGCAGCGTGCGGTTCAAAATGGCGGTGGGGATCTTCTGCCGGAGCTGGGCGGCCACGTAGCGCACGGCTTCCAGCAA
>CAYTJG010000515.1:0-2687 GCA_964437865.1 uncultured Bifidobacteriaceae bacterium | reverse complement strand
CTTCGGCTGGTGGTTGCGCCACCGGCCTGCAAACCAGGTCAAGACACGCCTGCGAATCTGTTTTCGCGTCTTGACCACTGGCCCCGGGTCAGCCATCGCTTTTGGCGATGCGTTCGCCCGCGGCCACGGGTCTCGCCTCTTCACTCTCAAGCTGCCTTCTATCTCACAGTCCAGCGGTGTCGTTTTTAACATCGCCAGCGACCGGAAGTTTTTCACGGAACCTGCCGAGATCCAGTGTTCTTCCCGATGCGTTCGCTCCCTTTGTCCGCCTTTCGGCGTCTTTCGCTGGGCGGTCTCAATTCAATTGTTCCCGCCAGAGCCGTCCGCACCGTGCTGATGCGCAGTAGCAGCTGTTCACCCTCTGGGTGACTGCAATTCATCCGGAACCGAAACTTTCCCGGACTACTTGACTCAACTCGAAACGGTTTCTAATCGTCTCTTGCTGCCAAGTCCCTCATTCGCATTTGACGGTGTGCGAACACCGCCAGAGGAACTGGTGAATTTTGCCTCCGCGCCCAAGTCTTTCGGCCCGGTCTCGGAGGAGTCGGATCAACCAGCCTGAACCGACTTTTCCCCAGTCGCCTGGGGGTATCTTGAAACGTGCAATGTCGATTTTATTCTCCACCGCCCGCTTCGTTCTTTCAATGAACCGATAACATAATAACACAATCCCCCAATCTGCCCACCCTTTGATATGCACAAGTTATCCACCAAAAATCGCCAGCACCTGATCGACGTGCAGTGCTAACTCGCCCGTAAAATCAAAGCGGCCACAAACCTTCGCCGACGAGTTGTTCACCAATTAAACTGACTCTCGCCGTGCCGGTGAACAAGTTGTCCGCGCCAGCCCTGCCCAAAGCGCATTGATGCCAGGCGCTGCCCGCCGCTGGATGCCGCGTGGCCCGACCAATCGTTGGTGAAAATAAAAAAAAAGGCGCCCGTTGCCGGACGCCTTGAAAGTTTGGCGAATCCTCAGGCTACGACTTCGCCCACTTGGAAGCGGACGAAGCGGCGGATGGTGACCTCGTCGCCCAGTTGCTTGGCGACCTGTGCCACGTGTTCCTTGACGCTCACCTCGGAATTGCGCTTCACAAAACCTTGATCCACAAGGCAGTACGTCTGGAAGAATTTTTCCAGCACGCCGGCAAGGATTTTCTCCAAGGCCGCTGCAGGTTTGCCTTTCAGCCGGTCTGATTGCGCCGCGATCTCGCGTTCCTTGGCAATGACTGCCGGTGGAACCTGTTCGCGGGAAACGGCCTGCGGGAATCCGGCGGCGATTTGCAGCGTGATATCCTTCACCAATTGCTTGAAATCGTCCGTCGCCACAGTCTCAGCTTTGCCCGCCCCAACTTCCACCAGAACGCCCACCTTGGCGCCAGTGTGAATGTAGGCCGCCACCAAGCCGTTGCCGGTGACTTCCAGCCGCGCATTACGCGCGATCTTTATATTTTCGCCCATCTTGCCTACCGCCGCTTCGCGGTCAGCTTCGAGATTTGCTTTTGGATCCGCCGCCACCTTCTTCGCAATTTCGTCGGCAAAGGCGCGGAAAGCCTCATTGCGGGCCACGAAATCGGTTTCGCAATTGATTTCCACCAGCACGCCGAAGCGTCCGCCGGGGGCGATGTATTGGGCGATGACGCCTTCGCGAGCTTCGCGCGTTGCCTTCTTGGCGGCGCTGGCCGCACCGGATTTGCGCAGCAAGTCCACCGCGGCTTCGATGTCGCCTTTGGCGGCTACCAAAGCCCGCTTGCATTCCATCATGCCAGCACCCGTCATCTCACGGAGCTTGGCCACCTGTGTTGCAGTAATTTCAGCCATAAATGGTCGGGAATTGGTGATTGCCGAGCGGCCCGCAAGCCTCGGGCCCGAGCCGCTCGAATTCACATTGACTCAAGCCGCCGTCGGCGTCGCGGCTGGAGCCGCCGGGACTACCGGAGCCGCGGGAGCCGCTACCTCTACCGGCGCGGTCGTCGCCACGGGCGTGGGAGCGGGCGTGCCTTCTTCGTTTACCCGGCGTGATTTCTTGGCTTCGAATTCCGCACGGGCCTGGGTGATGGTCTGCGACACCGCCTGAAGAATCAAACGCACTGACCGGATGGCGTCATCGTTGGCAGCAATCGGCATATCCGCGTCATCGGGATCACAATTCGTGTCCACGAGGGCCACCACGGGCACGCCGAGTTTCTTGGCTTCGGCCACGGCGTTGTGTTCGCGCTTCACGTCCACCACGAACATCGCGGCGGGCATTTTATCCAATTCGCGGATGCCGTCGAAATACTTGGCCAACCGCGCGCCTTCGCGGCGGATGGAGGCCTGTTCCTGTTTGCCGTAGCTGGCCAGCGTTCCATCGGTAGTCCACTTCTCAATTTCCTTGAGGCGCTTGATGGAAGACTTGACCGTGACAAAATTGGTCAGCGTGCCGCCCAGCCAGCGCTCCACGACATACATCTGGCCGGTTTCCTTGGCGGTGTCCTTGATGCATTGCTGGGCCTGCTTCTTGGTACCCACGAACAAAATCCGGCCGCCCTTGCGCACAGCGTCGCTGAGATAATTCAGCGCCGCCTGCAGTTGCGTCTCGGTCTTGCTTAAATCGATGATATGGATTCCGTTGCGCGCGTCGAAGATGAAGGGCTTCATCTTGGGATTCCAACGCTTCGTCTGATGTCCAAAATGGACGCCTGCTTCCA